>JAYUKZ010000001.1:0-1613 GCA_043763995.1 Fibrella sp.
CACTGTTTGCCATTGTGCCGGACTATGACCTGAACATCATGCAAAAACAACAGAATTTGTATGACGTAACGGCCCGGATTCTGACCGGGATGCAGCCCGTGCTGGAGCAGGCTTCACCCGATTTGGTACTGGTACATGGCGACACGGTTACGTCCCTGACAGTATCGCTGGCGGCCTTTTACCAGCGGATAGCCATTGGCCATGTAGAAGCAGGCTTACGTACCTACAACCGCTATAGCCCCTGGCCGGAAGAAATGAACCGGCGATTAACGTCACAATTAGCTACGTTTCATTTCGCGCCTACGCCAACGGCCCGGCAAAACCTGCTGCTTGAGAACGTACCTGAAGACAGCATCCATGTAACCGGCAATACGGTTATTGACGCGCTTCGGCTCATGGTTGATAAGTTGGACGAATGCCCATCCCTGCGGCATGACCTGAACGGGCAACTCACTGATTTCGGCTACGACCCCGGTCGGCTCAGCTCCGGCCAGAAACTAATTCTGATTACAGGCCACCGCCGCGAGAACTTCGGTGATGGGTTTGTGGAGATCTGCCGGGGGCTAAAAACACTGGCCGATGAGTTTCCGGCGGTCGATTTTGTGTATCCGGTACACCTGAACCCGAACGTGCAAACGCCGGTCAGAAGCCTCCTGGGCGAATCTGCAAATCAGAACCTTTTTTTGATTGCGCCATTGGCCTACACGCCTTTTGTTTACCTGATGCAACGGGCCTACCTGCTCCTGACCGACAGTGGGGGTATTCAGGAAGAAGCCCCCGGATTGGGGAAACCCGTGCTGGTAATGCGCGACACCACCGAACGCCCGGAAGCCGTTGAAGCCGGAACCGTCCGGCTTGTAGGAGCCAACGCAGCCCGCATCGTGGCGGGGGTGCGGGAACTGCTCACCAACCCAAACGCCTACCAGTTGATGGCAACGGCGCATAACCCCTACGGCGACGGACACGCATCGGAACGGATTGCTGATTTCCTGACACGGGCCATGTCCTGAACCGGCTTACGAACGTACCCATCAATGATTCCCAAAATTATTCATTACTGCTGGTTTGGCCGGGGTAAAATGCCCCTCATGGCCGAGCGGTGCATCAGCTCCTGGAAACAGATTTTGCCCGGTTATGAACTGCGACTCTGGAACGAAGATTCCTTTGACATCACCAGCGTACAGTATGCGCGGGAAGCCTACGAAGCCCGCAAATTTGCGTTCGTGACCGACTATGTTAGGCTCTATGCACTCTACACGGTTGGGGGTATTTATATGGACACCGACGTGGAGATGCTGAAACCGTTAGATGATTTGTTGCATCTGCCCGCTTTTTCAGGCTTCGAAAGCGACCACGAAATTCCGACGGGCATCATGGCAGGCGAACAACATAATTCCTGGTCAAAGGAGCAACTACAACACTACGAAGGGCGGGCCTTTCGGCGGCCCGACGGTTCGTATGACCTTACCACGAACGTTGAGATTATTTCGGGCAGTATGGCCGCCAACGGATTTAAGTTGCGCAACAGCTATCAGGTCTACAAAGAGTACATGCACATTTTTCCGAAAGATTATTTTTGTCCCAAATCACGCGCCGGCCTGATTACAATTACC
>JAYUKZ010000002.1:0-1606 GCA_043763995.1 Fibrella sp.
CGGGAACAATTCGATTCCTGCGCCTATTACGCCGACAAACTACATGCCCTGTTGCCCGTGCTGAGAATGCCCGACATGTACGTCCGGTATTATGCCGACCGGGGGAATATGTTGAGCCGACAGCAACGGCACAACCAGGCTAAATTGCTGATAGACAGTAGTTTGTATCTATGCAAGAGCTATAACCTTACGTTTTTGAGGAAGTACCCATTCAGCCTCAACCTGATGGGTGTGCTGCTGCGCGGGCAGGGGCAATACGACAAGGCCATGACGTATTTCAGTGAAGCCCGCAACGCAGCCGTTACCATCGGAACAGCCAACGTGCAACGCGATTATCTGGTGCATATGATTGACCTGCACAAAGCCAAAGGCGACTATAAAAGTGCCCTGGCCTATGCTGAACAGTATGCCGGTGAGGCCAAACAGGTAGCCGAAGCGTTTTCGCTGAATAGCCTGCGCGAACATGAACTGAAGATCAGCTTACTGCAAAAAGAAACACAACTGGCTCGCCAACAGACCGAACGGCAGGCATTCAGGATGGGGCTGGTGGCGGCAGGGCTGCTCACGGTGCTACTGGCGGTGGTGGGGTTTGGGCTGTACCGACGCAGCCAGACCCGGCAACGTACCAACCAGCACCTGGCCATGCTGAACACCAACCTCGCCAAACGCAATGCCGAAAATGAATTGCTGCTGAAAGAAATTCACCACCGGGTGAAAAACAACCTGGAACTAGTGGCCAGTCTGCTCTCGCTTCAGTCGGCCCGGATCAGCGACCCCGACGTGCAGGAGGCCATGCGGGCGAGCCAGAACCGGGTGCAGTCGATGGGGATTCTTCATCAGAAACTTTACCAGACCGAACACCTGGCCTCGGTCGAGATGAAGAACTATTTCAGGAGCCTAAGCGAGACAATTCTTGGTTCGTATGATGCAACCGACCTGGTAACGGTAGACCTGCCGATGGCACCCATTAACCTGGATGCCGACCGGGCCATATCGGTGGGGCTGATTGTCAACGAGTTGCTGACCAACTCGCTCAAGTATGCATTCCCGCCCGGCACGTCGGGCCGCATCCGGCTGGGCCGCATCCGGCTGGGCCTGGCACCGGGCGAAGGCGACCTGCTTACGCTGACTGTTGCCGATAATGGTGTTGGTAAAACAGTTAACTCAGTAGCCCACGGCACCGGGTTCGGCACCCAGTTGGTCGAACTGCTCACGCGCCAACTGGATGGCACCCTCCGGCAGCAGGTGAACAACGGCACAACCATCACGATTCAGTTCCCCCGAAAGTTACGCGACTGAATTAGCCGTAACGTACCTGGGCAGGTTAGTTAACCGTTTGTACATCCGGTCAATAATTCCCGGCCTTCGGACAGAAAAACCCCCGGTTCGTCCTCTCGTGCTTGGGTTCAACTCGTTCTGCATCCACTTTTGACCAGAACTCGCAACCAGGTCAGCTGCTCGTGCCCATCACCCAGCACCCTGACCAGTAAGTATGAATTTTAGTTTTACCTCCCATAAACTAATGAAAATCAATCCATTCACCCCCATGCTGACCGTTTTTGCCGGTATCCTGCCAACCACCAAATAAACGCCCATGCGCTACAGC
>JAYUKZ010000003.1:0-22117 GCA_043763995.1 Fibrella sp.
GCCAGGCCCACCAGGGCAATGCCAATGATGGCTTCGGGCTTCCGAATGGCCCAATCGAGCGCAGGTACGTATGTTTTTTCGATGGCCCGCACCACGGGGTTGTGGCGTTCGCGCACGTTTTTCCGCAGCAAAATAGAGCACAGCAACGGAATGAGCGTAAGGCTCACGATGAGCGCACCCAGCAGCGCAAACCCGATGGTCCAGGCCAGGGGGCTGAACAGTTTACCTTCTACTTTCTGGAAGGCAAAAATGGGCAACAAGGCCGTGATGATGATGACTTTGGCCGTGAAAATAGACTTGCCCACCTCCGTGGCCGAGGCGGCAATCCAGCTGAGCTTGGCCCGTTTGTTAAACGCCATCATGCCCATGTGTTCGGCTTTGGTGGCCAGCACCACAAACAGCCCTTCCACCATAATAACGGCCCCGTCAATGATGATGCCGAAGTCTAACGCGCCCACACTCAGCAGGTTAAGGGTCATGCCGCGCAACCGCAGGCAGATAAACGCAAACAGCAACGAGAGCGGAATCACGATGGCCACCATGAGCGTAGTGCGCCAGTCGGCCAGGAAAACCAGCAAGATTACCGTGACCAGAAAAATGCCCAGCAGCACGTTTTCGCCCACGGTATGGATGGTGTAGTTGTTGAGCGTGGTGCGGTCGTAGAAGGTCTTGATGTGGACATCTTTGGGCAGAATCTGGTTGTTCAGTTCGGTAATTTTTTCCTTCAGGGCCGGAATCACCTGGTCGGGGTTTTCGCCTTTGCGCATCACCACAATGCACTCCACCACGTCGTCTTTTTTGTCGCGCCCCACAATGCCCAGCCGGGGCTGAAACGACTCGCGCACGGTGGCCACGTCGCGGATGCGCACCGGTACGTTGTTTACGTTGTCGATGATGATGCCCGCCACGTCTTCGGGCTTGGTCAGCAACCCAATGCCCCGCACCACCAACGACTGGTTGCCCTGCTTAATCACGTCGCCGCCCACGTTGCTGTTGCTCTTTTTCAGGGCTATGTCCACGTCGGGGGTGGTGAAGCCGTAGTTGGCCAGCAGGATGGGGTCCAGGCTCACTTCGATGGTCTTGACCTTGCCGCCGAAACTGACTACGTCGGCAATGCCGGGTACGCTCTTTATTTGCCGCTCAATAACCCAGTCCTGAATGGACTTCAGTTCGGTAATATCCTTGGTTTTGCTTTCGAGCGTGAACCGGAAAATCTCGCCCGTGGGGCCGTAGGGCGGCTGAATTTCGCCGCGCACGCCTTCGGGAAACTCTACGTTGGCCATGCGGTTGGCCACATTACTTTGCGCCGTGAAATTATCCACGCCATCCTCGAAAATCATCGTCACCACGCTCAGGCCAAAAAGCGACACCGAGCGCAGGGTAGTTTTTTTGGGAATCGAGTTGAGTTCGGTCTCCAGCGGGATGGTCACGTACCGCTCCACCTCCTCCGCCGACCGGCCCGGCCACTGCGTGATGATGATGGCGTTGGTGTTGGTCACGTCGGGAAAGGTCTCCACGGGCGTGTCCATGAAACTGACAACGCCCCCGACAATGATAAGCAGGATGCCGAAGAACACCGCAAAGCGGTTGGTTAGGGCAAACGTGATGGTGGTACGAATGAATTTGTTCATTGGTGAGTGGGCGCATCTGTTGTAGAGACGCATCCTTGCGTCTCAGCCCAGCGCGAAGCAATACGCCGATTAGATACTACCGTATTGCTTCGCGCTGGGCTGAGACGCAATGTATTGCGTCTCAGCCCAGGTGCGGTCTTTTAGTCCGTTAAGTCGTTGTATAACAGCAGGCTACCTTCCGTGACGACGGTTTCGCCGGGGTGGATGTTGCCCGCTATGAAGGCGTAGCGGGTAGTGTTTTTCTCTACCTTCACCTCGCGCACTTCATGTTTTTCTTTGCCCGTCTGCACAATCACGTAGTAGTGGTCGCGGTCGAAAACCACGGCTTTCTGGGGTACGGCTAGGCTGCTGCCCCCAGGTACGTTGCCGCCGTTGTTGCCCACGTGTACGTGGATGGTAGCGAACATATCGGGCTTGAGGAGGCCGTCTTTGTTTTCCAGCACAATACGCACTTTCAGTACCCGCGCCTGTTGGTCGAGCACGCTGCTCACATTGTCGATGTGGCCCCGGAAGGTGCGGTCGGGGTAGGCCAACAGTTGCACCTCAACGGCTTCGCCCTGCTTTATCTGGGGGATATCCTGCTCATAAACGTTGGCCATGACCCAGATTCGTTGCAGACTGGAAATGGTGTAGAGCGGGTTTTGGTTGTCGGAACGAAGGTCTTGCCCGGTGTTTACGTTTTTCTCCACAATGTAGCCGCTGATGGGGGCTTTCACCGTAAAATAGGGTTGCCCGTTGCTGGCGTTGCTGCCGCCGTAGACCCGCAGCACGTTGGTCGATTTACCGAGTTCTTCCTGCGCTTTTTTCAGGTTGTTCTTCACCGTGAGCATATCTGTCTGCGACGCGAAACCGGCTTTGAACTGGGCATCGGTGTTTTTCAACGCTTGTTGCGCCACTTCCAGATCGGCCTTATCGGTCTGGTAATCATTGACATAGTTCGAAATGTCGCCCGACCGGATCACGGCCAGGTCTTGCCCCTTCTTCACATACGTACCCAGCGTAACGGCGGCTTTTTCCACGTTGCCGCTCACCAGCGGAAACACCCGCACCACGTTGTCCTGGTCGAAGGTGACGGTGCCGTTGAGCACCAACTCGTTTTCGGGGTTCATGCGCCGCACCGAATCGGTGAGGTAGCTTGCCGAAGAGTCGGCTTCGGACGTAGGCGCGTCCACGCCGGGCACGTTGGCGGCTTGCTCGTTTTTGTGCCCACAGGCGGCCAACAGCAGCCCGGCGAGTAGGGTTAGGTAGGTTGTTTTCATGGCAGTGCTTTACCTCACCCCCGGCCCCTCTCCTGCTGAGAGGGGTGCCTCTAGAGCAGCTTGGCTCTTCGGCAGAGCTTTTGGGTACAGTCACCCCTCTCAGTAGGAGAGGGGCCGGGGGTGAGGTACTAGAAAAATCTCGTATTAGTCACAAAATCAAGCTGTTGCTGGCTTTGGTACAGGTTATTGAGCAGGTTGATGTTGTTGAGTTGGGCCTGTTGGTAGGTACGTATTTTGTCCAGATAATCGAGTAGGCCAATCACGCGGGCGTTGTAGGCTTTGGTGGCTTCCACCGAAATGTTCTGAATCCGGTCGAGGTAGCCGGGGGGGCGGCTGGCCACCTGCTCGGCATAGGCGTTGAGTTTATCGTAGGTATTCAGCACATCGCTCTGCACAAGGGCCTGTTGGTTTTCTACGCCCAGCACCACGCTTTTGGCCGTGATCGCTGCCGCCCGGATGGCCCCCTGGTTGCGGTTCCTGACGGGCAGGTCCATAGCCAGTTGAAGGCCCGTGAAGTTGACATAGGCGTTTCCGTAGCGTTCAAACATCAGGCCCGTGGTCAGGTCGGGGGTGCGGCGGGCGCGTTCCAGGGTCAGGCTGCGTTGGGCGTTGGTGATTTGCTCTTGGGTTAGGGCCAGGTCGGGGCGGTTGGTCAGGGCCGAGTCGAGGGCCGTGCTCAGGGGAGGCAGTTGGCGGGTGGTTTCGGGCAGGGCCGTGGGTAAAATAAAGCTACGTCCCGTTTGCCGGAGCAAGACGCGCAACGTGGCCTGTTCGTCGGCAATTTGGCCTTTGTACTTGGTAATGTTGGCCTGAAGGTCCCGGTTTAACACATCGAGCCGGGTTACTTCGTAGGGGGCCACGCCGCCGGTCTGCACCGCAATTCGGTACGATTCGACCAGCCGCAGTTGCCGGGCTAATTCGGCCTGGAACAGGTTCAGGGCCTGGATGTCGAAATACAGGTTGGCGTAGGTGGAATAGAGTTCGTAACGCAACGACCGCAGCACGTCGCGGAAGGCAATTTGGGCCAGTGTCCGGTTGCTTTCGGCCAGGGCAATAAGTTTGCTGCGTTTACCGGCCAGCATCACCACCTGTTGCAATTGCACGGCAAAATACCCGCTGTTGAAGGTCTGGGCAGCAATATCGGCCTGGGAAGGTGTAGACAGGGGCAGAATTTTGCCCGTGTTGGGGTTGTAGAGGTTGGTTTGGAACCACAAATTGGGGTTCACCCGCAACCCTGCCTGGATGATACTGGCCCCGGCAATGTCGATCTGGAACCGTTGGGCCAATAGCTGGTAGTTGCGCGTGAGCACCTGCGCTTCCAACTCCGGCAACGAGAGCCGGAGGGTATCTACCGAAGGCGGGGGCAGGGGTGATGTAGCAACAGATTGGGCCTGACTGTGTAGCGAAACGCTGAAAAACAGCACCACAGCCGGTGTTGCTGAGCGGAAAAAAGACCTGGTTTCGGGGGAAAAAGGCATACAAACGAACTGGCTAACGGTAAATCGTGCGTTGAGGGCGGGTAAACCAACCACAGACTGATTGGCGATGCAAATACGCACCAGCCGGTTAAGGAGTGCTTAAAAGGGTATTAAGAGTGGCTTAAAATCCTGCCTTTGCGCCAGGTACGTTATTTTAACATGCTCTTCATTTTGTCATTTTACACTAAGCCGACCTTTGAGAACCACTTAACGCTACCCGGAAATGTTCCCTTTTTCGCTTCGTTCAAACCAGTTGAAACTCCTGTTGCTGATGCTGGCTTGCAGCCTCAGTACGCTGGCAACGGCCCAAAAAGACAACAACAACAATTACCTCGATTCGTCTAGCGCCTGGAGTCTGCATTACCAGTTTACCACTATTGTGCAGGGGCATACCGGGTTCCGGGGGGCGGGGTTTGTGGGGCGTAACTCACTCAGCGACAGGTCCGACACCACGCTTTCCGTCACCACTACGCTGTTTTTGGGCCGAAGGCTCTGGCATGGCGCAGGGATATACCTGAACCCCGAAATTGCCGGTGGGCGGGGCGTGGGCCGCCGCGACCCGGCGGCCCCGTTCGACGAAACGCTGTACAACCCCGCCGTGGGCATTGCCGGTTTCCCCAACGGTGAAACCTTCCGCATTGGCAGTGCCAAACCCGCCGCCTATGTGGCCCGTTTTTACATCGAACAGGTGTTTGCCCTCCCCGGAGCACAGCCCGAAGAGATAACTTCCGAGGCCAACAAAGTGAAGCAACAACGGCCCGACTCCCGCGTGGTAATTACGGCGGGGAAATTTTCGGTAGCCGATATGTTCGACAACAACAAGTTCTCGCACGACCCCCGCACCCAGTTCCTGAACTGGTCGCTGATGAGCCACGGGGCCTGGGACTACCCCGCCAACACGCGGGGCTACACCTGGGGGCTGGCCCTGGAATATGTGCGCCCCGCCTACGAAATGCGCATCGCCTACAACCTGATGCCCCGCGTGGCCAACGGCAACGTGCTGGACTGGAACGTGGCGCAATCGGGCGGGCTAACGGTAGAATTGGAAAGCCGCTACCGGCTGCTACCCCAGCCCGGCACCATCCGGCTGTTGGCGTTTCGGAATACGTCTAAAGCCCCAACCTACCTGGAAGCCACCCAACGCCTGATGAACGGCCTGAACAACCCCGACCGGCCCTTCATTCTTTACGGCGAACAATATGGCGGGGTCAAATACGGCTTCGGCCTGAGCCTGGAACAGCCCCTTGCCCGCAACAGCGGCCTGTTTGCCCGCCTGAGTTGGAACGACGGCAAAACCGCCACCTGGGCCTTCACCGAAATAGACCGTAGCCTGTCGGTGGGTACGTTTCTGGCCGGGGGGCGGTGGGGTAGGCCCGAAGATGCCGTGGGCCTGGCGGGGGTCGTCAACGGCCTTTCACCCGCCCATGCCGAGTTCCTGAACCGGGGCGGGGTGGGTTTCATGCTGGGCGATGGCAGTTTGCCCAACTACCAGACCGAGCGTATTCTGGAGGCGTTCTACAAAGCCCGCCTCACCCGCGCCCTGTTCCTCACCGCCGACTACCAGTTTGTGGCCAACCCCGGTTACAACGGCGACCGTGGCCCGGTAAACTTATTTGCCCTTCGTACCCACGTTGAGTTCTAGGTACGTTGCCGCTGGCCGAAACAGTAGCAGAGGCCATCGGGGGTTACCACAAAGAAGACCTTCCAGGAAACATCGCCGTGTTGTTGTGTGGCATAGTTTGGGGCCGGGTTTGCAGGAGGGTAGCTGTGGAGTGTTTTATGATGTAGCAAAGCTAAGGGCCGCACAACGTAGTCTTTTTACGCTGTGCGGCCCTTGGCGAAAAATCTTTTCAAAAAATTATGGCCCCCGGCAACGTACCTGGAAACGAAGACTGCCCAACCAGCGCTGGTTGGGCAGTCTGCAACGGAATCACACCGCCTCCGAAGTGATCTTGATACCCTGCCCCACAGTAAGCAGGTATTGATTTATCGGCTAAACCAGTTGAGCTAGGTTTTACCAAGAAGTTGTTCTATACCCTTTCCGGCTGCTCTTCCATTGAATCAGACTCTTGCACCAGGATGGTTTCCCGGACAATGGGCCACACTTCTTCATAAGTCAGTTCAGTACTGGGTGCCTCGTCTTTCACAATAAAGCGTGCTTTTCGCCCACTCTGATAATCCCCTGAATAAGGCATGTACCGGTTAAACTGGTTTAGTTTACCCAACAAAATAAAGCCGAACGTTCCTACGGCATTACCCAGATGGGCCGGGCCGCTGTCGATACCGATAAAGTAGCTGGCTCGCCGAATGACTTCTGCCGTTTCAAGCAGCGATAGTTTACCACATAGATTAACAAAGCGGTCGTCGTTAGTTAACGGCAATGTGCTTTTCAAGCCGATCTCTACTACGCAGACCTTAAATGTAGTGACCAGATCATCAATCAGTTGTAGCCAGCCTTCGGTCTGCCAATCCCGATTTGACCAGTTAGAATGGCAGTGCACGACCACGAACTTCGGTGGTAGCCGTAGCTGTTCAACGGCCCGCACAGCGGCATCTGGAATAAATAATTTGGGTGTTTTATTAATAGCATGTAGCCCCCCAATTTTGGTGAAAGCAGTCAGCAAATTTTCCTGAAAATAATACGTATCCAGGGTAATGTTCATGGACCGTGCCCGGGGGTTATCCAGCATTTTACCCAGGTACGGGTAGTACCGTAACCCAGGCATCTGGCAGTTGTGAAACTGGTCGAAAGGGTGTTTCCAGGTTAACAGAATCGACTGCAATACGCTATATTCTTCAACCACAACGTCAATAGCCGGATTATAAGCAACGAGGTCCCGATAAGCTTTTTTCACAATCCAATATATCTTCGATTGTGGGTACAACCTTTTCAACTCGGATGCAATGGGTTCACAAGCTACAATATCGCCAAAATGCTCAGCCAATAATATCCCGATGTGCTTCCGATAGGGGTTGATGAGCCGACTGCTGATGACGCGCCAGTACAGAAATATCCAATGTATTGCTGAGGCACTGATGGCCACCACTTTTTTAAGCCGATAGACTAAAAGACGAATGTAATTCATGACGTGAATATGAATTTGATATCATAGTGCAAATATAAAACACCATTGACCCATCATAACAACCCGTTTGTAACGCGTCTGGACGGAATAGTTTACTTTGACACGCGTTGTAAACCCGGCTTTATACGTCTCAAGCCGATATGTCGGGCCATTATAAATCCTGACCAGCATCAGTCGGCAACGTACCTGGAAACAAAAAACGCCCAACCAGCACTGGTTGGGCGTTTTTTGTTGAGCAACAAAGCATAAAGAAACTACATGGTCTCCGAAGTGATTTTGGCCCCCAGGTACTCGCGGTTGAGGCGGGCAATGTGGTCGAGGGAGATTGATTTAGGGCATTCTACCGAGCAGGCACCGGTAAACGAACAGGCACCGAAGCCTTCGGCATCCATTTGCGCCACCATCTTTTCGGCCCGGAGGCTGGCTTCGGCTTTGCCCTGCGGCAACACCGCCAGGTGCGACACTTTAGCCGCCACAAACAGCATGGCCGACGCGTTTTTACACGCCGCCACGCAGGCCCCGCAACCAATGCACTGCGCCGCGTCCATGGCTTCGTCGGCCATCGGGCGGGGAATCAGCGTCTCGTTGGCATCGCGGGCCGAGCCGGTGTTGACCGACACGTACCCACCGGCCTGCACCACCCGGTCGAACGCTGACCGGTCAACCATGAGGTCTTTGATGACTGGAAACGCCCGCGACCGCCACGGTTCCACCACAATGGTGTCACCGTCGCTAAACGAGCGCATGTGCAACTGGCAGGTGGTAGCCCCGGTTTGGGGGCCGTGCGCCCGACCGTTGATGTACATCGAACACATGCCGCAAATGCCCTCGCGGCAGTCGTGGTCGAAGGCAATGATTTCCTCGCCTTTCATGGTCAGTTCGCCGTTCAGCACGTCGACCATTTCCAGAAAAGACATATCCGGCGAGATGTTATCCAGCGCGTAATCGACGAGTTTGCCCTTTGCATTCCCGTTGCGCTGCCGCCATACTTTCAGGTTAACTTTCATCTTAAAAGCTGTTTTCAGTTGGCTGTTAGCCGGTTGAAGTTGTTTCACCAGGAAGTATACGTACCTGAGCGAATCAACTTCAACCGGCCAACGGCCAACGGTAAACTTATTTGTAACTCCGCTGCGTCAGTTTCACGTTTTCGAACACCAGGTCTTCTTTGTGCAACACCTCCGGCTGGTTTTCGCCCCGGAATTCCCAGGCCGACACAAACGCATACTCCGCATCGTTGCGCAGGGCCTCGCCGTCGGGCGTTTGGTGCTCTTCGCGGAAGTGACCGCCGCACGACTCTTCGCGGGCCAGTGCATCATCGATCATCAACTCGCCGAGTTCGATGAAATCGGCCACGCGCCCGGCGTGTTCCAGCGATTGGTTCATCTCCTCGTTTTCGCCCATGACGCGCACGTTCTGCCAAAAATCGGCTTTCAGTTCACGAATCATTTTCTTGGCTTTGGTTAGCCCCTCGGCATCCCGCGACATCCCGCAGTATTCCCACATAATGTGGCCCAGAGCCTTGTGGTAACTGTCAACCGGCTTGTCGCCTTTGGTGTTCAGAAACCGGTCAATGGTGTGCTTCACATTGACTTCCGCCTCTCGGAAAGCGGGGTTTTCCACCGGCACTTTGTCGGCGTGGCCAATCGTGGCCAGGTAATCGCCCAGGGTGTAGGGTACCACAAAGTAGCCATCGGCCAGGCCCTGCATGAGCGCAGAAGCACCCAGACGGTTGGCCCCGTGATCCGAGAAATTAGCTTCGCCCAGCGCGTAAAGCCCTGGTATTGAGGTCATCAGGTTGTAATCTACCCAGAGGCCGCCCATGGTGTAGTGCACGGCGGGGTAGATCATCATGGGCGTTTCGTAGGGATTGTCGTCCACAATTTTCTCATACATCTCGAACAGGTTGCCGTATTTGGCGGCAATGGTGCTTTGCCCGTCGCGCTTGATGGCATCGGCAAAGTCGAGGTATACAGCCAGGCCGGTCGAGGCCACGCCGCGCCCTTCGTCGCAGACGGATTTAGCGTTGCGCGAGGCTACGTCGCGGGGCACCAGGTTCCCGAAGGCGGGGTAGCGGCGTTCCAGGAAATAGTCGCGGTCGTCTTCTTTCAGGTCGGTAGCTTTCAGCGTTCCCTTCCTGATTTTTTCGGCATCTTCTTTGGTTTTGGGCACCCACACCCGTCCGTCGTTCCGCAGTGATTCCGACATCAGCGTGAGCTTCGACTGGTAATCGCCTTTGACGGGAATGCAGGTGGGGTGAATCTGCGTGAAGCAGGGGTTGGCCATGAGGGCACCTTTTTTGTGCGCCCGCCACGCCGCCGTCACGTTCGACCCCATGGCGTTGGTGCTCAGGTAGAACACATTGCCGTAGCCGCCGGTACACAGCAGCACCGCGTGGGCCGAGTGCGACTCGATTTTGCCCGTTACCAGGTTGCGCGTCACAATGCCACGCGCTTTGCCGCCCTCCACCACCACGTCGAGCATCTCGGTGCGGGGGTACATTTTCACTTTGCCATTGGCAATTTGGCGGCTCAGGGCCGAATAGGCACCCAAGAGCAATTGCTGCCCGGTTTGCCCACGGGCATAGAACGTGCGGCTCACCTGCGCCCCGCCAAACGACCGGTTGGCCAGCAACCCGCCATATTCGCGGGCAAAGGGTACGCCCTGCGCCACGCATTGGTCAATGATGCTGACGCTCACTTCGGCCAGGCGGTAGACGTTGCCTTCGCGGGCGCGGTAGTCGCCTCCTTTGATGGTGTCGTAGAACAGCCGGAACACGGAATCGCCGTCATTCTGGTAGTTTTTAGCGGCGTTGATACCGCCCTGCGCGGCAATGCTGTGGGCACGGCGCGGACTGTCCTGAAAGCAAAACGCTTTCACGTTGTAGCCCAGTTCGGCCAAAGAGGCGGCGGCAGAGGCCCCCGCCAAGCCGGTTCCCACCACAATCACGTCGTATTTGCGCTTGTTGGCGGGGTTAACCAGTTTGAGACCAAACTTGTGGCGTGACCATTTTTCGGCCAGCGGCCCTTCCGGGATTTTTGATTCTAAGGTCATAGACAATCGATTGTTAGGAAAGCTACTTATCCGATTAAACCTACGTGTTTAAGATACATGTACACCGGCATAGAGGCAAACAACGCCGGAATTAAAATGGCAAAGCCATATACCCCAATGAACTCAATGAGGGGTGTGTATTTTTTGTGGCGGAGGCCCATGGTCTGGAAACCGCTCTGAAACCCGTGAACAAGGTGGTATCCCAACGCGCCCATCGAGGCCACGTAAATAGCTACGTACCACCAGTTAGAAAACGCCGCCACTACGGTTTTGTACAAATCTTTATACTGCTTGCCGTCATATTCGGCCATAGGTACGCTGCCAAAGTGCATTTCGTACCAGAACGTGCGCATGTGCAACACAATGAACAACAGCAAAACGGTGCCCAAAACGCCCATATTGCGCGACGACCACGGGCTGTTGGCTTCTGGTTTTGAATAGGCATATTTCACCGGGCGCGAAGCCTGGTTGTGGCGCGTCAGAATCAGGGCCATCAGCGCGTGGACGATGATGGATGTGTAGAGCAAATACGAGACTGTCATGATGACCGGGTTGTGGGTCATAAAGTAACTATACTCGTTGAAGGCCCGGCCTTCGTCACCTTTAAAAAGTTGGAGATTGCCCGCTACGTGAACAATCAGGAACGTACACAGAAACAGGCCGGTCAAGGACATGATGACTTTGCGGCCCAGCGAACTGGCTAACGTTTGGGTTACCCAAGACATAGATTCGTTGGCAGAGATAAACAGTTGAAAAACAACAAAACAAGGCGCACTGAACGGGTTGTAAACACCCTTTGAATGTGCGCGTAAAAGTACTGACCGATGCAACTGCAAACAAGATGACTCCCGCTTTTTTGGGGAATCGTTACAAATTAGCGTATGTTCGCTAACCCCGCAACGTACCTGTTTGTTTGATGAATCGGTCTGTTCGTTAAACAAAAAGAATGCCTGATCCGTGCCGGTACGATACGCTAAATTGCCAGCGTTAGCCCAGCCGCCGCACCATCAGTTTGTCCACGGCTTCTATCAGGTTCAACGGCATCAGCGTCCGCCAGTTGGGCAGGTGCAGCGTTCCGCCAAAATTCAGGTAATAGTCCAGCCGGTAGCGTTTCCATTCCTGCTCCACAAAAGCGGCAAAGTTGATGGCCGTGATCCAACCGTCTTCCACATCGTCGAACCACTCTTCGTAGTAACTGTCGTCTGAGCCGTGGAAGTTGAACACGTTTTCGCCCACGAGCAGGAAGTACTTGATGCCCTCTTTCACCAGCGGGTCAATGACCTGCCGTTTCAGGTGCATGATGTCGTTATGCAGCGTGTCGTTCCACTCGCCGAAGAGTTCGATCACCACGGCTTGCCGGTCGTAGTTGGCGTAGAGAATCTTGCAATAGAGTGTCTCCGAGCCTATTTCGTCCCAAAGTGGGTGGATGTAGTAGCCGTAAATGTCGTTCTCATACCGGGTTAGGTTGTAGGTACGTTGGTAGAACGGCGATTGCGGGTCGTCGGGGGCGGAGTAGTATTTTTCCCAGCCATAAAACGGCTCAATGTCCTGCATGGAGTAGGCGTTTTTTTACCGCAAAGGGCTTTCACCGCAAAGACGCAAAGGTTTCGCAAAGGGCGCAAAGGAACAACTCTTTTTCTTTGCGAAACCTTTGCGTCTTTGCGGTGAAAATCCTTTGCGGTGAATCTTACTTATGCCAGTGCCACTTCGGCGTAGGCTTCAATCGGCACACAGGCGCAGACCAGGTTCCGGTCGCCGTAGGCCGAATCAATCCGGCTGACGGTGGGCCAGAATTTGCGGGCGCGGACGTAAGATAACGGAAAAACGGCCTTCTCGCGGCTGTAAGGGCGGTTCCAGTCGTCGGCCAGGGCTACCGTGGCGGTGTGGGGCGCGTGTTTCAGCACGTTGTTCTGCCGGTCGGCCTCCCCATTTTCGATCTCCCGAATCTCATTTCTGATGGCAATCATCGCATCGCAGAACCGGTCGAGTTCGGGTTTCGATTCTGATTCGGTGGGTTCGATCATCATCGTGCCCGCTACCGGGAAGGAGACCGTGGGCGCGTGGAAACCGTAGTCCATCAGCCGTTTGGCAATGTCTTCTACTTCCACACCAGCCGCCTGTTTCAGGGGTCGGCAGTCGATAATCATTTCGTGGGCGGCGCGGCCATTGCTGCCCGTGTAGAGTGTGTCGAAATGGCCATCGAGCCGTGATTTGATGTAGTTGGCGTTCAGGATGGCTCGTTTGGTGGCGTCGGTCAGCCCCTCGCCGCCCATCATGGCAATGTAGGCGTAAGAAATCGTCAGGATGCTGGCCGATCCGAACGGGGCTGCCGACACCGCGCCGGAACCTTTGCCCGGCAAAAACGGCACCAACTGGCTGGCTACGCCGATGGGTCCCATGCCCGGCCCGCCGCCGCCGTGCGGAATGCAGAAGGTTTTGTGCAGGTTCAGGTGGCACACGTCGGCCCCGATGGCGGCGGGCGAGGTAAGCCCCACCTGCGCGTTCATGTTGGCCCCATCCATATATACCTGCCCGCCAAACCGGTGGATGGTGGCGCAGATGTCGATAATATCTTCCTCGAAAACGCCGTGGGTGCTTGGGTACGTCACCATCAGGCACGACAGGTTTTCGGCGTGTTGTTCGGCCTTCGCCATCAGGTCGGCCACGTCAATGTTGCCCCGCTCATCGCATTTCACAATCACGACCGTCATGCCCGCCATCACCGCGCTGGCCGGGTTGGTGCCGTGGGCCGACTGCGGAATGAGGGCAATGTGGCGGTGGGTGTCGCCCCGGCTTTCGTGGTAGGCCCGAATCACCATCAGCCCGGCGTATTCGCCTTGCGCCCCGGAATTGGGTTGCAACGACATACCGGCAAAACCCGTGATTTCGCACAGCCAGGTGCTCAAATTCTCGAAAAGGTGCTGATAACCAGCTGTTTGCTCTTTGGGCGCGAAAGGGTGCATCCGGCCAAACTCTGGCCACGTCACCGGAATCATCTCGGCGGTGGCGTTCAGTTTCATGGTGCAACTGCCCAGTGCAATCATGGAATGCACCAGAGAGAGGTCTTTTTCCTCCAGCGATTTCAGGTACCGCAGCATTTCGTGCTCGGTGTGGTGGGTGTTGAAGACCGGGTGCGTCAGGTACGTCGACTGGCGGATGAGCCGCTCCGGCCAGGCCAGTTCCAGCGAGGCAATCATGCCCTGCAAATCGTCGGGCGTGACCTGAATACCGAACACGGCCAACAGGGTGGTCAGGTCGTCGAGCGTTTTGGTTTCGTCGAAGGCGATGGTCACGCTTTCTTCGGTGGTGCTGTAACAGAGGTTCACCTGCGCCGCCCGCGCCGATTTTCTTAACGACGCAATGTCATCGACTTTCACCGAAACGGTGTCGAAATAGGTCTCCGACAGCACGGTGAAGCCCCCGCGCCGGGCGGCCAGGGCAAACAGCCGCGTGAGGGCGTGGGTACGTTCGGCAATGGCCCGGAGGCGTTGCGGCCCGTGGTACACGGCGTAGCTCCCTGCCATAACGGCCAGCAACACTTGCGCCGTGCAGATGTTGGAGGTGGCTTTTTCGCGCCGGATGTGCTGTTCCCGCGTTTGCAGGGCCATCCGCAGGGCGGGATTACCCTGGGCATCTACCGACACGCCAATGATGCGGCCCGGAATGTAGCGTTTGAAGGCATCTTTCGTGGCGAAAAAAGCCGCGTGTGGCCCACCGAAGCCCATCGGCACGCCAAACCGCTGCGCCGTACCCACCACCACGTCGGCCCCCATTTCGCCGGGGGGAGTCAGCATGGTCAGGGACAGCAGATCGGCGGCAACGGCCACGTGGATACTCAGTTCGTGGGCCGCACTGATGAGGTCGGTGTAGTCGAAAACCTCGCCATCGGTGGCGGGGTATTGCAGCAGCATGGCAAAAATGGCCCCCGACGTGAGGTCGGCCACGCGGTGGTCGCCCACCACCACGCGGATGTTCAGTGGAGTGGCTCTGGTACGTATCACCTCGATGGTTTGGGGGTGGCACCGGTCGGAGACGAAGAATGTCTCGGCATTTTTGCGGGCGGCGGGCCGCAGGCCGTGCAGCATGGTCATGGCTTCGGCGGCGGCGGTGGCCTCATCCAGCAGCGAGGCGTTGGCAATGGGCATGGCCGTCAAATCGCAAATCACCGTCTGGAAATTAAGCAATGCCTCTAACCGACCCTGGGCAATTTCGGCCTGGTAGGGCGTGTAGGCCGTGTACCAGGCGGGGTTTTCCAGAATATTCCGCAGAATCACGTTGGGCGTGATGGTGTCGTAGTAGCCGGTACCGATGTAAGAGGTAAAAATTTTGTTTTGCTGCGCCAGTTTCTTGAAGTTGCTCAGAAACTCGTGCTCTCCTTGTGGGGCGGGCAGGTTTAGGGGGCGGGGCAGGCGAATAGCCTTCGGAACGGTTTGGTCGATGAGTTCGTCAATCGTTTCCACGCCCACGGCGCGAAGCATTTGATCGAAATCCTGGTCGAAGAGACCATTGTGGCGGTCGTCGAAACGGTCTGTTTGCTGAAGCGTGAGGTTCATAAAGTGATGTCGCGCGCGGTTTTTTTTAGGGGGAACCCAAAGATACGCCAAAACGTGCCGCCCCCCGAATGCGGGCAACGTTACCTGGGCGTTGCCGGGACTGGAAAACACCGGGTAGTAGCCATTCTCATTCTGGACAAATCTGCATTCGGATTGCAAATTTGTCTAGAATGAAGTACGAAAGTCATCTTATCGGCCAGCATTATACCTTCACCAACGTACCTGGTCGGATTTACCCCGCCAATTCCAGGGCCAGGAATGAGCCGGTATAGCTGCCTTTGGTTTTGGCTACTTTTTCGGGGGTGCCCTCGGCAATGATCTGTCCGCCTTTGTTGCCGCCCTCCGGGCCGAGGTCAATGATATGGTCAGAGACCTTAATCACGTCCATGTTGTGCTCAATTACCAGTACCGTGTTGCCCTTGTCTACCAGCCGTTGCAACACGCCCAGCAGCAGGGCGATGTCCTGAAAATGTAGTCCCGTGGTAGGTTCATCCAGGATATACATGGTCTTGCCGGTGTCTTTTTTCGACAGTTCCTCGGCCAGTTTCACCCGCTGCGCCTCGCCGCCAGAGAGCGTTGTGGCGTGTTGGCCCAGCGTGATGTAGCCCAGCCCTACATCGTTGAGGGTCTGTACTTTACGAATAATTTTGGGCTGGCTCTGAAAAAAATCCAGGGCCTGCTCCACGGTCATGTCCAGCACGTCGGCAATAGATTTGCCTTTGAAACGGACTTCCAGCGTTTCGCGGTTGAAGCGTTTGCTCTTGCACGTTTCGCAGGGCACATACACGTCGGGCAGAAACTCCATTTCGATCTTTTTCATGCCCGCGCCTTCGCAGTCTTCGCACCGCCCGCCCTTCACGTTGAACGAAAAACGGCCCGGCTTGTAGCCCCTGATTTTGGCTTCCGACAGTTCGGCAAACAACGTGCGAATTTCCGAAAACATACCCGTATACGTGGCCGGATTGGAGCGCGGCGTGCGGCCAATGGGCGACTGATCGACCTCGATTACCTTGTCCAGAAACTCCAGCCCGTCCACACTTTTGTGAGGCATCGGCTCGCGCTTCGACTTGTAGAAATACTGGTTCAACACCGGAAACAGCGTGTCGTGAATCAACGACGATTTGCCGCTACCCGACACGCCCGTGATGCTGATCATACGGCCGAGCGGCAGTTTCAGCGTGGCGTTTTTCAGGTTGTTGCCCGTAGCTCCTTTAATAATCAGAAACTTACCGCTGCCCTTGCGCCGCTCTCCAGGTACGTTGATGGCTGTGCGCCCGCTGAGGTAACTGGCCGTGGTGCCGCCTTTTTCGATGAACTCGGTGGGGGTGCCGTAGCTGACCACCTGCCCGCCATGCCGCCCCGCGCCCGGCCCAATATCCAGAATATAGTCCGATTCGAGCATCATGTCTTTGTCGTGCTCTACCACCAACACGGTGTTGCCCAAATCGCGCAGGTTCTTCAGCGACTCAATCAGTTTCACGTTGTCGCGCTGATGCAGACCAATGCTTGGTTCGTCCATAATGTACAGCACACCAACGAGTTGCGTGCCAATCTGCGTAGCCAGCCGGATGCGCTGCGCCTCGCCGCCCGACAGCGTTTTCAGCGACCGGTTCAGGGTCAGGTAATCCAGCCCGATGTTGACCAGGAAGCCGATTCGCTTGCGGATTTCTTTCAGAATTTCTTTGGCAATAATGTTTTGCCGGTCGGTAAGGCGGCTTTCAATATCCACAAACCAGGCGGCCAGTTCGGTAATATCCAGGTTGGCGAGTTCGGCAATGTTTTTTTCGGCAATTCGGAAATACTGCGATTCTTTTTTGAGCCGCGCCCCCTGGCATTCCGGGCAGGTGTTGATGACCAGAAAATCGCGCAGCCACTCCTGAATTTTGTCGGAACCGGTTTCCTGCTGCCGCTTCAGGAAGTTGATAATGCCCTCGAATTTAAAATTGTACGGCTCGTCGGGTGCGTCGGCACGTTTGGGCGTGGTGGCCTCTTCCTCCGTGCCGTGCATCAGCACCTGAATCAGTTCGGGCGGGTATTTGCTGACGGGCGTGGTCAGGTTTAGTTTGTATTTTTTGAGGATGATTTCCACCTCCTTGAAAAACCACAACTCGCGGTACTCGCCCAGGGGTGCAATGGCTCCCCGGCTGATACTTAGCGATTTATCGGGAATAACGGATTCTTCCGTAATTTCTTCCACCACCCCCAACCCCTGGCAAACGGGGCACCAGCCGTAGGGCGAATTGAACGAAAACGAGTTGGGCGAGGGTTCGTCATAGCTGATGCCCGACTCCGAGTCCATCAGGTTTTGGGAGAAATAATGGAGTTTATCCCGGTAATCGACCACCTGAATGGCTCCCTTTCCCTGCTTCAACGCCACCTCTACCGACTGACTCAGCCGGAACCGGTCTTCTACCGTGGGCACCAGCCGGTCAATCACAATCTCAATGTCGTGCACCTTATAGCGGTCGACCTGCATCTTGGGCACAATTTCCTGAATCACGCCATCGACCCTGATTTTGGTGTAGCCCAGCTTGGCAATCTGCACAAACAGTTCGCGGTAGTGGCCTTTGCGCCCGCGCACCACGGGGGCCAGAATAGTGGTCTTTTTGTTCAGAAACTGCTCCAGCAACGTACCTACAATCTGATCCTGCGATTGCCGGATCATTTTCCGGCCCGTCACATACGAGAACGCTTCGCCCGCACGGGCGTAGAGCAGCCGCAGAAAGTCGAAAATCTCGGTGGTGGTGCCCACGGTGGAGCGCGGGTTTTTGGACGTTGTTTTTTGTTCGATGGAAATCACCGGGCTGAGGCCGTTGATTTTGTCTACGTCGGGCCGTTCCATGTCGCCCAGAAACGAGCGGGCGTAGGCCGAGAAACTCTCCATATACCGCCGTTGCCCTTCGGCATAAATGGTATCGAAAGCCAATGACGATTTCCCCGACCCGCTAATGCCCGTCACCACGACAAGCTTATTGCGGGGGATGGTCACGTCGATATTTTTCAGGTTATGTTCACGGGCACCAAGTACTTCAATGTGCTCATGGCCAGTTAGTTGAACATCGTTGAGGGCCGTGCGTTCGGGCCGAACAGCGGGTAATTCGGGTGTGGCTTGTTGTTGCTGCGTCACGTATGAAAACAGGCCGTTACGAATCGGTTGGCCTATTCCAGTGATCAACACCCATTGCCGAAGGGGAGTTTCCGGCGGGGAACAGTTAGGAGGGAGGAGTACAGGTACGTTGCCAGCACATCAAAATTCGGCTTGTACCACTTATATTGCTCCTGTTTACTTCCAAACGCCAAACACACATGAAAACCTCCCTTTGCACCCTCCTGGCAATCAGCCTGTTCGTGATAGGCTCCGTTCAGGCGCAGGACATTCCAAAACAGAACCGCCTTGACCGAAAAGTAGACAGAACAGAACGCCGCATTGGCAAACTCGACAGGAAACTGGATAAAAACTTTGACAAAACCATTAACCGCAGAGAGAGGCAGGTGGATCGCGCTGTGAAACGTACCAGCAAAAAAATGAACTATTGATCTTTTGCAACACGTGCAGGTTGGGATGGTACCCGGTTGCTCATCGGAACATTCAGACCTGCACGTATGCGCCTTCCCTGATTCTACAACTCATTCAGCAAATCGGCCAGGAGGCGGGCTTGCTTTGTGCCCTGCTCAACCGCCTTTAACTCTGTAATTGCCTCTTTCAACTCAGTTACCAATTGCTGCTGAGTCCGGGCTTCGTCTTCGTATTGGGCCAGCGTAGCGTACTGTTTTTTCAACTTGTTCCAATCCTGCATCGGGATAAATACGCCCGTCGGTTGGCCCTTACTATCGTGGATGACCTGTACGTTCATAGCCGACTATTTGTACGAGGTGTATAGCTGATGGGTTTGCTCAAATTCGGCCAGTAAGTCTGCCTTCTCAGAGTTATTTGTACGCAATATAATGGCCGCGTACAACATCGTTCCGGCTGCATCAATTACGTACTCTTGTTTCTCGAACCGAGGCGGGCCGTATTGGTTGAACCAGTTGTTGAACGTTCGCTGACGAGCCACTTGTCGGCCATCAAGGCTTTCGCAGACGTAGAAAAGAATAGCAAGCGGATCGGTAAATAGGTCGCTAAGTGCCGAGAGTACCGTATCATTGACTCGCGTGTCTACCGGCAGCTTTTGGTCAGTCAGCGCGTAGAAACTGAATTCGTAAATAGTTGAGTCAAAAACGCTCTCTGTAAGGTGATTGACGGTGTTGAATGTAAGAATAAAGTCTATTCCGAAGCTGGAAGCGAACGTGTAGCTACCGTCGGGTTACTTACTTAGCGGGTATGGGTTGAACAAACGTCTTACCTTTTTTCGTAAATACGTCCTTGTTTCCCTTCCTCAGTTCGCTGATAATAGTATTCTTCTCCTCCACTTCGTCGATAATAAACTGTCTGAATCGCGTAGCAGTGGTGTCTTTTTCTATCGTTTTCATAGCCATCGTTTACATAATAACAGACAAGATAATCAACTGAGTTCTATATGCAATTAAAATCCGTACCTGTGTTGGCGGGTCGGAGTGGTGCCATATTAACGGGCTGACCTTTCCAGGCCGAAACTCCCCCGTCACTCACCGCCCGCCAGCGTGAGGGCAATTTGCCGGTTGCTGGTTAGCAATTTGCCCGGCTCCAATGATTGGGTTATGACTTTGCCCCGGCCCTGCGCCACCACGCGCAGACCCCGGTTTTCGAGCAGGGACAGGGCATCGCGCAGGGGTAGGCCGCGCACGTCGGGGATGCAGTCTTTGCGCATGGGCAGGCTTTGCCAGGTGCCACCCTCCTGCCGACGTACCCAGCCTTCGGCGGCGGGTTGGCTGGCCAGGTTTAGCTCGGTGCCAATGGTGTGCAGGTCGTCGGCGTAGCCTGCCGTGGCCAGCATAGCCCCCTGGGGTGGGGCGGTTTTGGCTTTCATGGCCCGCATAGGCGGGTGAATATCAACGTCGTAGGCATAAATCCGGTCGGCCACTTCCTTAAACACCGGGGCCGACACGCTGCCCGCATACAGCAGGTCTACGTTGTTGCCGTGGGGATTGTCTACCATCGTCAAGACGCTGTATTTGGGGCGGTTGGCCGGAAAATACCCAATAAACGAGGTGTAGTAGCGGCCCGGCTGGTAGAGGCCGTTGTAGATTTTCTGGGCCGTGCCGGTTTTGCCGCCAATGCTGTAGTTGGGGTTCTGGATGTTGCGGGCCGTGCCGCGTGTCACCACGCCCTCCAGCATGGCCCGCACCTTCCTGATGGTTTCGGGGCGGGCAATGGGCGTGGGGTCGGTGTAGGGCTGGGTTTCTTCCACCACCTCGCCGGCCAGTTTCACCTGTTTCACCAGCATGGGCCGCACCCAATGGCCGTCGTTGGCCACGGCGTTGTAGAACGTGAGCATTTGCAGGGGCGTAAGCTGCATTTCATAGCCGTAGGCCATAAACGTGAGCGAGGTTTTGCTCCACCCTTTCATGTCGGGGTTGCGCATCACGGGCGGGGCCTCGCCTTTCATGTGTATGCCCGTGGGCCGGTTGAGCCGAAACTGCCGCAAATACTGGCAATACTGATCGGGGCGGGCATAAAAGTAGCTCTGCATCATGAGGTGAATACCCACGTTCGACGATTTTTCGAACACCTGCTGGGCCGTTAACGTACCTGAGCCGCCCCGTTTGGCATCCACAATTTCTACGCCCCGGTAGCGCACCGTGCCGCCCCCGGTCGGAATGAGTTTGGTGGGGTAAATGGCGTTGGCTTCCAGCAGGGCCAACATGGTGGCGAGTTTAAACGTACTGCCGGGGTCGGTGCGGCCCGCCAAGGCATGGTTGAAGTTTTCGACGTACCCACCGCCCTGTTTGGTCAAGTTGGCCATCGCCCGGATTTCGCCCGTCTGCACCTCCATCACCAGCACACAACCCTGGTCGGCGTTGTAGCTGACGAGGGCTTTCTTCAGGGCCGTTTCGGCAATATCCTGGAAATTTACGTCCAGCGTGGTGTAGAGGTCCAGGCCGGGTTCGGGTTTCATATCCGGGCCGTCGTCAACGGGTTTTTTCACGCCTCCGGCCAGCACTTCCACCAGCCCCACGGCATTTTTTCCGGCTAAAACGGGCTGGAATGAGGCTTCCAGGCCCATTTGCCCGCGCATGGTCTTCATGTCCAGGTCGCCCACGGTGCGCAGGGCCATTTGCCCGTAGGGGTGGTAGCGTTCGTAGTAGGGGCGCAAGCCACCGCCCCGCGCCGAGAGTTTTTTGGTGGCCCGGAAAAACGGCCAGGTACGTAGGTGCTGCCTTTCGCGGAACGAGATTCGGCGGCGGTTCAGCAGCAAATATTTGCGGCTGCTCTGCCGCGCCGCCCGGATCAGGCCGCTGTATTCCCGCCCCGATTTATCCCGAAAAAGGCCTGACAGCAACACGCCCAACGAGTCTACTTTGGTGTTGAAATAGCTGTTTTTGGCCACGTTGGGGTCGATGCCCACTTCGTAGGTCGGCAACGAGGTGGCCAGTAAACTACCATCGCGGGCAAAAATATCGCCGCGTTTGGCCCGGATGGTGTCCTGCCGAATCTGAAACCCTTCCAGCCGTTGGTTCCAATATTTGCCTTTAAACGTGGCGAAATGCTGCATATACACCAGCCTGCCCAAAATGGCCCCGCCCAGCACCAGCAGGAAGTAAAACGCGTGCCGCGACCGGGCCAGAAATTCTTCTTTGATGTTCATTGGTGAATGAGTGAATGAGCGAATGAGTGAATGAGTGAATGGTTAGAAGCCGGTTTGCGGCGAGTTATTGATACGTCCTAACCATTCGCTCATCCACTCATTCACCCATTCACTAATTAATTTGTGGAAGTAGAAGTGATGAGTCGCCGTAGCTGAGGAAACGGTAATCGGTGTTCAGGGCTTCCGTGTATATGGTACGCCATTGGTCGCTGACCAGCGCGGCAATGAGTAGAATAAGCGTAGAACCCGGCTGGTGAAAATTGGTGATAATGCCCCGACATAGCCTCATCTGATAACCCGGCGTGATGTAGATGGACGTATGCGCTGTCAACGA
>JAYUKZ010000004.1:0-5563 GCA_043763995.1 Fibrella sp.
CGGGTTGCCTGGCTACGGCAGTATCTGGCTGCAGGTGGCGGGCGGTTAGCAGGTCGGTCACGGGCACGTGCAGAATCTGGGCCAATTTGACCAGAAACATACCTTTTACGCTTGTCCTGTCGCACTCCCACGACTGGTAGGTGGTTTGGCAAACGCCCACCTGCTCGGCTACTTCGCTCTGCGACAACCTCAACTGTTTGCGCAGACGGATTAGAATGGCCCCTGTTGACATAATACGTTGATTGAGAGAGGGTACAATCAGGTCGACTCGCCTGACCAGACTGCAAGTTAGTAACTTACTTTTGCCAACTTCGGTATTTTTTATCAAAAAATCAGATGAAATTTATCAAAAAACTGGTGTACTAAGTACCAATATCAGGCCCAACTTTGTCCTGTTCTAACAAGGAAAGGTTATACCGGTAAGGTCATGACAGCACAGTTCACCAGCGAGCAGAACGCCATCAGCGCGTTGACCCGGTTACTCCGGCTGGCGAAGGTGCGCGTGACGAACCTGACCATCCGGGAGCGGCTGGAGGAGTAACCCAGTTTTCCGGCCTTAAATAGGACTTGCATAGACCTTAATTTCAGGTAATGAATAGACAGTCTCAATAATAAACAGTTAATTTTTACTTAAACAGATTCCGACATGGAAAAGAAAACCAAGTTCAGTGATCTTAACCTTAGTAAGGTTGACAGATTGACGCGTGAGGAGCAAACTAAAGTTCGAGGTGGGTATATTGTTTGCTATGATAGATTTACTGGTGCCATGTATTTTTCACATACAGGCCCCTGCCCACGTTAACGGCTATTGAACATCGCTGATTATCAGCTTCGCTACTTGCCCGGCATTATCTGCTTTAATCGAATCGCTGATTCAATTAAAGCAGATAATTATTTATGTATTTTCTATTTTATCCCACTAAACTTGTGTTGCAAAAAATAGTTGATTCACTCACGTTTGGCCACACTGTGAGTTCTTTGACAAACAGTTTCCATGCAAGAACACCACCACAGTAATCAATCGAAAACCAGACTGACCTTGCATGTGCTCGAGCCGTTCTTTTCAGCGTATTAGTTGGCTTTATGTGTGGTTTAGCGTGTTTAGCGGTTTGGGCTGTTTACCAACTGCTAGGGCGCAAACAGACCAGATATCTGGCCGGGTTATTGACGCGGCCACCCAAACGGCTGTTCCCTTCGTCAATGTATACCTGGATGGGAGTTCGGTGGGAACAACCACGGATGAGCAAGGCCGTTTTCAGCTACGCCTCGGGCGGCTTGGCTCAGTAGAACTGATAGCCTCGTCGGTGGGCTATTTGCCCGGTCGGCAAACGCTACAGTTGGCCAATGACCAACCAAACACAGTAAACTTTTCCCTTACGCCAACGGCCCAACTGCTGGAAACCGTGACTGTGAAAGGCAAAAAAGATGTCACTTGGTTGCGGCAATTTCAGCTTTTTGAACGCGAATTGCTAGGTGTAAGTAGCAGTGACTGCCGGATTGAGAACCGCGAGGTGGTTGACTTTACCGAAGTTAACGGCAACCTGCGGGCTACCGCCCGAAGCCCATTGCTGATTCGCAATAGTAACACGGGCTACACTATCCGCTATGATCTGCAACATTTCCATACCGGAAACGGAGCAACTTTTTACGGCGGCACAGGGCAGTTCACCGAATTAACCCCCGATAACCCCCGTCAGGCACGTACCTGGCAAAAAAACCGCCTTCGGGTCTATCTCGGCTCGCTGCGTCATTTGCTGGCTAGTCTGGTGTCTAATACTGCCGAAGAGCAGGGATTTTTGGTCTATATCGCTAACCCCGACCGGCCCATTACCAGCACACCGCCCCAGTTGCGCCAAGAAGTTAACAAGCACATGACCCCATTTTTGGCCCTGAAAGCTATCCGGGCGGGGGCAACCCCTGGCGAGTACTGGCTGAACACCACGGGAACGCTGGAGGTGTTTTACACTAAAGGAAACATTACCACCTCCCCCTACATTGACGCACCCTACCCCTACGCACAACTTCAGTTGCCACAAGGAATAATGGGCATCACCGCCGATGGACTGATCACGGCCTCCAAAGGATATGTGGCGAAGGGATACCTACAGGCCGACCGGCTGGGCCGCGCCTTACCCGCCGATTGGCAACCGGAGGCCACAAAAGTAACGGGCGACGGAGCCGAGATGGCCAAACAGGGTCGGATACTGCCCGCCAACCAAACCCTGACCACCCTAAGCACCACCTGGCAAGCTAAACAAACCCCGCTGGCTCCGACCGTTTTTGTCCATATTGATAAGCCCCTCTACACCACCGGCGATTGGCTTTGGCTGAGTGCTTACGTGGCCGATGCCAACACGCACCGGCTCTATACCGCCAACAACAAGCCGGGCCTACACATAGAACTGCGTTCGCCCACGGGTACGTTGGTACAGCACCACTGGCTCCGGGTGGAGGCCGGTCGGGCCGCTGGTCAATTCAGGCTTACCGACACCCTGCCTACAGGGGTGTATCAGGTGCGGGCCTACACCGAACTCGATAAACAATATGCCCGCCCGGCGTTTGAGCGCACTATTCTACTCAGAAACGTCCGCTCAGACCAATTCGCACCCGCTACTCAGGCAATACAGACAGACAGCGTCTGGGCGCAGTTTTTGCCCGAAGGCGGGCACTGGGTTACGGGCTTGCCAGCGCGATGGGGTGTGAAAGCCGTCGGTTCCAACGGGCGGGGTGTGCTAGTGAGGGGGCAAATACTAACAGCCGGGGGGCGGGTGCTAGCCACCGTTAGCACCAACCAACGGGGAATGGGCCACGCCGACATTCCCGCTCTGCCGGCTAGTGATCTCCCGCTCCGGGCTGAGCTAACCAGCCCGGTGGGGCCGGTAGGGTATGGTCTGCCGGTGGCCGAGCAGACCGGTTTAACGCTGGCGGTTGGCTTGGCGGCAGATAGCAATCAAGTCAGGATGACGGTTCGCGGACGGGCCGACCAAGCGCGGGCCACAACGTACCTGCTGGTGCAGGGGCGGGGAAAGCTAGTGTACCAAGCTCACATTCAGCTTCTTGACGGGCAAGGGCAGGTAAATGTGCCAACGGTACTGTTGCCGCCGGGGCTTTGCCAGGTTAGCCTACTGGATAGTCTGGGCACCCTGCGGGCCGAACGCCTGCTGTTTCGTCCGTTGTTGGGCGGATTGCCCCGGCTCCAGGTCAGTACCGATAGCCTCACCTACCAGCCCCGCCAACCCGTGAAACTATCCTTTACCCTTACCGACGAAGCTGGAAAACCAGCGCAGGGCTATCTCTCGGCCAGTATCACCGATGCCGCCGCCATGCCCGCCGATACCCTGGCAGCCAACATCCTGACCCATCTGTTGCTCACTGGCGATTTGCGGGGGGAGGTGGAAGCCCCCAATGAATACTTCGATACCCGGCTACCCGACCGGGCCACTGCTCTCGATGATCTGCTGTTAACGCAGGGCTGGCGGCGCATTGGCTGGGGTGCTCCCATTCAGCCAGCTTCACCCGCCGATACCCTGAGCGGACTGGGCGTGCGGGGACAGGTAAATGACCCGCGTGGAGGTGCGCTGAGCAACGTCTCGGGGGTGGTGCTTTCTTCCGATCAACGGCAACCGTTCACCCACGCCTTCACAGCAGATGCCGCCGGTCAGTTTAGCCTTTTCGGGCTACACCACACCGACACCATTCAGGTGCTGACTCAGGTAAAAAATCGCCAACAACAGCCTGTGAGGGCAATTGTTCAGTTCAGCCATTCTACTTTGCCCTTTACCCATATAGAGGCGGGGCCAACACCCGATTGGCGCAGGCTAGCTTCTTTTTGGCAGGTCGCTAAGGCTCGGCAGGCAAGCGACACAACCATTACCCGTTACCGGCAGTCTTCCGCCCGGCAATTGGCCGAGGTAGTAGTGCGGGCACCTACCCAAACCGACAAACGCCCGGAGAGCATTCGGCGGCGCAGCATTCATAATCAAGTCAGCAAATCGGTTATCATCAACCAGGCTACCGCCGCCAGTTACCCTAACTTGTATGTGATGTTGGCCAACCACGTACCTGGGGTCACGCTTCGGTTCGACCCGGTGGGGTCGGCTTATAACCTGTCATTACAGTCAACATTGAAGGTGCCGCATATGGCAAGTAACACACCAGCTACAGCCGGGCAACCGGCCCCTAAGGAAACAGCCAGTTCACCCCAAAACCCCTTGTTTTTGATGGATGGACTACCACTTGAGGACATTGACGGGCGGCAGTTACTTTCCTTCGCCCCGGCAGATATTGACCGGGTGGAGGTGCTGGAGGGGGCATTAGCGGCCATGTATGGATCACGGAGCGCACGGGGTGTGGTGGCTTTCTATACCCGCGTGGCTCAGGATTCGCCAGCCGTGCGGGGGCGGGTAGGGGCAACAGAACTTGTCGGATATACGCCCATGCGGACCTTCTACACTCCGCGTTATACCTATACACCCACAACCGAAGATAGAGTGCCTGACCAACGGGATGTCTTGTTCTGGAAACCAATTATGAACACCGATGCCCGAGGCAATACCAATCTGGTGTTCCCCCTCTCTGACCAGGCTAAATTCCTGCAAATCACTGTTCAGGGCCTCACGACTACCGGCGAGCCTATTTACCTGAACACGGTGAGGCGGGTCAGACCATAACAAAGGCTATCATGAAAATTGTGCAAACCTGTCAACTCGGCGCAGCCGATAGTAATGCAGCGTGGCATTGTACTGGTGGATGGATATCACCGGAATACCATTGGATGTCCTGGACATTGAGCTGTTTTCAACTAAGACAATTTTATGGCAAAGTTGAGCTGTATGCTGATGAGCAGGCTATCCAGTTATTGATTGATGAATTAAAGCTACCGTACACAAAAGTACATTTAATTGATAAATCTGTTCAATTTGACAAACAGGCTTGGGCATTAGCCAAAGTAAACACCTACAAGAAACAGAGCGAACCATTCTTACATGTTGACGGTGACGTATTTATTTGGAGAAAACTGAACGAAGATTTGATGAAATCATCATTAATAGCACAAAATTTAGAGCGAAATTTCAAATTCTATCCTGATTCTCTGAAACAATATCGTAAAAGATTCGATTACATACCCTCCGTTTTTCAAGACGAATTATCTGTTGAAAACTCTTGTAATGCGGGAATAATAGGTGGTAGTAATATTGAGTTTTTTCAAGAATACACTAATGAAGCTATAAAGTTTGTGAATTTAAATAGATCACACGTAGAAGATATTGATTCAACCTTATTTTGCATGACATTTGAGCAATTGTTATTCTATAAACTCTCTGAGAAATTAAAAATAAATATATCATATTTATTAGAAGAATTTACGGACTCTGGGTATTCAAACATCGGCAACTTGACGGACGTTCCTTTTTGGAAAACCTATGCTCACCCGATGGGAAGTTTTAAATCAAATAGTGTAGCTTATACCGTTTCAGATTTGATATGTCGTATATTTGCTTCATGAACTACGCCCTCAAAATTCAGGAAGATTTGCTCACCCTGCAAACAATTGAAAAAAAAC
>JAYUKZ010000005.1:0-1600 GCA_043763995.1 Fibrella sp.
GGTCCAGAGCCACCGAGGCTGTGAGCCACAGGTTGGGCCGACGAAACAGCCGCCCACCGCCCGACAGCAGGGCCGAGGTTTGGTGGTAGGGCATGGCAAAAACCTGGTCATAGGTACCAAAATTGCGGCTCCAGGCCACTCGCCCCGTCAGGGCCAGGGTCTTGCCCACCAGCACCTGCGCCCCGGCATAGGCCATCAGCACCCGGTTATTGGCAAAATAGCCGCCGCCCTCGTTGGCGTTCACCTCGGCAGAAAACGTGCTGCGCGGGGCAATAAACGGCGTACCAATAGTGCGGCCCTGGTAACTCCAGCCCTGCACATACTGCCCGTGGTTGAAATAATTGTCGCGCCCCTGAAACTGCCGCGCCACATCGAATGTGTCGCCCGACTGATTGGTAGTGTTCAGCACTTCCAGCACCACCCGCATCAGCCGCCACGTACCTGACCCGCCTGACCGACGGTGCCAGCTCAGGCCCGTCAGCCCGTCGGGCAGGTTCTGAAATGCCAGCCCCGACGCATCTTCGTAGGCGTGTTGGTGGTAGAGGAGCCAGCTTCGGCGGGCATCGGTCCAGTTGAAAGCAAAATCAATACTACCTATGTGGTTGCCCACGCGGTTGGTGCCGTCGAATTCGGTAAAGCGGTCATTAGCCACAATGCCGGGGTAACTGGCCAGCACCACCGAGACATAATCGCGGAGGGTATTGGGCAGTTGGCCATCTACCGAATAGATGGTTCTAGCCAGGTAATCGGCCCGCCCCGCCCACTGCACCTGGTGGTTGATACCCATCGTGAACGAAAGTTTCGCGGTGGGCTTACCAAACTTGAGGTACAGGTATTTTTGGTGAAACAACGCGGCCTGAATGTTGGGCTGCGTGAACCAGCCGTGGGCGTAGCCAAACCGAAACGCCACGGCCTTGCGCAGCCAGCCAACGGGCACAAAACCGGGCGTATGGAGCTGAATTTTCGGAAACGGAATGGCATTGCCCGACCAGGCATAGAACCCCGACGTGAGCGTGGTGTCGCCCAGGCCGTACACCTCGCGCCGCCGCCCGGCAAACAATTCTACCCGCCCGAAACTGGCTTTCACGAACACCTCCGGCCAAAGCACCTGCCGGGCATCGTGCAGGTTGGTGTTGGCCCGATCTGCGGGGCCGGTATTGGCCACGGCGTTCACGCCAAACCCCCAACGGAAGTGCCTGCGGGCCTTTTTGGCCACAGAATCTGGTACGTTGTCGGGCGTGGGTAGAGGTGTGTAGTCGCGGTAAAGGCTGGCCCGCAGCGTACCGGCGGTGCCGCCCAGGGGCACAATGCCATACTGATTGGTGCGGAGCCAAAACGGCGTTTGGGGGCCATCACTAACCAGCCCACCTACCTCAACCATGCCACCGAGCCGGGGTGACGTAGGCGAAGAACCGGGCGTTTGGGCCAGGCCAACCACGGGGAGCAGACAAAGAAAAACAAAGGCAGGTAAACCGTAGACCATTGAGCAGCAAGTGAATTCAGTGCTTCAATACTACGCAAAACAAGCACGAACAGTTGTCTGCTACCCGTAAATCAGTAACCTACCGCCGGTTAAACGCAAAGTCGTACCCCACCGTAA
>JAYUKZ010000006.1:0-1585 GCA_043763995.1 Fibrella sp.
AACTCCGGCCCCGCCTGAATAGTCAGCCCCTCGGTGGGGATGTAGCCCAGCATGAGCGGTACACTGACATAGTTGAAATTATTTTCGATGGTGGTGCGGGTGGTTGAGGCTATCTGCTCCTGCTGGTACGTACCGCCTTTAACCTGGTAAAGCAGTTCGGGCTGGATTACGAATTTGTTGAACCGATAGCGGTACATGACCCCAAAATGGAAATCCATTTTCTGTTTCACGATGCTGGGCGTGATGCCTCCGGCCACGATGGGCGCACGGGTTAGCGAAGGGCCAACTTTCAGCCCGAAATGGCCCGAAAAGAGGCGGGCACTGGGGCCATAACCACCCGGCGCGTACCCGGCGCGGGGGTTTCGGGCGACCGTTGGGGCCGGTGTCGGCGCGGCAAGGGTTGAATCGGGGGTGGTTTGGGCCAGTAGGTTGCCCGATGGCACCGCGCCCGCCAGACAGGCAAGCAAGAACAGAGGAAGACGCATTAGAGCAAGTAACAAAACAGAATCTACGCCAGGCAGACCCTTACCTAACGCCATTCGTTGGCATTAGGTACGGCAAAGTTGGCGTAAAAAAGGTTAAAAACAGCGCAAACCGTGCCCGGCACTGGGCCAGGTACGTTGCCGGGCGGGCTGTTGCCGGGGCCAGGCTAGTTGTGGCGCGGGTCTACGGGGTAGTTGGAGATGGCCTTATACTGGCCACCCATCTGTTTCAACACGCCGCGCCAAAGCTGGTCGGCGGGGGTACCGAACAGAAAATCGGCATCGGTGCCGGAAACGATCCAGGTTTTTTCGTCGAGTTCTTTGGTCAACTGCCCCGATTCCCAACCCGAATAGCCGATGAAAAACCGCGCATCGGCTTCGGTGAGGGTGCCAATGTTCAGGGCCAGTTTCGCCTGCTCGAAATTGCCGCTCCAATAAATGCCTTCCCCCAGCGGAATGGCGTTGTCGATCAAATCGGGGCGGCGGTGGATATAGTGCAGGGTGTCGGGCTGCACGGGGCCACCCACAAACAGCGGAATGTCGGCGTAGATCTCGTCTATCACGTCGCTCACGGTGAGGGTGGTGGTCTGGTTCAGAATCAGCCCGAAGGTGCCGTCCGCTTCCGAATGTTCGCAGATCATGACTACGCTACGCTCGAAATTGGCATCGCCCAGAAACGGTTCGGCAATCAAGAGGCTGTTGCGGGTAATGGTCTTGTTTTGGGTCTTCATGGGCGTTGTTGGCTGTGCGTAACAAGAATACGGCAAAGAAGCATACAGACCAGCAGGTTGTGCAAAAATTTAGTTAGTGCGCTACAAATCAGGCACTTTACCGCACCCGTATGCCAATTTTTCGTTCCGAAAACTGGCTCAACAGGGGCCGCAACAGGACCACAGCCTGTTTGCGGGTCTGGTTCAGGAGGCCACTTTGCAGGGCCGCGCTATGTACCTGGCGTTCGGCTTGCCGGTAGGCATCGCTCACCAACTGCGCTTCGTTCAGAAATGTAAACGCCGTGTCGTACACCCGCGACCGTTCGTGGTTTATTTTCCAGGTACACACCTCCGGGGTAGGCAACCACAGCGTCAGCGAGTCGTCGTGGGCCA
>JAYUKZ010000007.1:0-1581 GCA_043763995.1 Fibrella sp.
CGAAAATTGCCACCCTATGCTCCGCCAAAGCAACTGGCGTAGCCGCAACCTGGTCATGGCGGGCAACTTCAACATGACCAACGTCGATCAGCTTTTCGACAAACTGGTTTCGTTGGGGCAGCACCCCAAAGATTTTGTGGACACGGTGACGGTGATGGAAAAAATCGGCCATTTTCTGGACGAAGAAAATCAGCGCGTCTTCGACCGGTTCAAAGGTATCTACGAAAACCCCGACCTCTCGGACATCATTGAAGACAACCTCGACATTCAGCGAGTGCTGCACCGCTCCTGCCGCGATTTCGACGGGGGCTACGCCATGGTGGGCATGACCGGGTTCGGGGCTTCGTTTGTGGCCCGCGACCCCGCCGGTATTCGCCCCGCCTACTACTACGCCGACGACGAAGTGGTGGTGGTGGCCTCGGAAAAACCAGCCATCAAAACGGCCTTCAACGTCGAGTATAGTGCCATCCGGGAGGTGCAACCCGGTCACGCGCTCATCATCGACAAATACGGCGAATACGGCGAATATGCGTTTATTGAACCCGTAGAGAAACGCTCGTGCAGTTTCGAGCGCATTTATTTCTCCCGCGCCACCGACCCCGACATTTACAACGAGCGCAAAATGCTGGGCCGGTTGCTGGTGCCGCAGATTTTGAAAGAAGTCAATTACGACCTCGAAAATACGGTCTTTAGCTACATTCCCAACACCGCCGAAACCGCTTTTTTCGGCATGGTCGAGGGCCTGGAAGACTACCTGGCCAAGCAACGCAAAAAGGCCATCATGGACGGTATTCTGTTTGAAGAAGACCTGGACAAAGTGCTCTCGTTCCGCCCCCGGATCGAAAAACTGGTCTCCAAAGACGTGAAATTGCGCACCTTCATCACCGACGATGCCCACCGCGACGAGATGGTGGCCAACGTTTACGATACGACTTACGAGGTGATTCGGAAGCGAATAGACACGCTGGTAGTGGTCGACGATTCGATTGTGCGGGGCACCACGCTGGAAAAAAGTATTCTGCGAATGCTGGACCGGCTAGAACCGAAAAAGATCGTGATTGTCTCGTCGGCTCCGCAAATTCGTTTCCCCGATTGCTACGGCATCGATATGTCGAAAGTGAATGAGTTTGTGGCCTTCCGGGCGGTGCTGAAACTACTGAACGAACGCGGCCTGAACCATATCGTGGATGAAGTCTACGGCCTGGCAGTGGCGGCCATCGAATCGGGCAACGCCACGCAGGAAAACCACGTGAAAGCCCTCTTCGAGCCGTTTTCGCCCGACGAAATTTCGGCAAAAGTGGCTGAGATCATTACGCCCCGCCGCAACGACGTACCTGAGCTACAGGCCGAGGTTTCGGTCATTTACCAGACCGTGGAAAACCTGCACCTTGCCTGCCCCAAGCATTCGGGCGACTGGTATTTTACGGGCAACTACCCCACGCCGGGCGGCAACAAGGTAGTAAACAAAGCATTCGTCAATTTCATGGAAGGGCGGGTGGTCAGGGCTTACTAAACGCTTCCTCCATTTTGGCGCGGTCGAAGGCTTTCTCGTGGTTGGCCAGCCAAACCGTGGCCACGCCG
>JAYUKZ010000008.1:0-21695 GCA_043763995.1 Fibrella sp.
AGGTACGTATCCGGTGAACACCATGCGCGACAGCAGGTGCTCTGAAGCCCGAATTTCGCGCAGCCACTCGTCCATTTTCCAGCCTTTGGTGCCCACCAACACCAGCTTAAATTCGGCGGGAATGGCTTTTTCGGCCACCAGCCGGGCAAAGCACTGTACCAGGTGCCGGATGTTCTTGCGGGGTTCCAGGGTGGCAATGCTGAGCAGATACGGGTTCTGGTTGAGGCCATACTGCCGTTGAATGTCGGTGAGCCGCACGGTATCGGTAACGGGGTAGAACAGCCGCCGGGAAGCCGCCAGGTTGATGGTCGTGACCCGCCCCGGATCGAAGCCGGTATACTGGCAAAACTCGGCCTTGGAGGCCTCCGACACACTCACCACGTGGGCATCGCTGGAGAGCGTTCGGATGGCATCTTTCACGGCCTGTTCGCCGGAAAGAAACCATTCGGGATGATAAATCGGAATCAAGTCGTTGATGGTCAGCACCTTCGTGATCCGTCTATCTTTCCCGACGTTGGTCGGAATGGCAAAAAAAGGCGAGTGGTAGACCGTGCCTTTGGGGTAGCGGTCGGGCGAAATTCGGGACGAGTAGAGGCCGGTGGCTTTGCGGGTTTTGTAGAACACGTGGCGCAACAGCTTGGAACCCATGCCACGGGAATCGAGGCGGCGCAGCACGTTTTTTTCCAGTTCGGCCAGGCGCAGTTCGCCGGTACGGTTGGCAAACGGGAGGTGGTGGGTAGGCATGACTTCTTCGGCCCAAAGCAGCGTCTCGCCCAGGTGGGTAGGTGCAGCCAGGGATAGCTGCACATCGGGCGAATCGGCCAGGCCGCGCACCAGTTGCTCGGCCAGCCGGTTCACGCCCGTGCGGGCCTGCGGGTGGAAGTGGCCAATGCCCAGTAAACTCGCGTCAACGATGATGTCCAATGGGTGGGTACGTGTTTTTAGTCCTTTGCTGCCCGGACGCGCTCGTAGATCATCACCTGGTTGGAGGCAATTTTGGAGAAGCCCCGCACGTCGTCGCCGGTCCAGGCGTTGTTCATTTCGCCATACGAACCAAATGTTGCCGACATCAGATCAAACGTCGATTCGATGCCCTGCACCACAAACCGCTCTTGGGCCAACAGCACTTGCACCTGCCCCGTTACATGGGCCTGAGTGCTGGTTAGAAACGTTTCAATGTCGCGCATGACCGGGTCCATAAATTGCCCTTCGTGCAGCATCGAGCCGTAGAATGTAGCCAGTTGCTCTTTCCAGGTCAGTTGGTGGCGGGTGAGCACGTGTTTTTCCAGTGTGTGGTGTGCTTTGATGAGGATGAGCGGCGCGGGGGCCTCGAACCCCACCCGCCCTTTGATGCCAATAATGGTGTCGCCCACGTGAATGTCGCGCCCAATGCCGTAGGGGCCGGCCAACCCCGTGAGCCGCTGAATACCCTCAACGGGGTTGCTGAACACCTCGTGGCCGTGGGCCTGGCTAGTCAGGCCGGTCAGCTCGCCCTGCGTAAAATGCAGCGTAACAATTTCCTGACCGGTGTGGGTGATGGGCGTGGGCCAGGCCGATTCGGGCAGGTACGTGTTGGAGGTTAGCGTTTCTTTGCCCCCCACCGACGTGCCCCACAGGCCCTTGTTGATGGAATAAGCCGCTTTGTGCCACTCCTGCTCCACGCCTTTGCTCTTGAGGTACTCGATCTCGGCCTCCCGCGAGAGGCGCAGGTCGCGGATGGGCGTGATGATTTCAGCATCGGGGATAATGATCCGAAACGCCATGTCGAAACGTACCTGATCGTTGCCCGCCCCGGTAGAGCCGTGGGCAATGGCCGATGCGCCAATTTCGCGGGCATATTCGGCGGCGGCAATGGCCTGAAAAATTCGTTCGGCAGAGACACACAGCGGGTAGGTGTTGTTTTTCAGCACGTTACCAAAAATCAGGTACTTCAGGCATTCCCGGTAATAGGCATCGGTTTTGTTGACGACCGTGTGCGAGACCACCCCCAGCGAGTAGGCCCGGTTTTGGATCGCGGCCAGGTCGTCGGCAGAGAAACCGCCCGTATCCACCAGTACCGAGTAGACATCCATGCCCCGACCGCCCGCGGCCCGGTCTTCGGTGAGGTATTTTACGCAAAAGGAGGTATCGAGACCCCCGCTGAAGGCAAGCACAACTTTTTGTCTGGCAACCATAGTCATTCACCGGAACGGCCTTTGTAGCAGGCCCAACCGGAGGGCAAATATCGGCCCCGGTGCCGGATATTTTGTCTCCGTTTCCTAACAAAGTGGTCAATGCGTGGTTTATGGTTGATATCCCCGGCTCGTTGGCCGGTTCATTCACGCACGTCAACCATCATGCATCGTACCATTAGCATCAGCCTCCCCGCTGGTTGCACCGCCCCCCTTGTGGCCCGGCTGCAACCCCACCCCGACATTATCAGCCTGAGCCTGGACCGGGGCGGTTCGCTGAAACCCGTTGGCGACGTGCTGACCCTGCACTTACTGAACCGGGGCGGCAACGACGTATTGCGGCAAGTGGCCGAGGTGTGCGGCAATAACCCTTACACCCTCACCACTGCCGAACTGGCCAGCCTGGTTTCGCCCGCCCAGCAGGAGCACATCGAGCAGGATTTTGACGAGGCCCTTTGGGAAGAAATGGAAAGCGGCCTGAGCCACAACGGGCGGCTGACCTCCAACTACATGTACTTGATGAGCATTGGCGGCCTGGTAGCCGCTGTGGGGTTGGTGGCCGAGCCGGTGCCGCAGGCGATGAGTTTTGTGGCAGCGGCGGTGCTGGCCCCCGGTTTCGATCCCCTGGCAAAAGTATCATTGGGGATGCTCCACGGCAAAAAGATGCTCATTGTCAAGGGCTTACAAAATACCCTTTTGGGCTACACCGTGCTGATAATCAGTGCGGCAATCTCCTTCTGGATCATGCAGTTCACGGGTGCGGCCACCGTGAAAGACTTCGTAACCAACCACGAAGTGCTGGCCATGACCCACCCTGATGCCAAACAACTACTGATGTCGGTGGGGGGCGCGCTGGCGGGGGGCCTCATGGTGGCCTCCTACCGCGAGACGTTTATTACCGGGGCACTCATGGCGATGGCCGTTATTCACGCTGCCGCGATGGTTGGCGTGGGCCTGGCCACGGGCCAATGGTTTTTCGCCGGTCAGGGTGCCCAACGCTTCGGCCTCGACGCGCTACTGATTGTGGGCTGCTGCTGGCTGGTTTTTTGGGGCAAACAACAGTTCGTCCACCACCGCAAGCCACTTGTTTAACTCAGCACTGTTAACCACGTTTATTCCACTGATAAGGCCATACTGGTTGCCAGATTGGTTCAGGCATGGCTGACCCGGACAGAGAGTAGATACCGGCAGTACGGACGGCTCATTGCTCTCATCCGGCGATTATCTGTTTTCCACCTTTGGGTAAGCCCCAATAAAGAGAAACAGAATCGCGCAAAGTTTTTTCTCCGAGCAACGCCGTTTCTCTGCGCGTAATGCTACGGCTTTTTCTACTCAAACCGAAGGTGTTTCACTGATTCGCCGGAGGTAGCCAATTCCAGGAGCGAGTCGATGCCGATTTGCAGGTGTTTGTTCACGAATTCAGACGTGATGCGCTTGTCGCTTTCCTCGGTTTTCACGCCTTCGGGAATCAGCGGGTTGTCGGACACCAGCAGCAGGGCACCGTGGGGAATGGAATTGGCAAAGCCCACGATGAAAATGGTGGCCGTTTCCATGTCGATGGCCATTGCCCGAATTTCCCGCAGGTATTCTTTAAACACCTCGTCGTGTTCCCAGATGCGGCGGTTGGTGGTGTAAACGGTGCCCGTCCAGTAGTCGAGTTCGTGTTTTTTGATGGTTGACGACACCGCCCGTTGCAGCCGGAAGGAGGGAAGGGCCGGGATTTCGGGCCGCATATAATCGTTGCTGGTGCCTTCGCCCCGGATGGCGGCAATGGGCAAGATGAGGTCGCCCAACTGGGTACGTTTTTTCAGTCCGCCGCATTTGCCCAAAAACAGCACCGCTTTGGGGCTTACTGCTGAAAGCAAATCCATAACCGTGGCGGCCATGGCACTGCCCATGCCGAAGTTGATGATGGTGATGTTGTTCCAGGTGGCCGTTTGCATGGCCCGCCCCGCGCCAAAGATGGGTACCGAATGCTGGTTGGCGAAAAATTCGACGTAGTTGATGAAGTTGGTGAGCAGAATGTATTCGCCAAATTGCTCGATGGGCGTACCGGTGTAGCGCGGGAGCCAGTTTTCAACTATTTCTTCTTTTGTTTTCATACTTTGTGGGGGCGGCGGTGGGGCTGTATCTTCGTGAATGGATGCGCTGAACCTGCCCGAATTCGATTGCAAACTTACGGAGATAGACGGCAAACCGTATATTTTCGATTTGTTACGCCGCAGGTACGTTCGCCTTACTCCCGAAGAGTGGGTACGTCAACACATGATAAACCTGCTGATGCAGCACTATCAATATCCCCGCACGCTGATCCGGGCCGAGGGGGGGGTGGTGCTGAATGCCACTCAAAAACGCACCGACCTGCTGACTTTCAGCCGGGATGGGTCGCCCTACCTCCTCATCGAGTGCAAAGCACCGCATATTCCGCTCAACCAGGCCGTTTTTGACCAGGTGGCGCGGTATAATCACGTCCACAAAGCCCCCTATCTGGTCATCACCAATGGCCTCACCCACTACTGCTGCCAGCTTTGCCACCAGACCGATGCTGTGACGTTTCTGACCGATTTTCCGCCTTTTGCGGGTTGATTGCATGGTGTTTTTGTGGGAATGAATACCTTTGCCTTTCACCAAAATAGTATGCGTGCATACTACCGCTCATGGCCACTACGTACCAGGCACTGACCACCGCCACCCAGAACGGCGTATTGACCCTGACGCTGTTGGGGCCGGGTAAAGGCAATGCCATGGGGCCGGAATTCTGGGCTGAACTCCCCGCCGCCATCGACGAAATTTCGGCGATGGACGAGGTGCGGGCGGTTGTGGTGCGGGGCAGCGGCGAGAATTTTTCGTATGGCCTCAACCTGCCCCAAATGATGCCCAAACTGGCCGCTATGGTGGCCGGAAACCCCCTGGCCGACCGCCGCCGCGACCTGATGGACATGATTCGGCAGATGCAGTTGGGTTTTCAGAAAATGCATGAATCGCCCAAGCCGTTTATTGCCGCCATTCACGGGTGGTGCATTGGCGGGGGGCTGAACATGGTCTCGGCGGCCGATATCCGGCTGTGTTCGGCAGAAGCGCGGTTCAGCCTGCGCGAAGCCAAACTGGCCATCACGCCCGACATTGGCGCGTTGCAATGGTTGCCCCGCCTTGTGGGCGAAGGCATTACCCGCGAAATGGCCTTCACCGCCGCCGATTATAACGCTGATTTTGCCCTCCGCACCGGGCTGGTCAACCACGTATACGCCACACCCGACGAACTGTTTGCCAAAGCCGACGAGATGGCCCGCCAAATTGCCGAAAATGCCTATCTGGCCGTGCAGGGAGCCAAAAACGTGCTGAACTACGGGCTGGATAAGTCTATTGAGGCGGGTTTGCAGTACGTGGCGGTCTGGAATTCGTCCCAACTTCAATCGCCCGATTTTTCCGAAGTGATGCAAGCCACCGCCGAACGCAGACAGGCCACGTTCAACCAAAAAAGCAGCCGGGGCTACTGACGTTCAGGGCGTTACACCGAAACAAAACCACTACAACCTAAACTTTTATGACCACAGGAATGCTGCGCGACGATGCGCTGAAGGGGAAAACCATTATTGTCACCGGCGGCGGCACCGGGCTGGGTAAATCCATGACCCGCTACTTTTTGCAACTGGGGGCCAACGTCACCATTTGCAGCCGTCGGCAGGCCGTGCTCGACCAGACCGCCGAAGAACTCACCGCCGAGATGGCGGACGTACCTGGAGCCGGAAAAATCATGGCCGTGGCCTGCGACGTGCGCGACCCGATGGCCATCGAAAAAGTCATGGCCGACACCATCGAGCGGTTTGGGCAGATCAATGGCTTGCTCAACAATTCGGCGGGCAATTTCATCAGCCCCACCGAGCGGCTGTCGTACAAAGCGTTCGACGTAGTAGTGGATATTGTGCTGCGCGGCACGTACTATTTCACGCTGGCGGTGGGTAAATACTGGATCGAGAACAAGATGAAGGGCACCGTGCTCAACATCTCGACCACCTACGCCACCACCGGTTCGGGCTACGTGGTGCCCTCGGCGGTGGCGAAGGGCGGCGCGTTGATCATGATGAAATCGTTGGCGGCAGAGTGGGGTAAGTATGGCATCCGGCTCAACGCCATTGCTCCCGGCCCGTTCCCAACCAAAGGCGCGTGGGACCGGCTTTTTCCCGAACCGCTGGCCAGCATGATGGACCCCACCAGCCGCATTCCGCTCAAGCGCGTGGGCGAGCACCCCGAACTGGCCAACCTGGCGGCCTACCTCCTCTCCGATTTCTCCGGGTACGTTACCGGCGAATGCGTGACCATCGACGGGGGCGAAGTGCTGGCTGCCGGTGAGTTCAATCACCTCGAAAAAGTGACGGAAGAGCAGTGGGATATGATTGGCGAAACCATCAAACAAGCCAACCGCGAAAGCAAAAAGGAAGGCCAAAAGTAATGAGTTTGGTTTGACGACGAACCTAAAAGGGGATGCTTCTGATTGAAGCGTCCCCTTTTTTTGCGCTACTGCTGGCTGGTTGATACGCCGTGGGGGCAAAGCCCTTTCCCATTCGCCCCAAAACGTGCGTTTCGTCCCTTTTTTGGGTTGACATCAGCAAAACAGGCAGATGTTTGTGGCAGAACTAAATCAGCCGCTTACTGCTATGAAATCGCTCGTCTCTACCCTGCTGCTCCTTCACATTGCCGCCGGGGTTATCGCCCTGTTTGTTGGGCTGGTGCCGATGGCCGTTCAGAAAGGCAACCGGCTTCACAAACGGGCCGGGCTTATTTACGTTTGGTGTATGATTGTGGTGGCCGCAACGGCCCTGCTGTTGTGTGGCCTTCAGCCGTTCAAAATGGGGCGGCTTTTCCTGACGGGAATTGCCGTTTTTAGCTTTTATCTGTGCTTTACCGGCTGGCGGGCCACCAAACAAAAAATCGGGCTGTTTACCCCCGCAGATAGGTTTTTGACGTACCTGGTGCTGGTTACGGGCGTGGGCATGATGGGCATGGGTACGTACCTGGCCACCACACTGGCCAATTGGTCGTTGCCCATCGTGTTTGCTTTTTTTGGGGCCTTGACCACCCGTTTTGCCTGGCAGGATCACGCCAAGTACCAAAACCCAACCATGAAAATGGCCTGGTTTTTTCAGCACTTTACCCGAATGGGCGGCTCTTACATTGCCACCATCACTGCCGCGCTGGTGACCAACGTCCACCGCGTTGTGCCCCCCGGCGCACCCGACTGGATCGGCACCGTGGTCTGGATTGCCCCCTCGCTGGCGGGTGGCTTGCTCATCGGACTCACGGTTGTTTGGTACAAGAAAAAATTTGCGGGTAAGGTCGCCGTGATTGCACGGGGTTAAATCCCGAACCGCTTTTTTCGTTTGGTGCGCTTTTCGTGTAATTTGGGCGTATGAAAATCGCGTTTGTGACCGATATGCACATTGGGGCCGAGGGAGAGATGCCCGAAGGCGTTGACGTGCGGGCTAACTTTCTGAAAACACTCAATGCCGTGCGGGCTATGAAACCCGCCTGCCTGGTGCTGGGCGGCGATTTATGCTTCGATGTTGGCATCCGCGAGACATACCGGTGGATTTATCAGCAATTAGACAAGCTTCCCTGTATCTGGTTCGCCATTCCCGGCAACCACGACGACGTGGAGATGATGGCTCAGGAACTGCACCTGACACACCACCTCACCGGTACCGAGCTATTCAGTGCTATCCCGCTGGAAGGCTACCCCGCCCTGTTCCTTGATTCGTCGAAGGGGTCTTTCTCTGAGGCACAATGGACCTGGCTGAGCGAGGAACTGACGCTGCTCCACCACAACGTGCTGATTTTCTGCCATCATCCTGTGTTGCCCGCCAATGCTCTGTTTATGGACGAAAATTACCCATTCACCCAGCAAAATCGGTGGCTCGAAATAACGGAAGAGTTACCCTGCCGGATGCAGGTCATCAGCGGGCATTACCACTGTGAAGCCGTGGCCCAACGGGGCAACACCACCGTGCTGGTAACGCCCTCGACGTATATTCAGCTGGACCCACACACACCAGAAATAAGCCTCATAAAGCAAGGTCCATACCTCCGCGAGATCACCGTTTCGCCCAGCGGCATGGTGAGCCGGATAATATCGCTCTAGTGGAAATAAAGATCAGGTACGTGCCGATGTTGCTCTGATAAGAGTTCGGGATTATTACAGCATTTCTCACGGCTGAATTTTAATTTTTTTTGCCGAAAGCATCCCCCAACCTCACGCATTTGTACATGAATCCTGCGCCCGCCTCCACCAATACGCCACCCGGTATAGCCAACGTCAGTCCGCGCATCGATTTGATTGATGCGCTCCGGGGCTTTGCCTTGTTTGGCATTTTGTTGGTTCACTGCGGGCAATGGTTTGCCGCTGCCCAACTTCCCCGGCAAGTATACGAGGCGCAGGGCGGCGGGGTGGGTAACGGCATTTCCCAGACGGTGATCGGAATTTTTTTCGACGGAAAATTTTACACCTTTTTTTCCTTTCTGTTTGGCCTCAGTTTCGCCCTGATGCTGACCCGCTCCACCGATTCGCCCGGTCGGTTCTATGGCCGCTTTGCCTGGCGGTTGGTGGTGCTGGGCGGCATTGGGCTACTCCACCATATGCTTTGGCGCGGCGATATACTGTCCATTTATGCGTTGGTGGGTTTTGCCCTGCTTCCCTTCGGGCGGCTGTCCAACCGGGTGGTGCTGGTGGTGGGGCTGCTGTTGGTCACCAACGTACCCACCCGCATCCAGGTCGCCTACGACACGTACCTGGCCCCGCCAAAACCAAAAAAGCCCGATTCTGACAATGGGGATAAGGAAGTGGTGGCGTATTACAAGGTGGTAAAAGAGGGGAATTTGCGGACGCTGGCCGGATTCAACCTGGCGGCTTTCGGCGAAAAAATGCGGTTTCAGGTCGAAAGCGGGCGGATCTACATCACGCTTGGCTTCTTTTTGCTAGGTCTTTATGCCGGTCGGCGGCAGTTGTTTCAGCAGTTTTCCCGGCACAAAGCCTGGTTCAGACAGCGGTGCCGGTTCACGGGGTTTGCGGTGCTTGCGCTAACGGCCATCGGGGTGGGGTTACTGGCGGTGTTTGGCAACACGAAACAACCCCCGGCCTGGGCTATGACCGTGTTCAACGTGCTGTATGACCTGCAAAGTACCTGCCTCACGCTGTTCTATATTACCGGTCTGAGCCTACTTTGGCAACGGCCCTTTTGGCAAAAAACCGTTACTGCGCTGGCCTCGGTGGGCAAAGTGGCCCTGAGCAGCTACGTGGGGCAATCGGTGGTGGGCACGTTCCTGTTTTTTGGGTACGGGCTGGGCCTCATCGGCGAAATTCCCCTCTGGCAAGCCGCCCTGCTGACGTTCCCTATTTTTGCCGCCCAAATTTTCCTCAGCCGCCTTTGGCTGAAAAAATTCCGGTACGGCCCCCTCGAATGGCTATGGCGTTCGGCAACGTACCTGCGGGTTCAACCCCTGCGGCATACCGTTTCGGAATAATAACCGGCGTAATAGTCGCTCTCAACGTTTAAATTTTGGGGCGAAAAATCTGGTTATCGTGCGCTGTAGTTGGGGGCTTCTTTGGAAATCTGTACGTCGTGGGGATGGCTTTCTTTGGCTCCGGCGGTGGTTATTTTGATGAACTTAGCGGCTTGTAGGGTTTCAATATCCGCCGCGCCGCAGTAGCCCATGCCCGCTTTCAGGCCCCCAACCATCTGATACACAATTTCGGCCACTTTGCCTTTCACCGGCACCCGGCCCACAATACCTTCGGGCACCAGTTTTTTGATGTCGTCTTCGGCATCCTGAAAATAGCGGTCTTTCGAGCCTTCCTCCATCGCCTCCACCGACCCCATGCCCCGGTAGCTTTTGAACCGGCGACCTTCGTAGAGCACAATTTCGCCGGGGGCTTCTTCGGTACCCGCCAGCAACGAGCCAATCATGACCGTGCTGGCCCCGCCCGCGATGGCTTTGGTAATATCGCCCGAAAAGCGGATACCACCGTCGGCAATAACGGGCACGCCCGTACCCCGCAACGCCTTCGCCGATTCGTAGACGGCGGTCAGTTGCGGCATCCCGATACCGGCAATGATGCGCGTGGTACATATGCTCCCCGGACCCACGCCTACCTTAACAGCATCGGCCCCGGCATCGGCCAGGGCTTTGGCTCCTTCGCCGGTGGCCACGTTACCGGCAATGACCTGGAGGGCCGGAAACTGCTTTTTGATGGCCCTCACACAGTCAATCACCCCCCGCGAGTGGCCGTGGGCTGTGTCGACGCTGATGACATCGACCCCGGCTTTCACCAGGGCTTCAATGCGCTGGGCCACGTCGGGCGTGACCCCCACGGCGGCCCCCACCCGCAACCGGCCCAACTCATCTTTGCAGGCGTTGGGGTGGCTTTTTCGTTTCAGAATATCTTTGTAAGTAATCAGTCCGACCAGTTTGTAGGCATCGTCTACAATGGGAAGTTTCTCGATTTTATACTCCTGAAGCATCGTCTCGGCTTCTTCGAAAGTCAGTCCCACCCTGGCCGTAATCAGGTTTTGGCGGGTCATAATGTCGGTGACGGGGCGGGTCAGGTCGCGCTGAAAACGCAGGTCGCGATTGGTCAGGATGCCCACCAGCGTTCCGTCGGCATCCACGATGGGGATACCGCCAATTTTGGCCTCACGCATGATCCGCTGGGCATCGGCCAGGGTAGCACTTTCCAGCAGGGTAATGGGGTCAATAATCATCCCGCTTTCCGAGCGTTTCACCCGGCGTACCTGTTCGGCCTGCCGTTCGATGCTCATATTTTTGTGGATAATGCCGATGCCACCTTCCTGCGCCATCGCAATGGCCAATTCCGATTCGGTCACGGTGTCCATCGCCGCCGAAATCAGGGGTACGTTGAGGCGGATGGTGCGGGTAAGCGGCGCGGTGGTGTTGGTGTCTCTGGGCAAAACCTCCGAGTAGGCAGGGAGGAGCAGTACGTCGTCGTAGGTGAGGGCCTCGTACAGAAACTTGGTAGCGTCTAAGCTCATGGCAAATAAACAGGGGGTGTTATTTGCAGGTCAAAAGTACAGCTATTTCCCGGATTTTCCCCGTAACCCCACCGCCACATCTGAACCATACCGGGTTGCTGAAAAAGGTAAGATGATGACCGATCTGGTCAAACCAGCAGCCTGGTACGTACCTGCCGGTTGGCAAACAATCTGAACCGGCAACGGGTTGTTACTTTACCCGGTGGAACGACTGCTTAAACCCTGGCCGGTTGAGTCTGTCCAACGTAAACAGGTGTCCAGTCACCACTAAATCAACGCAACGATGAAAACGAACCAACAGTTTTTTATCCTGGCCTTCCTTGTAGCCCTTTTTGTTGGCCCCGAAGGTAGTGCTCAAGGCATTCTGCAACGGAAATGGAACCCGAAAGCCAAGGGCACCGCCATAGGAGCGGGGGTGGGTGGTACCGCCGGGGCTATCATCAACAAGCGCAACCGGGTGGTTGGCGCGGGGGTAGGCATGGCGGCAGGCGCAGCAGCGGGCTACGCCATTGGTAAGGGCATTGACAATCGCCGCCGCCGCGCCGATGCTGCCGCCCGTGCTGCCGAAAACCGCGACTATGCCGCCCGCACGGCCAGAGAAAATCAATCTGGCGCAAACGCGGGTACGGCTGAAAGGGCAGTTACCCAGCGGGTGGGCCTAAAAACAGCCGGTGTACCTGCCAGCGCAAACACGTTGACCCAGCCATTGCCAGAGCAACCTGCGCCCTTCACCCGCAACGGGTACCTGCTCAACACGGCGTATGGGGAGGCCAACACGGCGTATCCTACCTCGGAGTACCGCCGCAAAAGCTGGTAGCCAACCGCTAACTGTTTTTTTGTCTGTCAGCCGTGGCCTGAACCTGGTCACGGCTGGCTCTTTTACCGTTTCATTCACCAATCACTCAACACTATGACACGTTTCAGCCCCCTCATGCTTCTTTTCCTGCTGCCGTTGGCCTGTACCAAACAGACCGATACCGCCGATGTGCAAACCATGAATCGCCAGTTTATTCAAGCCTGGAACAACAAGGAGACCGACAAAGTGGTGGCCCTGCTGGCCGACAGCGTTCAGTTTTTACAGGGCGAAACCCGGTTTTCGGGTAAGGCAGAGGTAGCCCAAAAATGGGTACGCGCCACCATGCCAACCATCACAAACCTGAAAACAAACATGGTCAGCACCGCCACAGACTCACGGGTTGCGTATGAGGCAGGTACCTATTCGGTTGATGTTTTGCCCACCACGCCCGCCGAACCACGCGGCATTGGCGAGGGTAACGTTATGCTGCTCTGGAAAAAAGGCACCGACGATGTCTGGAAACTGAGTTATGCCCAGTTGGAGGGGCTGCCCGTTCAGGCGCGACGCTAATTCTCGTCGGTCATGCGCAGGGTCATGTGCGCTATGTAGCACCGAAACGAGGCGAAGGCCACCAGCAGAATGCCCGCCACCCAGCCGCCGCCGCTCAGGCTCAGGTACGTCCAACGGCCCTGCACATACGCTTCCAGGCCCGAAAGCACCATCAACACGATCCCCAATGTTAGCAGCAGGGCATTGACCAGCGCACGGTTATACGACTTTCGCAGGTCGTAGGCACCGTAGGCGCGGTTGCGGTGCGCAAACAGGATATCGTCCCGCGTGGAGCCGTCCAGTTCATCCGCCGACATGACCAGCGAGGGGGCGTATTTGTGGCGCAGGTACGGGATGGGGTCGTTGTTGGCCTCCAGGTGTACCTTGTCTATGGCCACGGCAAAGGGCAAGCCAATCCAGCGGTAGGTGTCAACTTCCTGCCGAAAACAGGGCAGCAGGGCGTGGGCCTCGGCGGGGGTAGCACCGGCCCGGTATAGGTGCTGACGGAGCAGCTCTTCTTCAGGACTCGATAATGGTTCCATGCCAACAAACGGGTTTTCGGGTAGATGCATCGGCCCGGCTTTTTCCACAAGAGGGCCGGAAAAATACGAGTCTATTTCTCGCCGTAAACCAGTCGAAACTGGCTTAGGTCGGGTTTTCGGGGCTTTTTGCGGCTGGCCTCGTAGTCGTAAATTAACCGGCCCAAGTTGCCCATAAACGGAAAACCAACGGTTTCGTAGTCGTATTTATCGTCGTTGAAAATGCCGTCGCTGTTGCAGGAAATCATGGCCGTGAGCATAAACTCGATACCCTTCTCGAAATCGACCACGTAGGCGTTATCCAGCAAATAGCCGTAGGCATCGCCCACCTTGTTGAACACCCGAACCGAGGCAGGCATGGGCGTTTTGCGGTCGCCGAAGAGCAGGAATTTGCAGTAACTGTCGTAGAGCGCGGTGTCGGCCCGGTAGTTGGGGTAGCGCGTTTCGCGGGGCAACTGCGACATATATTGGTAGACAAACCGGTACTGCGCGGGCGAAAGTGCAAACCGCTGGCGGGCGGGCACGGCATTGGGGAAGAGTAACGCCCGCAAAATAGCCTGCTGATTGTCGAGTGGGAAGGCGTTTTTGGCCGTAAAATCGAACGGTTGTCGCACCAGCGAATCACCGTTGTAGAATTTTCCGCCCACCATGTAGCCTACCCCGCGCCGGATTGGGGCGGGGGCTTTGGGCGTGTTGGCGCACACCTGCGGGGGAAACCCTTTCAGCAACGTACCTGCGGAATTGAGGAAGCGAACGGGGTTGGTGTGGGCGTTTTGGTCGGCGGTAAGCGGCACCGAGAGGCGGTGAACAATGCGGGTGTCGGCATACCCTTTGGCAGCCAGTCGCTCGTTAAACCCACACTGCCCGGCCAGTTCGTAGAGGCGGTTAAAGGCATCATTGTCGCTCACAACCAGGATCTTACGGGCGTATTGCGCCACCGAGGGCAACCCATTCCGGGCGGTGGTGTCGCGCCGAACCGATGTTTGCCCGGCATAGACCGAATCGGTTAGGAGGGTGCTTTCGGGGTCAATACCCAACGGATTCAGCGTTTCCAGGGCCAGCAACACGGCGGGCAGTTTCACGGTGCTGGCGGGGTAGAAATAGCGGTCTTTATCGACCTGATACCGATACGTTTTGAACGACGGACGGTTCTGCGCGTCGCGGTTTATCTGGGTATACACAATCTGAATGTCGTGCGCGGCGGCCCCATCAGCCCCTTTGGCCAGCAGCGTTTTTCGGAATAATTCGGGTCGGCCATTGAGCAAGTCAACCAGTAACTTATCCGATTTGCTGGTTGGCGTTTGGGCTGAGGCTGTGGTAAAAAGGCAGAAAAGTAGGAAAGGAAGAAGGAGGCGATTCATGTGGGGTAGGATTGGGGGATTTTTATGTGTTAATTACTTAACAATCAGCAAATTACCAAGTGTTGGGATTTATGCACTTTGGTATGTTGAAAGCGGCAGTGTATCAGCATCGGCGGGACCGCTCCGCCCTGGGCCGTGTGCGAAGCCGCCGAACCCGATAAAAAACACAAAATATACCGATGCGCGTAAAACTTGAATGTTTGACTTCAACATGATGTACTTACCGTTTCCCCGTCCATTCACGAACGGTTTCTGCCAGTTGTTGAATATCTGTCGGCTCGTGCAACGCACTGATAACCACCCGCGTGTTGGCTTTGTGGGCAGGAGTGGGGTAGGCAAACGAATAGACGAAAATACCTTTTTCGAGCAGAAAAGCCGCCATCTCGTCCTGATCGGTGTAGAAAACGGGATAGCCATCGGCTTGTTGGAAGCACCCCAACGGCAAGAGCAGTTCCTGCGCCAGCGCAATGTTTTGGCGTAGCCGCTGCCGGGCCGTGGCATACACGGCATCGGCGTGCAGGAAAGCGTGGGCGTAGGCGGGCGGCATGGGCGAACAACCCCCAAAATAAGCCGTTTGCCGGAGGGCCGTCAACGTACCTGGCTCGCCAAACACCACGCCCCCCGGCAAACCCATAGCCTTGCCCAGCGAGGCCGTGACCAGCAAACAAACCGCCGGGTGGTGGCGCAGGTGATGGCTGAGAACCGGCCAGATGCCGCGCCCCTCTTCCAGCACGCCCAATCCGTGCGAATCATCGACGACGAGGTAAACCGGCTGGTTTTTTGGCAGGGCCGAAAGCCACTCGAACGAGGGCGTTTCGGAGTAGAGCGCGTCAACGGAGTTAGTGAGCAAATACGCCGGTGTGGGGTCGGTGGGGGCGGGCGGCAACACACGTACCTGGGCCGGAAGAGCCGTTTGCCACAAGGCCGGATGCGTATTAACCGCCTGATAACCAATTGCCTGTAGCCCCACCTGCTGCGCCAGCCAATGGGTAGTCAGTTGGCCCGCCAGCATCCCCGACGAGACCGTGAGGGCGGCGGGTGCCCCCACCAGCCGGGCCAGCTTCGCTTCGGCTTCGGCAAAAACGGCCAGTTGCAGATTGCCGTTTCTGGACGAGCCAAACTGCAAGCCGTAGTGGGCCACGCCCTGGGCCAACAGCGTGTGCAGCACTGGGTTTTGGGCCAGGCCGAGGTACGACGTACCAGAGAAAAAAAGGTATTCCCGGCCTTCGTGGCAGAGCGTCCGGCCCGGCAGCTGGTTGGTGGTAAACAAGTGGTGGGCGGGTTAGGGCGTGGTGGTTTTCAGGCTGGCCCCGGTGCCGTTGCCCGCCGCGTAGAACACCTCGCCAAAGCGGCAGGTAACGCCCGTGGCGGGGTCGTCGCGAATGAGCATCGCCCCGTCCATGTCTACGTAGTCGAGCAGGGGCAGCAGGTGCGCAATGGCCGAAATGCCCACGCTCGATTCGGTCATGCAGCCTACCATGACCCGCAAACCGCGTTGGCGGGCTTCGGCAATCATGCGGCGGGCGGGGGTGAGGCCCCCGCATTTGGTGAGTTTGATGTTGATGCCGTGGAAATAATCAGCGCAACGGGCTACGTCCGTTTCCAGAATGCAACTTTCGTCGGCCATAATGGGCAGGGCACTGTTGGCCCGGAGGCGGGCCATACCGGCCCAATCAGCAGCAGCGGTCCCGCGTCCGGGTAGGGGCTGCTCAAGAAACTCGACTCCCAAATCCAGCAGTTCAGGTACGTAGTCCAGGGTTTGGGTGGCCGTCCAGCCGCCGTTGGCATCCACCCGAAACCGTGCGTCGGTGTGTTGCCGAAGGAGGCGCAGAATGGCCAGGTCGTCCTTACCGCCGCCCAACTTTATCTTGTAGAGTGGCCAGGGTACCTCCTGCATTTTTTGCAGCATCATGGCCGGGGTATCCAGGCCAATGGTGAAGTTGGTGAGGGGTCGGGGCGTGTCCAGATTTAGCCCCCAGTGGGCGTAGAGGGGTTTTTGGGCGCGTTTAGCCACCAGATCATGCGCGGCCTGATCCAGCGCACATTGCGCAAAGGGGTTGTTGGCCAGGGCGGGGTAAAGGGCCTCCCAAAGGGCTTCGGCGGTGGTGAGCGCGGTGTCGGCAAGCACGGGTTGCAGGGCCTCCAGGTCGGCCACCATCCGGTCAATTGTGATGCCGTAATAGGGGTTGGCGGTGGCTTCGCCCAGGCCGCTCAGGGAGCCGTGGCGCAACTCCACCACCAGCGTTTGCTGTACGTCGCGGCTGTCGTGGGCAATGGTGAAGGTGTGGCGCAGGGGTAGGTCGAACCGGTGCAGGCGTAATTCCATGCGCCCAAATTACGCAATCCGGCCTTAACTTGGCCGCATGAACACCTCCTACCTGATCATTGCCCTCAGCACCGCCGTGTTGGTCTCGTATGGGTTCGATCTGTTGAGCAGCCGGTTCCGCACGCCGCCCGTGCTGCTGTTGCTGTTGATGGGGGCGTTGTTGCGGCTGCTCACCAACTCGCTCAATTTTCAGGTGCCCTATGTGGCCCCCGGCCTGGCCACACTGGGTACGTTGTCGCTGATTTTGGTGGTGCTGGAAGGGGGGCTGGACCTCGACATCCAAGCCGACCGCCTGGGGCTGGTTCGCCGCACCGGCCTCATGGCCCTGGCTAGCATTTTGCTCACCACGTTGGTGCTGGCCACGGTGCTCTACTTGCTGCTCGATGAATCGTTCTACAAATGCCTCATCAACGCGCTGCCGTTCAGCGTCATGAGCAGTTCCATTGCCGGGCAGGCGGTGCGGCCTTTGGCTACCGAAAAACGAGAATTTATCACTTACGAAACCTCTTTTGCCGCCATCATCAGCATTATGCTGTATAATTTTTTGCTCGAAAGCGATGCCTCGGTGCTGGGGGCGGCATTGGGTTTCGTGCGCGACACGCTGCTGATGGGCGTAATTTCGCTGGTGTGCTGTTTTGCCCTGCTCTACCTCATTGGCCGCATAAACCACCCCGTTAAGTTCCTGCCCATCATCTCGGTGCTGTTTTTGGTCTATGCCGTGGCCAACATCTACGAACTGTCGTCGCTGGTGCTGGTGCTCATTTTCGGGCTTTTCCTCAATAATACCGACCTGTTTATCCGGGGTCGGCTGGCGCGGTTGTTCAAGAGCGACCTCTTTGAGCAAGAACTGGATCAACTCAAAAACCTTACTGCCGAAGGAGCCTTCATTGTCCGCACGTTTTTCTTTTTGCTTTTCGGCTATGCCACCGACCTGCGGGCACTCATCGACCCCGACGCGCTGATTGTCAGCGCGTTATTCGTTGCTATCATTTTCGCTCTGCGCGGGCCGTTGCTGCGCCTGACCTACCCCGGCAACTGGCGGCCACTGAACTGGATTGCCCCGCGTGGGCTGGTCACCATTTTGTTGTACACCAACGTACCTGCCGCGCTGAAACTCACCGGCTTCCGCGAAGGCATCCTGACGCTGGTGGTGCTGATGACCGCCGTGCTGATGGCCGTGGGCACCATCCGCTACCGCCCCACCGCCGAACCTTCTTGACTAAAACACGTGCCGGTGTTCAGTCCCGAATCGGGAATTTCTGCAACTGCGCGGCCAAATCGGTAATGGCGGTTTGTAGCTCGGCCCGGTTGGGGGCAACCGGCAACCAGAACGGATTCACGGCATCCTCGTGCCAAACCGGGGCCGCGCCATCGGCCATCCTGATCCGAAACGAAAAGGGTTCTTTCTCTCCCGAACAATTACTGAAACTTAGCGACGGTTCAATAAAGGTCAGGCGCGGGGCCAACGCCGCATGGTCAATCACCGATTGCAGCCAATCGTGCAGTAGCTCCAGTTCCCAGGTAGACAGATACGTGAGGGTACGGACGGAACGTTGTAATCCCTGTATTGTTATTAAACTGACAATGAGCCAGTTACGATCCAGGAAATCCCTCGAATCACTGTATTCATAATCCAGAATGTTTAGCTCGAAAATGCCATTGGGGCCAGTAAGGGTCATGACGTTGAAACAGGTTAGACAATCGATTGAGGATAGTTGGGAGGCGTGCGGAGCAATGTCTAATACTTATTTTCTTCTATAGAAATTATAGGTTTATCTGATAAAGATAGCCGAAATCTGCTGGTTGTGGGGCAATAGGTGGCAAAAAATGTAAGATCGTTTTTTGGCCCTTCGTGCAGGTAGCTCCCCTTTTTTAGCTTACTTTCACCCACCGAAAACAGACCCACAAACCGCATGGCCTCTTCAAAACGCGTCCTGATTGCCGAAGACAGTTCCGTTATTCAAAACCTTGCCCGTAAGATTCTGGAATTTCAAAACTACGAAATCACGGCCGTCAAAAACGGCGAGCAAGTGTTGCAAATCCTTGACAAAGAAGACTTTTCGATCCTGTTGCTCGACATCAACATGCCGGTCATGGATGGTATGGAGTGCGTGAAACAAGTGCGTGCCCTGGCCAATAAAACCAAATCCGCCGTTCCCATCGTGGCCATCACGGGCAACGCCCGCAACTACACCGAGGAAGAATTTAAAGCCGCCGGTTTCAACGACGTGCTGGTGAAGCCCCTCAACTTTGACCGCCTGGTGGAAGTGGTCAATCAATTAACCGACCTGTAACAATTGTGAATGGGTGAATGAGCGAATGAGTGAATAGGTCTCGTTACTGTATACGTTCGTGGACCTATTCACTCGTTCGCTCATTCACCCATTCGCTTATTCATAATGATCATCACGCTGTTGGGCACGGGAACCTCGTCGGGCGTGCCCATGATTGGCTGTACCTGCGCCGTTTGCCGCTCCCTCGATTTCCGGGACAAACGCCTCCGAACCTCCGTACATGTGCAGGTGGCGGGCAAAAGCCTGGTGATCGACACCGGCCCCGATTTCCGGCAGCAGGCCCTGCGGCTCAACCTCGGCAGCCTCGACGCGGTGCTGTTTACTCACGAACACAAAGACCACACGGCGGGCCTTGACGAGGTGCGGGCGTTTAATTTCCGGTCGGGGCAGGACATTCCGGTCTATGGCCGGGCCAGCGTATTGCACCAACTGGAGCGCGAGTTTGCCTACATTTTTGCCCCCGTGCGCTACCCCGGCATTCCGCGTCTGGCCCTGCACCCCATCCGTAACGAGCCGTTCGAGGTGTTGGGCATTCGGGTGGTGCCCATCGAAGCGATGCACTACAAACTGCCCGTTTTTGGTTTCAGGATTAACGATTTCACGTACCTGACAGACCTCAACAGCATTACTAACAGCGAGTTAGATAAGCTGAGGGGCACCCGGATTCTCATTCTCGATGCCCTTCGGCAGGAGCCGCACCTGTCCCACTTTTCGTTGCCTGAAGCCCTGGCCCTGGTCGAGCAAATCAGGCCCGAACAGACGTACCTGACGCACATCAGCCACCAAATGGGCCTACACCGCGCCGTCAACCTGACCCTGCCCCCCCACGTAAAACTAGGCTACGATGGCCTGACGGTTGACCTGCCGTAACGTTCGGGCGTGCCGTAGAGACCGCACCGGCGGACCGGCGATACTTCGCGTCTCAGCCGAGCGCGAAGCTATTATACAGCAACCCCACTGCTTCGCGCACGGCGGAGACGCGAGGTATCGCCGGTCCGCCGGTGCGGTCTCTACCACACCCCCGAACGTCACGATAGACCAACCGTTTTGGTGCCGATTGCGTTGTACCAGTATGGCGACTTTGATTAAACCTACCCGAACCTTTACCGATGCGCAACTGGCACAGGCACGCCTCGTGGGCGACCCTCCCGCCGATGCCCTTATTGCCACGGTGGTAGCCCAAACGGGGCGCGAAGGCATGGGCGCATTGATGACCTGGTTGGCCAACAACACTGATTTCGACACCAACGCCCAACCCATTGAGGTTCAGCAGTTTTTTGCCGAATACGCCCGTTTGCCAACCTGGGCTGACCCGGCCCGGATGCGGCGGGGGATGGCTTTTTTTCAGAAACATTCCGGGGCCATTGGCCTCACGTTAGGCACCTATTCTCTGCCCTACACGTACCTGGGGGCCAACGGGGTGCAGTTGCTCTGGCTCACGGAGCGAATCAGAACCGACACCGCCCGCCGCCTCCAGGAAACCGGCGAATGGGTCTTCGCCGTGAACGATCCCAAAAATTGGGAAGGCCCCCCATCCCCCAAAGGGGGCGTTACCACTTGGGCGACTAGCTCCCCCTTTGGGGGCCGGGGGGCCTTATACACGCTCAAAATCCGGCTCATTCACGCGGCGGCGCGGTGGTTTGGGCAGCACACCGGCAAGTGGAATATGGCCTGGGGTGTGCCCGTTTGCCAGGAAGATATGGTGGGTACCATTGGCTCGTTCAGCTACATTGTGCTGCGCGGCCTCCGAAAATTGGGTATCACCCTGACCGAGCAGGAGGAGGAAGATTACTTGCATCACCTCAACGTGGTGGGGTACCTCAACGGTGTAGACGAAGCCCTGCTGCCCCACAACCTGCGCGAAGCCTTTCACCTCGACAAACTGATTTCGCAACGGCAATTTCGACCGTCTGAGGCGGGCACGGGCCTTACCAAAGCCCTGCTCGATGCCATTGGGAAGCTATCAGGTAGCGAAAATGCCCGGAACCTGGCGGCGGCCCAAATGCGTTTCTTCCTCGGCCCCGCCCACGCCAACGCCCTGTCCATCCCCGACGTACCGGTGGAAACCCGCCTGATGAGCGTGGTGAGCCGACTGATTGTTTTTCCAAAACTAAAGCCCCCTAGCCCCCAGCCCCCTAGCCCCCAAAGGGGGAATTGAGTTCGCGGCTTTCCCCAACCGAAGGCTTTTGGCCGTGAACTCAGTTCCCCCTTTGGGGGCTAGGGGGTCGGGCTTCTTCTATGATCCACCAACTAGACCCCATTGTGGCCCTGGCTACCGCCCCCGGCATGGGGGCCATTGCCGTTATCCGGGTGTCGGGCCGGGGGGGCATTGCCCTCACTGACAAGGCGTTTCGGGGTAAAGACCTCTGCCAACAAGCCAGCCATACGGCCCATTTTGGTGCTTTTCTAGGTATGGATGATACCGTCATCGACGAGGTGCTGGTGACGGTGTTTACCTCCCCGCGTTCGTTTACCAAAGAAGATGTGGCCGAGATCTCCTGCCACGGCTCGGAGTATATTATCCGCCAAATTCTGACGCGCCTCACCGAACTGGGGGCACGGCTGGCCCGGCCCGGTGAGTTTACCCAACGGGCGTTCCTCAACGGGCAGTTCGATCT
>JAYUKZ010000009.1:0-5472 GCA_043763995.1 Fibrella sp.
TGGCGGCCTACGTAGATACCAGCCGCCGCTACACCCGCATCAGCTTTCAGGTGGCCGATGTGGGCACGGCCCGCCTCCGGCAGTTGATTGACCGCCTCCAGCCCCGCGCCGATTCCATTTTCAACCTTGATGCCGAAACCGGCCAACGTCTGCCCCCCGCCGAGCAGTATGTGGTGAAGCTGACGGGCAACAGCGTGGTTTTTACGCGGGGCAACGAATACCTGCTGCGCAACCTGGCCGAAAGCACCCTGCTGGCCATTTTTCTGGTCTCGCTCATCCTCATTCTCCTCCTGCGCGACGTGCGCCTGAGCCTCATCGCCATTGTACCGAGCGTGGTGCCGTTGCTGGTTACGGCGGGCCTGATGGGCTATTTCGGCATCCACCTGAAACCGTCTACGATTCTGATTTTCAGCATCGCTTTCGGCCTCTCCTCCGATGGCACGATCTATTTCATCACCAAATATCGCGACGAACTACGGCGCGGTGCCGATGTGGCGGGGGCCATCGCGGCCACCATCCGGCAAACGGGCGTGAGCATGGTGTATACGGCGTTCATCTTGTTTGCGGGATTCGCCATCTTCACCGCCTCTACGTTTCAGGGCACCGTCTCGCTCGGTATCCTAGTGTCCATCACGCTCTTGATGGGCATGACCGCCAACCTCGTGCTGTTGCCCGCTTTCCTGCTCACAGTCTATGAACGGCGACGCAGGAAAGGGAGTGTTTTGTAGGGCCTAAGTTCCTGCTTCGGTAGTAAAAGAAGTACTACTAAACTCACTACCGAAGCAGGAGCCGCAGCGGCGAACCGTTTCGGTGCTACCTGGCCAAGAAAATTTTTCACAAAAAATTAATAAACAATATGCCCGTCTAATCTCTTTATCCGGTAGTCTTTACCTACAAAACAAAACCACAGTCATGACTTCACAAAACAGCGCATCGGCCCTGACCGAGCAAACAGTAAAGGCCCTGAGCGGCCAGGCCACGAGTGTATCGCCAACAGATGGTGCCTCCCTGATTGATAGCTGGATTGGTAGCCTGGGTGGTAACAGCCCCCTGGCCAGCAACCTGAATTCGCTCAAGAGTGCCTTGCAAAGCAACAGCCCCGATGGTAGCAAAATCTCGTCGTTGCTGATGAGCCTGTCTGAGCAAACTACCACGGCTGCTTCGCAGGCGGGTGGCGATGCCCAGGGATCATTGCAGAAATTGGCTTCGTCGCTGAAAAGCTTCGGCCAGCAGATCGCCTAGTACGTCTCGGCGGGTTTCCGGTACCCCACAGCGTTGGCTGTGGGGTACCGGAAACCCGTTTCTTTTCGGTATCGGTACCCGCTTCTGGCGGGTTTTTTTGGTTTAACACGTACCTGGCCGCGCCAATTACAATACGCCGACCGACTCCAATACACCGATGCCGATACATCAACAAACTAATACGCTGTTGCCCAATTCGCTGGATGCAGCTTTGCCGACACCCCTCCGCCAATACCCACCTTTTTCGGTTGTTGTTGGCCATATCCCGGCGATAGCCGTAAAATAATGGTGGCTGAAACTAGAGAGCTAACCATCAGATTAATAAGTGTTTAACGGATTATATGTACTGCCGGTCTGGCTATCTGACTGGGTCGATGCTGCCTACCAACTTGGTAGTTCTAACAAAATGTAATAAAATTGGTCTGATAATTGAGGGGGCGCACTTGGGGCATACCCTTCGGCCAGGCTTTACCCGGTCAGCCCGCCCCGCAAAAACACCACCGATACCCCATGCAGAAGCTTAGCCTCAGCCAATCGCTCCAGCAGAAACTGTCGCCTCAACAGATACAGTTTATTAAGTTACTGCAAATTCCGACTGCCGAACTCGAAACCAGGATTGAAGAAGAACTGGAAATAAACCCGGCACTGGAAGAGGGAATGGACGAAGAGTTCGATGCCAAAGATGAGTTCGACGATAAAGATGAGTTTGACGGGAAAGACGAATTCAGCGAACGTACCGACGACCTGGACATTGACGGGTATTTAGCCAATGATGATTTTGCGGGCTACAAAATGCAGGGCGACGGGGCCTTTAACGAAGAAGAGCGCGATATGCCCATTGCCACTATGTCGAGCCTGATGGACTCGCTCAGCCAGCAGTTTGGCTACCTCCGCCTCACCGACGAAGAGCGGGTCATTGGCCTGCAACTGCTGGGAAGCGTGGAAAACGATGGCTACATCCGGCGGTCGTTGCAGGCCATTGTGAACGACCTGGCGTTCTCGCAAAATGTTTTTGTTGAGCTTAGTGAAGTGGAAGCCGTGTTGCGCAAGGTTCAGACATTTGACCCCCCCGGCATTGCCGCCCGCGATTTGCAGGAGTGCCTGTTGTTGCAGCTTCGGCGCAAAGACACTACCCACCCCTATGTACAACTCGCTATCAGGATCATTGACGAATTTTTTGATGAGTTTTCCAAAAAACATTACGACAAAATTCAGCGGCGGCTGGGTATCAGCGACGAGTCGCTGAAGAATGTGGTGGAGGTTATTATTCGGCTCAACCCCAAGCCCGGCTCAGTGGAGGGCGACGATAATGCGGCACAGTACCTGATGCCCGATTTTATTCTGACCAACAACGGCGGCAAACTGGAACTGACACTCAACTCGCGCAATGCGCCCGAACTGAAAATCAGCCGGTCGTTTGCCGATATGCTCGATAGCTACGACAAGAGCAACAAAACCAATAAAGTCCTGAAAGACACAGTGAGTTTTGTGAAGCAAAAACTCGACGCGGCCAAGTGGTTTATTGATGCCATTAAACAACGGCAGCAGACCTTGCTCAAGACCATGAACGCCATTGTGCGGTATCAGTACGATTTTTTCCTGACCGGCGACGAGAACAAACTCCGGCCCATGATCTTGAAAGACATCGCCCAGATGATCGACATGGACGTTTCGACCATTTCCAGGGTGGCCAACAGCAAGGCCGTGCAGACCGAATTTGGCATTTATCCCCTCAAATACTTTTTCTCCGAAGGCATCGCCACCGATTCGGGCGAGGACGTGAGCAGCCGCGAGGTGAAGAATATCTTGAAAGACATGATCGATACCGAGATGAAGGTAAACCCGCTTTCGGACGATAAGCTCGAAAAAATGCTTAACGATAAGGGGTACAACATTGCCCGCCGAACGGTGGCTAAATACCGCGAGCAACTCAACATCCCTGTGGCCCGCCTGCGGAAACAACTTTGAGGTGTTCTCTGTTTTCTGTTGCGCGAAGTAGTTTATTTGCGTGAGCCAACAGAAAACAGTCCTTTGAATTCCCGCCTCGCCTACGTCCTTTCGGTCGTTTTTCATCCTTTGCTGATGCCAACCTGGCTTTTTGCCACGTTGTTCTACCAGGCACCGGCGCGGCTGGGGCTGGATGCCTACACGGCCAACCTGCGGTTTAGCTTGCTGGTGCTGGTGTTTATTGGCACGTGTTTGGTGCCGGGCCTCCTCATTTTTTACCTCTACCGAACCGGTTTCCTGACTGACCTGGCCATGCCCCGCCGCACCGACCGGCGGTTGCCCTACTGGCTCACGGGGGGCGTGTATGCCCTGGTAACGTACCTGTTCATGTTTCGGCTCAGTTTGGTTTCCGACACCTCGCCGGCGGTGTCTATTTTGCTGGGCAGTATCACGGTGTCTATTTTGCTGGTTGGCGTTATCAACATGACCTGGAAAATCAGTGCTCATGCCGTTGGGGTGGGCGGGGTGCTGGGGGCGGTGGCGTTTTTGTTTCTAAAACACGGCGACACCGATCTGTTTGTGCCGTTTGTGGGGTTGCTTGCACTGAGTGGGCTGGTGGGCACGGCCCGTTTGCAGTTGAACGCCCACACCCTGAGCCAAGTGGGCGCGGGCCTGTTGCTGGGTACGTTGGTGAGCGGCTTAACCGTTATCTGGCTGGTTTAAGTATATTTACGCTACACCCTGCGCCCTACCCCCACCGGCCGTTGAGATAAGCACCCCCACCTTTGGAAAACAAGACTACTTCTCCTGCTCTGCTGGTTCGGCTGAGCAATTGGTTCGATCAACTGGCCGATGAGCGGGTGGTGAACCGCCTCGAACGGCTTATTATTCAGTGTGCTTTGGTGGGTTTTGTGCTCCACCTGCTGTTAATTTTTCTGACCAGGCACGGGGTGTTTGGCCCGGATGTGCAGCATCATCTGCCCACCAATTACCTCAAGGCCATCTACACACCGTTCAGCATTATTTTGTTCTACGAAGTGCTTATGCTGGTGCTGATACTCCCCAAAAGCATCGCCACCCTCATCGGGAAACAGTACGAAATCATCACGCTGATCACCATCCGAAGTTTCTTTCACGACATTGCCGATTACGACCTCGACAAACCGGATATGTACACCTTTGCGTTTTTGGGCGAAGTGTGGCTCGACCTGGCGGGCGCGTTGCTACTCTTTTTCCTGACCACACTTTACTACCGCGTCCTGGCCCAAACCCGCAAATCCCGCGTTGACCCCTCCTCCAAACGTACCCGTATTATCCACATCAAAAAAACGGCGGCACTGGTGCTAAGCGTCCTGTTGGTGGTGTTGTCGGTGGTGAGCCTTTGGGGTTGGCTGGGCGATGTGTATCAGGCGGGCGTGGAACGGCGCGATTTTCCCAACCCCAACGGCGTGTTCTACACCGATTTTTTCACGGTCATGATCTTCGTCGATGTGTTTTTGCTCATCCTGTCATTCATCTATTCAGGCACCTATGACCTTATTTTTCGCAATGCCGGGTTTGTGGTGTCTACCATTCTGGTACGTATTGCGTTGGCCGCCGAGAAGCCTTTTACCGTCTATTTCGCGCTCACCGCCGTTGGCTTCGGCGTGTTGTTGATGTGCCTGTTTGTTTTTTATAATCAGTCATCGCGGGCTGCGCTCAACGAAATAGATGATGACGAATGACGGCAGCAAAGTCGCAAAAAAAGGGTATGCTTGCAGACCAGTTCGTTTTTACAACCAGTCATGTACGAAAATATTCTTTACAGCCTCGAAAATGGCGTTTGCCGAATTACCCTCAACCGCCCCCAGGTCTACAATGCGCTTAGTCCTGCCCTCCTTACCGAGTTGACTGCCGCCATGACCGCCGCCGGGCAGGATTCTGCCGTGCGGGTGGTGGTGCTCACCGGCAGCGGCGACAAAGCATTCTGCTCCGGTGCCGACCTGAAGGCCGGTTTTGCCAATGCGCAAAGTGGCGCGGGGATAGACCTGGGTACGTCGTTGCGGACGGGTTACAACCCTCTCATTGAAGTAATGCGAAACCTGCCAAAGCCCATTATTGGGCGGGTAAACGGCGTAGCGGCGGGGGCAGGTTGCTCATTGGCTCTGGCCTGCGACGTGCTCGTGTGTGCCGACGAGGCGTATTTCAGCCAGATTTTTATCAACATCGGCCTCATTCCCGATGCGGGTTCCACGTTCTTTTTGCCCCGGTTGGTGGGGTCGCTGAAAGCCTTTGAGTTGTGCA
>JAYUKZ010000010.1:0-1570 GCA_043763995.1 Fibrella sp.
CAAACTGATTTCGCCGTAACTGGCCGGTGCCACCAGGCGGCCGGCCAGCAGGTTGAACCCGTAGTTGCCCAAGTTGACCAGCAGGCTGCTGGCCACTAAAATGGCTCCTCTACTGAGGAAGGGCGTAGGCTGAGACATGACCGATGTTTTCGGCAATAATAGACGATACCGTAACCAGGTTCAGGATAGAGGTGAACTTGGTGAGGTGAAACAGTTTACTGGCCTCCGGGCAGATGGGTAGCACTACCCGCAGTTGGTGTTGGCGGTGGGCCATGGCCAGCGCGTTGATGGCCACCAGGTCGGTTTTAACCACGTCACTCAGGTCAACCACGATGTGTTCGGGTTGGGTGAAACTGCGCAATTTCTGCTTGAGTTGGAGGGCATCGCCAGCGCACAAATCGCCGGAAAGACGGAACATGTAACGGTCACGACGTGCGTCGCCCGGACGACCGAGGTCGGTGGTGGTTGGTAGCGTATGTTTCATGGATAAGCGTGTTGTAACTGGTGTAAACCTAGTCACGCTATCCGGGGGACGGGTAAAGAACTCGATGAACGACCAAGAAAGGCCGCTTTTCGGTCGTAAATCCCGGTTTTTCGGTAGAAACCGAACCCCCTGCTTTTGGCCGTTAGAACACGACCCACTTCAGTTTCAGCCCCGCCTCTGAATACGTGTAGCCCGTGACCGACGAGGTAGCACTGTTGCTGGTGAGGCCGTAGACCAAAAACTCCATCGTTTTCATGGGCCGGTAGCCCACCCCCAACGACACCCGGTAGGTGGGTTGCCAGGCTTCCTGCTCAATGCGCTGCGCCCCGCCCGCCAGCATTCCCTGGTACAAAAGGCCCAGCTTGGGCAGATCAATGTTTTCGGCCTGAACAAACGCTTCGGCAGATAAAAACCGCGACGGGCTGAAGTACGTAATGGGCCGCTGTTGGGCAAAGCGCATCACCTGCACGTTGAGGCCCGTTTTCAGCACCGGTTCGGCAGACACATCATAATAGACCGACGTGTAGAGCGATTGTTGCTGATTTCCGTCCGAAAAAAAGGCGTGCAGGTATTGGCTGTATACGCCCAACTTGGCGGGAGTGCTCAGGTTATACGTACCTACCAGGCTTTCGTAGACCAAATTGCTGCCCACCAGCCCCGCCGTGAAATTCTGCACGTCGCGGGTGTAGCGGAGGTCGGCGGTTTGGAAACGCCCCAGCCGAAACTCGTTCACCACCGACCCCACCACCTGCTGATGCGTCTGTTTGTAGCGTAACGAAGCCCCCCCGGCCTGGGTCGTGAGCACCCAAAATGGCAATAAGCGGGTTTTCAGGCCCACCAGCAGCACCTGCGCCGATGCCATCCCGGCCTCGCCCACGGTGCCCACCCGCCGGTCTTTGTAGCTGACCGACAGGCGCAGGTTGGTCTGAATATCGGCGGCACCGGTGAGGGCGTAGTTCATGGAGACGTTGTTGCCGTTGTCGCGGCTCAGGTACGTATGCGCCGTGAGGGTAGGTTTGTGGAGCAAATCCAGGCGTTCAATAAACCGCACGGCATCTACCTGGTTGGGGTAGAACGTGAGCAGCT
>JAYUKZ010000011.1:0-1567 GCA_043763995.1 Fibrella sp.
CTTCGGTCGCAATAGGCGGCTAAAAGTCTGGAGGCTATTGTTGCTTAACGAAATCGATACGGTCAATGCCCCGATTCACGCCAACCCACTTCATACCGGGCTGACCTATGGTAGTTTCCAACGAAAAGTTCTCGTAAATCAACCCCAAATCATCCAAAAACTGCTCTTCAGGCTCGGTGATGTGCGGGCCTTCAGGAAATTGATAGCTAAATAGCAGAAAAGCCTGGGGGCTTTTTCTATCATAAACCCAGTAACCAGGCCACATAGAAAAATGGATCGGGTAGGTCTTGTTGCCATACCGAATAGTACCCTCGAATTCCTTATAACGACCCTCTACGGGTAGTAGACGTGGTTTGGTGGCGGGCACAATACTCATCGTGGCAAGGTTACGAAAGGTGCTGTCTTTCGTAAGATTCAGAGGATTCTTGTAACCTGGACCCCTCAGTTTCACATGCACTTCACGAAGATTCCAGGTGCCAATCAAGTAGGGGGTCAAATCACGCATCATCTGGATGGTAAGTTGTTCATAATCAACCTTGGGTTCAGCCTCCGGTGCGCATCCCAAACAGGTTATGCCCAGAATAGTTGAAATCAGCAGAAGCTTGCAGTGATTATTCATACCAGAACGATTGAGTTAACGAGATGTACGATTGACCCCATTAACGAAAAAAGGGTTGCCCCGCACACAGCAGGGCAACCCTTTTTCTGTACTAAACTCCTTCCCTTAGTTCGTAGGAATGGCCAACGACAGTGTGTTGGCGGGCAAGTTGCCCAGTTTCTGGGTGCGGCCCGTCGAGAGCGTAACCAACGTCAGTTCTACTACGCCCCGGATGGTGAGGCCAGCCAATGCCTGCCCGCTGGGGCTGACATCGAAGCCATTGGTGGTGGTAAACCGAAGGCCGTTGTTGAACGGCATGGTCAACGTACCGGCGTTGGGCGGCACCTGCTGATAGAAAAATCCGCTGGCGGGGTCAATATCGTACAAAATAGTGGTGGTAGCCGTAGGTACGTTATTGATGTAAGCCACGTCGCTCACCATGGCACCGGCCACCCCGTTGATGGGCGTATCGGTAGCTACTACAACACCCGTGTCTACGTTCAGGCGCAGATTTTGCCCCGTGCTGCCAACCAACCGAAGCCGGTCGACGGTGGGGTTGAAATCAATGGCTACGCTGGCACCGGCCACCAACGCGGGGCTGAATGGGCCTGCGCCTTTGGCCGTAGCCACACCCGTCATGGGGTTAATTTCATATACGCGGCTGCTGCTTCCCACGCCGTAGAGCAGGTTGTTGGCGGGCCGAAAATCAATATCCAGCAATTGCTCACCGGGTTGCAACCCCGTGATGGCAACGGGTGCACCCGGGTTAGCCAACGTCTGGACATTGTTCCGAACCAGTTGGTTGTTGTCTGTGAGGGTGAAAAATACCGCGCTGGGCAGGGCACCCCGTTCTGGTTCGTTGAGGTGATCGCAACCGGCAAGCGTCATTAGCCCGGCCACGGCCAGGGAGGCGATTTGTAAACGGATGTTAAGCATAAAATGGTTTATAAAAGGTACAACGTTGACACC
>JAYUKZ010000012.1:0-5413 GCA_043763995.1 Fibrella sp.
CCCCCTTAACTGATTCATCAACAATACGTTGCAGATGGTTTATTTTGCGCTGAATGGCCGCTTTACCGCCCGCCAGCACCGGGTTGTGGCCGCAGAAAAGTGTGTCGAAATCAAGCGTCAGCACCTGGCGGGCGGCGGCGAGCTGCTGGTAAATGTTTTCGCCCCGGCGGAACACCCGCAAGTTTCCCACGTAGAAATCACCGGCAAAAAGCCACCCCTCGTTGGGTTCCAGCAGCACATGGTGGTCGTCGGAGTGGCCCAGCGTGGGGATGGGCACAAACCGATGGTGGTCGGTCTCGAACGGGTTGGGGAAGGTGGGCAGCACCGTTACCCCAGTTTGCGCCGAACACGCTTCGATGGGGCCAAACCAGTAGTGTTCGTAGGGCAGCAGGGCGTAGGGCCGGGCAATACGTTGGGCCGTGAGGGGGCCGCACCGCACCGGGCAACCGTGCTCACGGGCCAAAGCGGCGGCGTTGGCGGCGTGGTCTTCGTGGAAATGCGTCAGCGCAATTTGCCCGATGTGGTGGTCGGCGTAGGTACGTTGCACAGCCGTCTGCGTGTGCTTTGAACCGGTATCGACCAGCAACCCATCCACAAAATAGGTCCAGACCGGAATGGGTTTGGGGTAGGGCAACCGCGAGTACCCAAACTGATGCCCTTCCACGGGGCCGTGGCGAAGGGAGTTGGCAACAAATGTGGAGAGCGGCAAGCTGAAAGCGTTTGGTTGGTACGGCAAATTACGGGGGTACTGCCCTGGTTCAAGCCTATCTTTGCTAAAACAACCACAACTATGGACTTCAACGCCTGCGAGTTAGAATACCTGGAAAAAACGTTCGGGCTGATGCCGTCTGTGCGGTTGCCCGCCCTGTCGGAGTGGCTTGATACGGCAATGGAGCTAAACGACGGTGAACAGTATGAGGCCGATGCACTTCGGGAGCAGCTTGAATTAAATGTGCTTCACTGGAACGAGCAGGAGTTATCCCTGCATTGCATAGGGCCAATTTTCAGCATTCCCAAGTTTACCATTATTCGGAAAATGAACCTGTTTGCCCAACGGTTTATTACTGCCGACGTACCAGATAGCCAGGGGGGATTTGTTACGCTATCTGGTCGGCCCGACGGTATTCTGGCTTCGGGTTTTCGCAGTCCCGATAAGCCTTTTTTCTCTTTCCAAGAATACAAGAAAGAAAAAGACCCCAACGGCGACCCCGGTGGGCAGTGCCTTGCCGCCATGCTGGTGGGGCAAGCGAAAAACGATGACCTCTCGCAACCTGTCTATGGCTGTTATGTGGTTGGACAGAACTGGCAGTTTATGGTTCTCATCGGCAAACAATATGCCATCAGCCCCGCTTTCTCGGCCCAGACCGACGAGATTTACTTCATTATTGGCGTATTGAAGCGGCTTAAAGAACTCGTAGCAGCGCGGGTGGGGGCATAGTGGTAACCCTCCCCCCTCACAACTCGGCCAGGAGGAAATCGGCGATGAGGAAGTAGACACCGATGCCGATCAGGTCGTTGGCCGTGGTGATGAACGGGCCGGAAGCCACCGCCGGGTTGATGCCGATTCGGTCGAGCAACAGCGGCGTGACGGTGCCCATGAACGAGGCCAGCAGCACCACGCTCAGTAGCGAGAGGGCCACCACCGGAAACAGGCGCGGCTCGCCAATGAGCAGCGTGTAGCCCCCGGCCATCAGCCCCACCACGGCCCCGTTGAGCAACGCCAGCACCAGCGTGCGCAAGAGGCGTTGGCCCAATGAGTAGGTCAGGCCGGAGGAATCGGAGAGGCTTTGCACAATGAGCGAGGCCGTTTGGATGCCCACGTTGCCCCCCGTGGAACCGATGATGGGAATGAACGCCGCCAACGCCGCCACCTTACCCAGTTCATCCTGAAAGCCGTTGATGACCGTGGCCGCCATGAGGCTCCCCGCCGCCCCGGCCACCAGCCAGGGCAACTGCGCTTTGGCACGTACCCAGAGCGTATCGTCTTCTTCCACCTCGCCCGAAAGGCCCGAAATAGCCTGTAAATCATCTTCGGCGCGGTCGCGAATCACGTCTACCACGTCGTCAATGGTAATCAGGCCCAGGAGCCGCCCCTGTACGTTAACAACCGGAATAGCCTCTAAATCATAGCGTTGCATAATCTCGGCCACCTCGTCTACGGGGCGGTAGGTTTCCACCGAGACCACATCTTGCTCGTAGAGGGCGGCAATTTTGACGTTCTTCCGCGAAAGCACCAGCTTTTTCAGCGACACAAAGCCCAGCAGCCGCCCGGCATCGTCAACCACATACACGGCATAGACTTTCTCCACGTCTTCGGCTTGCTGCCGAATCTCTTCGATGCACTGATTGACGGTGGTGTTGACGTTGATCTTCACCAACTCCTTCTGCATCAGGCCCCCGGCCACGTCTTCGTCGTAGTGCAGCAGGTCAATGATAAACCGGGCCTGTTCGCGGTCTTCCAGCAGGCCAATCACTTCTTCGCGCACCTGCACCGACTGTTCGTTGAGCAAATCAACGGCATCGTCGGAATCCATTTCGGCAATAAACGGGGCCAAATCGGCGGAGGTGAACGAGGCGATAAATTCGTCGCGGATGGAGTCGTCGAGGTTGGCGATGATTTCGGCCCCCACGCCCCGGTCGAGCAAACTGAGCAGGTAGCGGGCCGAGTCGGTTTCGAGTTCGTAGAGGATTCCCGAAATATCGGCGGGGTACAGTTCCTCCATCTCGGCCCGAATGGTGGTGTCGTCGCCGGTGTTGATGGCCGTCTGAATGCGGTCGAGGTAGTCCTGAGTTAGTTCAAACGTCACGGCGGCGGGGGGTGTGTAGGTACGTTGTTGGGGTAACGCCGGGGCAACGGTGGCTGTTCCGACCCCATAAAAAAGCCCGCCTACAGGATGCAGACGGGCTTTTTCGATAGAAATAAACCGGCTAGGCTTTCTTCTTGCCTTTGCCTTTCGGCACGGCGGGTACGGCCACGGGCATTTTGGCCTGATAATCCGTCACGCCTTTGGCAATGGCTTCTTTGTAGAACGGAAACGCGGCATCGCCCGACGTTTCGCCGATAGTCAGGGCTTTTTGGGCCAGCGGCATGGCTTCGGCAAACTTGCCCATCTTGCCCAAAATCTGCGCCTTTAGCCACACGGCACGGAAGGTTTCTTTGGCGGCAATAGCCTTGTCGGCATAGGCCAACGATTGCTCCAGGTTGCGGCCTTTGCCGAGGTTATAGTTGGCGGCGGCGGTGAGCGTGTTCACATCGTCGGGCTTGTCCATCACGGCCTTGTCTACGGCGGCGGCGGCGTTGGCCGTGGTGTTCACCATCAGGTTGGCCGAGGCTTTCACGTCGGCCCACATAATGTCCATGTTGGCGGTGCTGTCGGTCACGTTGCTGAACCCGAAGGTGAAATTTTCGGCTTTTTCGACGGTTTTAGTGGGGGTCAGCATCACTCGGAGCACGTCTTCTTCGGCTTTATACGATTGCTCGGAGACGTTAATATTTTTGCTGAAAATCAGCGTCCATTCCGTGGCGGCGGGTATCGACAGCACGGCATACGTACCGGCTGGCAGCGTTTTCCCGTTCACCATCACATCGGTCGAGGTTGTGAAGGCGGTGGCAGTGTTGGCACCAGTGCGCCAGATTTTGCCCGCAGGTACGTAGTCGCCCGTGAACGGGGTACGGCCTTTGAGGCTGGGGCGCGAATATTTCACCGTCAGGTCGGTGATGCCGATGGTTTGCATCACACTGGCACCGGGGCTGGGCGAAGGGGTGCGGAGCTGGGCCGTGGCGAGTTGCGCCACCAAAACAAGGCCAATGGCCGAGAGCATGGTCTTTTTCATAGTACCAAAATAGGGTTCGTTAATGATTCCAGTGCGAAATTAGTCGGAATAACTGGTAAACGAACCTTTCTATGCACCGTCTTCCTCTGCTAACCCTGCTTGCCAAACATACTCCCGCCGACGACATCGAGGCCGACATGACCGCCCGAACCATTGCTTTTGTAGAAGCCAACCCACGCTGTTTCGAGCGTGAACTGACCGACGGGCACGTAACCGGCTCGGCCTGGATTACCTCGCCCACGGGCCACCATGTACTACTGATTCACCACCGAAAACTCGACCGGTGGTTCCAACCCGGTGGCCACGCCGACGGCAACCCCGACGTGGGGGCGGTGGCCTTGCAAGAAGCCGAAGAAGAAACCGGCCTGGCGAACCTGACCCTTTTCAGCCCCGCCATTTTCGATGTAGACATCCACCGCATACCCGACCGGGGCAACGTACCTGGCCACTGGCACTACGACATTCGGTTCCTGATTAGAACCCCGTTAGAAAACGAGGTGCCCAACATCGGCGAAAGCCGCGAAGTGAAAGCGATTCGTTGGCTAAACCACCGGGAAGCCGAAGAATTAACGGCCTCGGAGTCAATTAGCAGAATGTTGAGAAAAAGCTGTATTTTGCCTTGAAACCTGTTGCCCCGTTCAGTCGTTTTGGCGGTATACAAGACCACAGAACGACATGAAAACGCTCCTCACCCTGCTAACCGGTTTTGGCCTGTGGGCTGGGTCTCCGGCCCGCACCCACGCCCAGACCGACCCCACGCAGTCGGCTCGCAACTACAAACACGCCAACAAAGCCGCCGCCGCCCGCGCCCAGGAAACCGACCGTGGCGTGCGGGTGATGCCACCGGCCCAGTCGGGAGCGGGCTTTGCCAGCTACAAAGATCAGACCCCGGCCCAACGGCCCGTGGGCGGGGTGGTGGTGCGCCATACGCCCAACGAGGCCTTGGCCAACCGCAACTACAAGGCCCGGACAACCGGGCAACCTGCCCAGGAAAACGGGAACATGACCCGCAAGCGCGACAGCAAGCCACGCACCGGCTCAACCATTGGCGAGTAAGATTGGGGAACCGGGGGCTACGCCAGCACAAGGTTAACCTGAACTTGACTGACTACTTAACACATTAATAATCAACAGATTGTTCGGCAGAACGTTTTCTGGGTTGTGCGTAGTTTTGCTGGTTGGTCAGTTATCGGGATTTTCATGACTTAGTGAAATTGGTGAGTCATCCAGCACGTCGATGGGGCGGCCCGCCAGCATCGGCCCGATACGGAATATTTGCGTATCGCGGGCAACCCACGTACTGATCTCTATTGTGTAGGTACCCACCGGCATTGAAGCCACATCGAGCGGCAGCGCAAACGCATTTTTTGTATGAGAGCCGTTATAAAGCGTTTGCCCTCGGTGATCTCGAATCAGGATATGAGCTGTGCCCCTAGCTTGGTTGGCCACGCGGAGTAATAGGGTGGAGGTCCCTATCAATGGGTCAAGACGTACCTGGAGCGTGGCGGGTTCGGGCCGCAGCCGTTTGTTGCCAAGTTGTGTTTGGGCCAATAGTGAATGGCTGGTTGAAAACATAATC
>JAYUKZ010000013.1:0-1554 GCA_043763995.1 Fibrella sp.
TTTTCGCACGTAAACACCTGGTTACTGTACGCCACGCCCTGTTGGGTATACAGGCATAAATGCACCGGCTCATTGCGCTGCCAGGCTTTTTCCACCCGCCGCAGGTCGGCCAGGTGCCCCTCAATCATGGCCCGGCTCATCGCAGGTGATGGCACATGGCCTGGTTAATTTTTTGCATCTGCGCCCCGCACCACGCATGGCCCAGCCGGTTTCGGTTCAGTTTGTGTTGCAGCTTTTGCGCCGCTAACTGTTGGTATTGTTGCATCAGCCCGTAGCGTACTGATGCAATTGGGTTTACTTTTGTCTCCATTGCTTTTTTGGTTTAGCCCCTTCGGGGTGGCCCCGGTCTGGATTCGCTCTCCAGTCTGGGGTTTTTTTTGTGAAAAATTACTGCATGGCTACTGTCGCAGGTATCCTCTGCCGCGTCGGGCGAATTCTACCCAATTGTTTCTCTGCCGCTTCCACCAACTCCGTCAATTCAGGGTCGGCGTTTTTGCCCAGCCAGGCATTGTGCCACCGCGTAATATTGGTAATCGTGTCGATGGCAGGGTGGTTAATGGCAATCCAGGTTAGTACCCGTTGCTGCCCTACGTGTTTGGTTTTCAGCTTCTGCCGCGCCACCTTCATCCGGTCACGCCAGTGCTGTACCGCCGTAGCCGACTGTGTTTGTGTATTTACCATTCCTCCATTTTTTTCGTTTTTAGCTACCGGGCCACTACCTTAGTACTACTAAATCTAGTACTACTAAGATCACAGGGCTAAGGTAATCCCACAATTAGTGGGAATCCAAATAAAAGTGGGAAAATATTTTCACGGTGGAACGACTCAACAAGATGATAGCGCAACTAAGAAAACGTAAAGGTCTGAATCAGACACAGTTAGCCGAATTGCTTGGCTGTTCGGGACAGTTGGTGAGCAAGTGGGAGGTGGGAGGTGGAATTCCACCCGCAAAAAAACTTTACAAGCTGGCTTCTGTCCTCGATGTGCCACTGGCCGAATTAATGAAAGCGGCGGCGGACGCTATTGGTAAAACTGCCGAATCAGGAAACGCCCCGGCGGTAAGTGAACCGGCAGTAGTGTACCAGCCAACGAATGTCCGTTCGGTACGACCACACAGTGCCGAGTTTTTTCGCGATGTACCGTTTCTGAGTGCCAAAGCCCAGGCCGGACCTGCCCGGCTGGTGCTTACAGACTGCACGCCCTACACCGGCGAAACCCACCCGGTGCTGGCCGAACTGGTCGATGTCCGGTATGCGCATCTGGTGTTGGAAATAGAAGGGCATAGTATGGAGCCCGAACTACGCACCGGCAGCCGGGTGTTGGCGCGGCTGATTAAACCAAATCAGCATGAGTACGAATCGGGGGGAATATACGCCGTACTGTATGCCGACCGGTTGGTTATCAAGCGCATTCGTACCAACGATCTCGGCGGCACCGGCAAACTGACTCTCCATTCCGATAACCCCCAGTTTGGCACCATTACCGTCGCTGCCCCCGAAATTCAGTGTATGTGGCGTATTCTTTACACCATTTATCAACCCGTAAAATAAGATG
>JAYUKZ010000014.1:0-21276 GCA_043763995.1 Fibrella sp.
TTTGGGTATGCTGTGGCCCCCCGACCCCCGAAGGGGGAGGGCTGACGCAAGCGTATTAGCATCGGCGTGGCTTCGCGCATGGCGGTTCCGCGTCTAATACGCCGATACCTGATACGCTTGCGTCAGCCCTCCCCCTTCGGGGGTCGGGGGGCTTTCTAGACGTTCATCAGCGATTCGCGGCGGCGCATTTTACCGGCAGGGATGCCGAACATCATCTTGAAACGGCGGCAAAAATAGGCCGTGTCTTTGTAGCCCACCTCGGCCCCGATGGCCCGGATGCTCTTCTTGCTGGTGCGCAAAAGCCCCACAGCGGCCTCCATGCGCTGATATTCAATATAATCCTGCGGGTTAATACCGGTGAGCATCTTAAAATATTGCCCCACGTAATCTTCCGACACGTTGGCTACGTTAGCCAGCACTTTGTTGGAAAGGTCGCCGCCGATGTTGTCTTTAATGTAGGCAAAAATGTCGATCAGGCGGGGGTCTTTGAAGTACGTGCTGTTGGTCACGAGTTGCTCCACAAACAGCCGCTGCTTCAAAATGTACCGAATTACCTCGATCACGATCTCTTCGGTCTTGATCTTGATAACCCGGCCCCGCCCCGCCACGTCGGTCATGTCTTCGATCAAAATTTGCCGGATGGCCTGCGCCAGCGTGTCGTCGTGCTTGATAATGAACGGCGGCACGTCGAGCGAGTTGAAAAAGTTGACCGAATCAAAGACTTTGGCCTCGAATGATACGTATCCAAACGAGTTGGGCATACTGCCAATGCGGGTTGGGTCACGGTTAGCCTCGAAATACTGCTCGCGGTGAGTCATGAACTCCTCGTTCGTGACCGGGCGCGGGTTGCTCGGTTCGCCGTAGGTAACAGTCACATGTTTGCCGCCGGGAATGAAAAGCATATCCCCGATTTCTACTTTTTGGTGCTCGTCGCCGTAGGCTACTTCGCCGTTATATAAAATCAACAACGTGTTCTCCACGTCGTAGAAATTCTTGATCACGATGGGTTGCAGGATACGGATATTCCGTGCCTTGATGAACTTCACCCCCAGCGATTCGATAATCTTGTTATAGTCTTCCATAAGGGGAGGCCAGTGTGTGTAAGGCCCTTTCGTTTTGCAATATTGCACAAAACTAATAAATTGTACAAAACTAATATTGGGTGTTAAGTTTCATTTTTGTCCAAAAAAATGGCTTCATCCGGGAAGAATGAAGCCAGAGGCACCAAAAAATAGTAGTTTTTCGGGATTTTTTCTACCGAATCAGCTCGCGGGCGATCACCAGTTTTTGTATTTCTGAGGTACCCTCGTAAATCTGGGTGATCTTGGCATCGCGCATGAGCCGCTCCACATGGAACTCTTTCACGAAGCCATACCCCCCATGAATCTGTACGGCTTCGGTGGTGGCCCACATGGCAATGTCGGAGGCAAAAAGCTTGGCCATTGCCGCCGCCTGCACGTAATCTTTGTGCTCATCTTTAAGCCGGGCGGCCTTGTAGACCAGCAACCGCGCCGCCTCAATGCGGGTAGCCATTTCGGCCAGCTTAAACTGAATGGCCTGATGCTCGAAAATGGCTTTGCCGAACGCTTTACGCTCCTGACTGTATTTCAGGGCCAGTTCGTAGGCCCCGGCGGCAATGCCCAACGCCTGCGCGGCAATGCCAATGCGCCCGCCGTTCAGCGTGGCCATCGCGAACTTAAACCCGAAACCGTCGGCCCCGATGCGGTTCTCTTTGGGCACCCGCACGTCGGTAAACAGCAGCGAATGGGTGTCGGACGAGCGGATGCCGAGTTTGTCTTCTTTTTTGCCCACCACAAAGCCGGGCGTTCCTTTTTCCACAATGAGGCAGTTGATGCCCCGGTGCTTTTTCTCGCGGTCGGTTTGGGCAATAACCAAGGCCACGCCAGAGGTGCCGCCGTTGGTGATCCAGTTTTTGGTACCGTTCACTAAATAGTGGTCGCCGTGGTCGTCGGCGGTAGTGGCTTGCGAGGTGGCATCTGAACCGGCTTCCGGCTCCGAGAGGCAAAACGCGCCAATCATTTGGCCGGTGGCTAATTTGGTCAGGTACGTCTGTTTTTGCGCCTCGCTGCCGTAGGCTTCCAGCCCGTAGCACACCAGCGAATTGTTGACCGACATGATGACCGAAGCCGACGCATCGATCTTCGATATTTCTTCCATGGCCAGCACATACGAGACCGTATCCATGCCGCCGCCGCCGTATTCGGGCGAGACCATCATGCCCATGAAGCCCAGTTCGCCCATCCGACGTACCTGTTCGGTGGGAAACTGCTGGGCGTTGTCGCGTTCCACAATGCCGGGGAGCAGTTCGGATTGGGCAAAATCGCGGGCGGCTTCCTGTACCGCCAAATGCTCTTCGGATAAATTAAAGTTCAGACCCTGAAGGTCTTGTGCTGCCGTGATCATAGCGTGACTGCTGTGTTTTGACGTAAAAATACAACCGAAAAATAGTATGCATGCATACGGGTTTCAATGGAAGACAGAAAACCCACTAACTCTGTTGCCCGCCGTTTACGCCCAGCACCTGCCCGTTTACGAACGAGGCTTCATCGGAGGCCAGGTAGAGGTAGGCGTAGGCAATGTCGTCCGGTTCGCCCATGCGCTTCACCGGGATGGTCTGAATGGTGGCTTGTCGGGCTTCTTCGGGCATGGCATCGGTCATGTCTGTTCGGATGAAGCCGGGGGCCACGGCGTTGGCCGTAATGCCTTTAGGGCCGAGTTCTTTGGCCCAAGTGCGGCACATGGCCACCACCCCGGCTTTGGTAGCGGCGTAGTTGGTCTGGCCAAAATTGCCATGAATACCCACCACCGACGACGTGCAGATGATCCGGCCATACCGCCGTTCCACCATGTGCGGCACCACGGCTTTGGTGCAATTGAACACGCCCGTCAGGTTCACATCCAGCACCTGCTGCCAGTCGGCGTGGCTCATCTTCAGCAGTGTGCGGTCGCGGGTGATACCGGCGTTGTTGACCAGAATATCAATCTGCCCGTGTTGTTCCAGCACCGCCGCCACAGCCTGTTCCACGCCAGGTACGTCGGTCACGCTCACGCGCATGAACGTGACGGCGTGGCCCTGCGCCCGAATGGCCTGGGCGGTAGCCTCGCCTTCGTCCAGCATATCCCAGATAATAACCGTGGCTCCCTCGCGGGCAAACAACTCGGCGGCGGCCCGGCCAATGCCGCGTGCGCCGCCTGTAATGATGGCAACTTTATTCGCTAAACGCATAATAATCAGTAAATTACAAGTTTTTTATTCAAACAATAACATAATCAATTCGGCAATACAGGCGGGCTTGGCTTTGCCGTCAACCTCAAACACGCACTCGATGATGGCCCGCACGCCCGCCGCCCCGTCGGCACCGGGTTGGGGTTCCACGCCGTTGAGCCACGCTTTCATACGTACCTGGCTCCCGCTGGGCACGGCGTTGGTGAACCGCACCTTGTTGGCTCCGTAATTAATACCCATCCTGACGGACTCTACCCGGTAGAGCGTGGCCAACAGTTGCGGGGCAAGCGAGAGCGTCAGAAAACCGTGGGCAATGGTGGTTTTGTAGGGCGATTCGCGGGCGGCGCGTTCGGTGTCGAGGTGAATCCACTGGTGGTCGCCGGTGGCATCGGCAAACTGCTGAATTTGCGCCTGACTGATGGTCATCCAGTCGGTGGTGCCGAGTTCCTGCCCGGCGAAAGCCGAAAAAGCAGCAAGGTTTGGGAATATTTGCATGGGTTCAGGTTGTGGTTTCGCCCCGGAAACCGGATGTTTGGGGTATGCTTACTGGTACAACCTACGGCACTGGGCCGGTTATCTGGCTGGCTTTTCACGGAATTGGGCAGGAAAGTAGTTGTTTTTTGCCATTTGGCGAACACCTGCCCGCCACCCACACGCTCTACAGCCTCGACCTGCCCTTCCACGGGCCGTACGAAGCTAACGACGGGTGGCCGCCAGTCATTACCCCAACGTACTGGCAGACGGTGATCGCCGATTTTTTGGCCGAAAAAAAAATCGACCGGTTTTCGGTGGTGGGGTTCAGCATGGGCGGGCGGTTTGCGTTGCTCACGGCCCAGGCGTTTGCCTCCCGCGTAGACGAGTTGTGGTTGCTGGCTCCCGATGGCATCACACCCAACCCCTGGTACGTATTGGCAACCGGTACCGGGGCCGGGCGGTGGCTATTGCGCAACCTGCTGGCCCACACGGCCCTGTTGCTCGGCCTGGGGCGGGCATTGGTGCAGGTAAGGCTGCTACCGGTGGGGTTACTCCGGTTCACGGAAGCTACGCTGAAAACCCCCGACCAACGCCAGCAACTGTACCGCGCCTGGGTTGGTTTTCGACGGCTTATGGTGCCCATGCCCGTCTTTGTCCGTGCTATACAACAGCATCAGGTACGTGTCGGCGTATATTTGGGTGCCTACGACGTAGTGCTAACACGCTCCGCCACCCGCCCGCTGGAAAAACTACTGCCCACGTGCCGCCTTACCATCCTGCCCACTGGCCACACGTCGCTTGTGCGGCGAGTAAGTGAGTTGTGGAAAAGCCGACCGTTTGTTTAGCCGAAGCCACGCCATTAAATAAAGTTTTTGTTGAGTTATCCACATTTATGCCCGTTTAAAGTGTGGATAACCTACTAATTTGTGGATTACTTTGGTTAGGGTGCCGAAACTAAAGTTTTACTTGATACAACTATACCAACATTACGATTGTCTTTATGTCGAACGAAACAGCTTTTGCGCTGGCCAACGGGCTGGTTTTTCCGCAGTGGGTACTCATGGTGGTGGCCCCGCGTTGGCGCATAATGCAACTGCTGGTACGGCTCTTGCCCATCCCCGCGTTGTTGGCGGTGCTCTACGCCACGTACCTGTTCACGGCCACCGGCACCTCGCTCGATTTTATGTCTTTTTCCACCCTGAAAGGCGTGATGACGCTGTTCCACACCGGCGGCGAGCGCGTGATGCTGGCCGGCTGGATTCACTACCTGGCCTTCGACCTGGTGGCGGGCTGCTGGATTCTGCGCGACGGGCAAAAACGGGGCATCGCCCACGGCTGGCTTATACCGGCCATGCTGCTGTGTTTCATGCTGGGGCCGATGGGGATGCTGGTGTACGTACTGGTGCGCACGGCCAAAAACGGAGTCAGCCTCTGAGCAGGGCCAAAATGGGCGCGGCTACTTCCTGCGGGTAATAAACCAGGTTGAAATGGTCGCCACGAGTTTCACAAAACGCCTCGTCGGGGCACCGCAACACATTATCGGAGCGGGTGTGAATGCGCACGTCGGGTGGGGCGGGCGGCGTAGGGCTGGGGGCCAACAACACTCGAAACTGCTGGTAAACATACCGCCGGGGCAGGGTAAGCATCCGCTCGATGAGGTGCCGGTGCAACGCCCGTGACTCCTCAAACGGATATTTTTTCAGCGCGTATTGCCCGAAAAAACGGCTTTGCACCAACCCCATTCCTACCAAAAACCGAAGCACCGCCACGTTGCGGGTTACGGCCACCACCTTTTGAGGGTCAGTGTAGGACGACACCAACACGGCCCGGCACCCGGCCACGGCTTTAAGGTGCGCCGCAATCCAGCCGCCCATCGAGTGGCCAAGCACCACGTCGGCGGGGCCAATGTGGTGGGTTTGGGCCAGGTACGTTGCCAGACTGGCCACGGTAACGGATTTGTCATCGGCGGGATTCCAGCGGGCAAATTCGTCCTGCAAGGCCAGTTTCAGCACCGATTCGGCAGGGAGCAGCGGGGCAAGGTTATCGAAAATGGTGGGGTCTTCCACAAAACCGTGGATGTAGATCAGGCGGGGCATAAGCAGGGCGCGGTTGGGCTGTGAAGATAAGGTTTATTACGACAGTGTTACCTAAACAGCCAAAAAGGCTCAAGACCTAACAGATTCATAATCATAGTGTAGCACAGGGGACACAGCCGGAAAAGACCTTTGCGTAGGAAAAAAAAACGGATGATAAATCGCCGTGACCTGCTTAAACGGGCCGGAGTTAGTTTTGCCGCTTTGGCCGCCCCCGCGCTCCCCCCTGCCACGCCCGTTCGGGCCTTGCGCATTGCCCACCTCACAGACATCCATATGCAGTCGGTGGTGGGCGCGGCCAAAGGGTTTGCCCGTTGCCTGCACCACGCCCAAAACCTGGCTACCCCGCCCGACCTGCTCATCAACGGCGGCGATGCCATCATGGAGGGGCATGGCCGAAGCCACACCAGCGTGGAACGGCAGTGGGGCCTTTACCGCGAGGTGCTGCAACAGGAAAACAGCCTCCCGGTGTTGAGTTGCGTGGGCAACCACGACATCTGGTGCCGCGAAGAAACCGCCGCCGGGCTGGCCGATGGCCGCAAATGGGCCACCGACGAACTGGCCCTGACCAAACCTTACTACAGCCTGGACAAAAACGGCTGGCACCTGATTTTTCTGGACAGCGTACAGGCCAACCCCAACGGTAGCTGGTACACGGCCCACCTCGACGAACCCCAATACGACTGGCTGGTGGCTGATCTGGCCGCTACACCCGCCACCACGCCCGTACTGGTGGTCTCGCACATCCCGATTTTGGCCGCCTGTGTTTTTTTCGACGGAAAACGCTACGAAGGCCAAACCTGGAACGTACCGGGCCGCTGGATGCACGCCGATGCCCGCCGCCTGGTTGATCTGTTCGACAGACACCGCAACGTGAAAGCCTGCCTCAGCGGGCATATTCACCTCACCGACCGCGTAGATTACAACGGCGTGAGTTACTACTGCAACGGGGCCGTGAGCGGGGCGTGGTGGTTTGGGGCCTACCAACACACCGCCGCCGGCTACGCCCTGGTTGACCTTTATGCCGACGGTACGGTGCAAAATCAATACGTGGCCTACCACTAAGGCGCACCCCCCTGCTTACCTTCGTGGCGATAAATCCATCGTCCATGAACCTGTTCTACGGCCTACTGCTGGTAGCTGTACCCGCGCTGGCCCAACCCACGTTGCCCGCCCTCATTCCGCAACCCCAGCAACTGTTGGCGGGCCGGGGGCAATTTACCATTACCCCAAACACCCAACTGGCCGTACTCACGCCCGTGGCCGAGGTGCGCAACATGGTGCAGACCAACCTGCCCGGGTTGCGCCTCAACGACCTGGCCAAGCCCGCCAACAACATCACGGTGCGGCTGGCGGCGGTGGCGGGCGTGGGGCGCGAGGGTTACGAACTGGTAGTGGCCCCGGCGGGAATCCGGCTCACGGCCCCCACCCCGGCGGGCGTTTTTTATGGGCTGCAAACCCTGCGCCAACTCCTGCCCGCCACCCGCGAACGGCCCGGTTTCCGGTTTGCCGGTACGTTACCCGGCACCAACATTGTGCCCGCCATGACCATTCTGGACCAGCCCCGCTTTGGCTGGCGCGGCATGATGCTCGACGTGAGCCGGTCTTTTTTCACGAAAGACTACGTGAAGCGGTTTATCGACCTGATGGCCCGCTACAAATACAACGTTTTTCACTGGCACCTGACCGACGATCAGGGCTGGCGGATCGAGATTAAGGCCCTGCCCCGGCTGGTGCAGGTGGGCGCGTGGCGGGCACCCCGCACGGGCCGCTGGGCCACCCGCGAAAACCCCGTGCCGGGTGAACCCCAGACCTACGGCGGCTTTTATACCCAGAACGACATCCGGGAGGTGGTGCAATATGCCGCCGACCGCCAGATTATGGTGGTGCCCGAAATAGACATGCCGGGCCATATGCTGGCCGCCATTGCGGCTTACCCCGGCCTGAGTTGTGGCGGGAAAAAGGTGCCCATCTACCCCAACGGGCGGTTTTACAAGCTGGAAGACAACACGCTGAACCCCTGCTCAGACAGCACGTACCTGTTCATCGACAAGGTGCTGACGGAGGTAGCGCAGCTTTTTCCCGGCCCCTACATTCACATTGGGGGCGACGAGGCGTTTAAGGGTTTCTGGGCTACCTGCGCTGCCTGTAAGCCCGTCATGGCGGCAAACAACCTGAAAACGGTGGAAGAATTGCAGAGCTATTTCATCCATCGGGTCGAAAAAATTGTGCAGCGAAAAGGCAAGCAACTCATTGGCTGGGACGAGATTTTGGAAGGCGACGGCCCGCGCATTGGTCTGGCACCGGGGGCTACCGTGATGAGTTGGCGGGGCATGAAAGGAGGCATTGCTGCCGCCAAAAAGGGCCGTCCGGTCATTATGACTCCTTTCCAACACTGCTACCTCGACCTCTACCAGGGCGACCCCTCTGCCGAGCCTGGTACGTATAGCCTTTGCCGCCTCACTAATTCGTATGCGTTTGAACCCGTTCCCGACAGTGTGCGGGCCGACCTTATTTTGGGTGGGCAAGCCAACCTTTGGACGGAGTCTGTGCCCACCACCCGCCACGCCGAATACATGGTCTGGCCCCGCGCCTTTGCCCTGGCCGAGGTGCTGTGGTCGCCTAAAACCACGCGCAACTGGCCCGATTTTATCCGGCGGATGGAACGCCATTTTGCGCGGTTCGACGAAGCCGGGATCAATTACAGCCGCAGCTACCTCAATCCATTTGTTACCATTCAACGGCAACCAAATACGGGGCTACTGGAACTGCTTATCACCCACGAACTGGCTGATACTGACCTCTATTACACCACCGACAACACCCTGCCCGATGCCCAGTCGCCGCGTTACGTGCAGCCGTTTGTATTTCCCAAAGGGGCCGACCGGCTGCGGGTAGTGGCCTACCGAAACAATAAACCCGTTGGTCGGCTGCTCGATATCCCCGTGGCCGACCTGGAAGCCAGAGCCGTAAAATAATCGGCCCGGCTGTTTTTTTCTTCCGAAACCAGGCTTCATACCCTTTCCCGCGACCCAACCATGACCGCACAACTTGCCCCCCTTGCCGAGACGTTACCCGCGTTTTTGGCTAGTCAAAACCCGTCGTCGGTGGCGGTACTGGCCGATGCGCACACTGCCCGGCACTGTTACCCGCAGCTGAAACCCCTGCTGCCCCGCCACACGGTGATCAGGATTGGGGCGGGCGAAGGGCACAAAACGCTGGCCACCTGCGAAGCTATCTGGGCCGCCCTCACCCGCGCCAACACCGACCGCCACGGGCTGCTGCTAAACCTGGGCGGCGGGGTCATTGGCGACATGGGCGGCTTTTGCGCCGCCACCTACAAACGCGGCATTGCCTTCGCCCAACTGCCCACCACCCTGCTGGCCCAGGTAGATGCCAGCGTGGGCGGCAAACTAGGCATTGATTTTCAAGGACTTAAGAACCATATTGGCGTTTTTCAACAGCCCGCCGCCGTGCTCATCGACACTAATTTGCTGGGTACGTTGCCGCCGCGCCAACTGCGGTCGGGTTTTGCCGAAGTGATAAAACACTGCCTCATTGCTGATGCCGCCGAGTGGGAACGCCTCCGCCGCTACGACCTCGAAGACCTGGATTGGCCCCATACCGTGGCGCATTCGGTAGCCATAAAACAGCGGGTGGTGGCGCAAGACCCTACCGAGCAGGGTGTGCGCAAGATTCTGAACGTAGGCCACACCCTGGGCCACGCCCTGGAAACGCATTTTCTGAGCCGTGCCAGGGGGCAGTTGCTCCACGGCGAAGCCATTGCCGCCGGGTTGGTGATGGAGGCGTTCATCAGCCACCAACTGGGCCTGATTGACTTGTCGTTCCTGCAAGACATCGAGGAGTACATTTTCAGCGTATATGGCCGGGTGGGCCTTAAACCCGCCGACGTGGCACCCGTGCTTGCCCATACGCTTCAGGACAAAAAAAACCGGGCGGGTCAGGTACGTATGGCATTGCTTACAGGGCCGGGGCAAGCCACGTACGATGTGCCCGTGACCAACGCAATCATGAGCCAAGCCCTTGATTACTATCGGGGTTATTAAATTTGACCGTTCCCTTTGTTATTGTTTGGAACGACAAACAATCGTGGGTAGCTTGCTGTTCAAACGCTGTATCATCTCCTTCACTTCTTAAATAAGCAACCAATAATTCAACAACATTTACCTGATTTATCATGAGCAGATTTTTTGGCTTATCTCTCGCGCTGGCAGTGGCCGGTCTCAGTATCGTTTGCTGTTCGCCGGGTGGCAACCGCCTTTTCGTTGAACACGATTATAGCTACGAAGGCAACTTCAAAGACTACAAATCATTCAATTTTCTGGAGTGCGAATTCATTGATTCCACCCTACTCTGCTCCGATATTCAGGATGCCATCCGGCACCAGATGGAGGCCCGTGGCTACCGCGTCAGCAACCGCGCCCCGAATCTGCTCGTTTCCTACAACATCTTCCGCAGCGATTTGCGTTTTCGTGGCTACCAGCAACCCGTTATTAAAGACTGGGTGGTGCGGCAAGACGACGACGCGACCTACAAACGGGTAGATTATAACCTGGACGAGGGCACGCTGATGATCTCGCTCATCGATGCCGAATCGTATCAAGTGATCTGGAAAGGCTACGCCTCGAAGATGATGCGCAACCAGAATTTCAAAAACAACTACTTCAAAGGCATCGTCCGCTCCATTTTCGACCAATACCCGCTGATGGCCACCAACAGCGAAAATACTGGCTACGGGCGATAAAGTTTTGTGCGTTGCCAAAACGGGGCGATGTCAACCAATGAGTTGACATCGCCCCGTTTTTTATGCGTTCAGGTACGTTCAGTTCTTCTTCTGGCCTGTGGCACCGGGTTTTATCTGCACTTTGCTGGCGGCCTCGGTGGTCTTGTTTCGTTTGGCGGCATCGCTATACGATCCCTCCTGTTGCCCCCGTTCGGTAAGCCGCACACTAGATGACCCCGGCGACGCTTTCCCGTTTTTACCCGTTTTGCTGGCACTGTTGGCCAGACCGGCAGCAGAGGGTTGCGCCTGTTTAGCGTTGGTTTCCAGCGCAGCAGCCCGGCTTTTGGGCCGCACAGACCGCGTTACCCGCGTGTTGGTGCCCGGTGCGCCACCCGCCGAAGCCGCGCTGGCATTCCCTTCCGAGGTGCTACCCTGCGTGTTCACGGGTGTCGTTTCTGCCGACCCCGCGTTGCCGTTCCTAGTGCCGGTGCCCCTGGGTTTGGGTCTGGTACTGAGGGGTTTCGGCTCCTTAAGATTGTCGGTCGAACCAGTTGCCGGGCCATTGGCGGGCATGGCAGACGTACCTGGCTTGTCGCCGCCGGGCGGCGGAACGCTGGTAGGCCCGGTGGGCGACAGGTTTGAGTTGCCCGACCGCGACACGCCATCCTTCATTTTCTGGCTCCCCCGCGTACCCACGTCCACGCCACCACGCCGGTTCAGGCCTTCGGTTGAGGAAGTATTTCGCTGGGTTGAGGGCGAGGCGTTGCCGTTTGCCGTAGTTTGCGTGGGCTGTTGGGCGTACAGAGTCGTGGCCAACAGGCTACCGGCCAGCGTGAGGCTAACGTTTAAATAGGTTTTCATAGTCGTTGATCTAGTTATTGTAGGTAAAACCGGTAGGGTAGGTCGTATGTTTGGCCACCGCCCCGGCGCGGCCCGTAACCGGAACTTTACACTACCGCCACGGCTTGAGAAAAAGGATTCTTTTCGAAAAAATAACCCCTGATCCGCCCGGACTTCGGCTTTGATTTGACACCTACCCCACCACCCAACGTACCTGACGCACCCGGCTCGGCCGCTAGTTTACCGCGCCAGCTTAGCCTGTTGCAGGGCACAGCCCTGAACATGATTGACATGGTTGGGATTGGGCCGTTTGTGGTCTTGCCGCTGGTGATGAAATTGGTGGGAGGGCCGCATTTCTTGTTCGCCTGGGCCGTGGGTGCCCTCATCTCTGTGGTCGATTCGCTGGTGTGGGCCGAGTTGGGCGCGGCTTACCCGCAGGCGGGTGGTAGCTACCAATTTCTAAAACTAGCCTACGGCGAAGCTCGTTGGGGCCGGTTGCTGTCGTTCCTCTACGTGTGGCAAACGCTGATTCAGGCCCCGCTGGTGGTGGCCTCCGGGGCCATTGGTTTCGCGCAGTACGCCTCTTATCTCTACCCGCTCGATGAGGTGTCGCGGCGGGTGGTGTCGGGCGGGGTAGTGCTGCTGGTTATTGCCCTGCTCTACCGCCGCATCGACGGTATCGGGCGCATCAGTGTGCTGTTGTGGTTGTGTGTGCTGGGTACGTTGGGCTGGCTCATTGTGGGGGGGTTGGCCAATGCCACCACTTCGCCAGGTACGTTACTGAGTGCCGCCTGGACCGCTGCCGAAGGGCAGTCGCCATTGGTGTTGGGAGCAGCCATTGGCATGGCTTCGGTCAAGACAATCTACTGTTACTTAGGCTATTACAACATCTGCCATCTGGGCGGTGAAATCAGAAATCCTCAACGAAACATTCCACTCAGCATGTTCATTTCGGTGGCGGGTATCGCCCTGCTATATGGGCTGCTGAACCTGAGCGTGGCCAGTGTGTTGCCGTTTGAGGTGGCCGCCAATAGCCCGTTCATTGTGAGCACCATGATTGAAACGCTCTACGGAGCGGGGGCAGCCCGATTCGCTACGTTGCTGGTGCTGGTGGTGGCGTTCTCGTCGCTGTTTGCCGTGCTGTTGGGCTACTCGCGCGTACCCTATGCCGCCGCCGCCGACGGGCAGTTTTTCCGGGCCTTTGCCCGCCTGCACCCTACCCGCCAGTTTCCGTATGTGTCGTTGCTGTTTTTGGGCGGACTGGGCTTTTTGTTCAGCCTGCTGTTTCGGCTCGGTAATGTCATCACGGCCATTCTGGCCATGCGGGTGGTGGTGCAGTTTATGGGGCAAGCCGTGGGGCTGTTGCTCCTGCACCGTCGCCGCGATAGTACCGGGAAGAAAGCAGTTCATTTCCCCTTCCGAATGCCGCTCTACCCCCTGCCGGTGCTGTTGGCCCTGGCCATTTGGGGTTATATTTTTTATTCTACCGGCACAGCCTACATGCTCTCCGGCCTAAGCGTCACCGCGCTGGGTACGTTGGCGTATTTGGTTTTCAGCCGGGTGAAGGGCCGTTGGCCGTTTACGTCATAGCGCACCAACGCTGACAGCCACAAAAAAATGCAGACCCGTTGCCGAGTCTGCCTCCTGATGAAAATACGGTTTGTGCTACGCCGCCAACACGGCTTCGGCCAGCACCAACACCCGGTTGCGGAGCACCTCCACCACCCCACCGTCAACGGTAAAGGTTTGCGAACGGCCCGCCGTAACGACCGTCATTGGCCCACGAGCCAACGTGCTTACCAACGGCGCGTGGTCGTTCAAGACCTGAAATTGCCCCCCGGAACCCGGAAACGTGACCGAGGTAGCTTCGCCGGAAAAAACATTCCGGTCGGGCGTGATAATGTCGAGTTGCATGGTGATTTGGGATTTGGGATTTGGAATTGGCTAACGTGAGACTAGCCGACGCATCGGCCAATCCCAAATCCCAAATCAATCTATTTTCCTGATGCTTCTTTGATGAGGCGTTCGCCTTTTTCGATAGCGGCATCTATGTTACCCACCAGGTTGAACGCCGATTCAGGTAGGCCGTCGTGCTTACCGTCGATGATTTCGTTGAACCCAACGATGGTTTCTTCAATGGGTACCAACACGCCTTTGAGGCCCGTAAACTGTTCGGCCACAAAAAACGGCTGCGACAGGAACCGCTGCACCCGGCGGGCACGGCTCACCACCAGCTTGTCTTCTTCCGAGAGTTCTTCCAGGCCCAAAATGGCAATGATATCCTGCAATTCTTTGTAGCGTTGCAGAATTTCCTTCACCCGTTGGGCGGTGCCGTAGTGCTTTTCGCCCAATACTTCTGCCGAAAGAATCCGCGAGGTAGAGTCCAAGGGGTCAACGGCGGGGTAGATGCCTAGCTCGGCCACTTTGCGGCTCAATACCGTGGTGGCATCCAGGTGGGCAAAGGTGGTGGCCGGGGCGGGGTCGGTCAGGTCATCGGCAGGTACGTATACAGCCTGTACCGAGGTAATGGAACCGCGCTTGGTGGAGGTAATCCGCTCCTGCATGGCTCCCATTTCGGTGGCCAGCGTGGGTTGGTAGCCCACCGCCGAAGGCATCCGGCCCAACAGGGCGGATACTTCAGAACCGGCCTGGGTGAACCGGAAAATATTATCAATAAAGAACAGGATGTCGCGGCCTTCGCCCTCGCCATCCCCGTCGCGGTAGTATTCGGCAATGGTCAGCCCCGACAGGGCCACGCGGGCACGGGCACCGGGCGGTTCGTTCATTTGCCCGAACACAAACGTGGCCTGCGATTTTTTCAGTTCTTCGTAGTCTACTTTGGTCAAATCCCAACCGCCTTCTTCCATGCTGTGCTTAAACGCGTCGCCGTATTTAATAATCCCGGCTTCAATCATCTCGCGCATCAGGTCGTTGCCCTCGCGGGTACGTTCGCCCACGCCCGCAAACACCGACAGGCCCTCGTAGGCTTTGGCGATGTTGTTGATAAGCTCCTGAATCAGCACGGTTTTTCCCACACCGGCACCACCGAAGAGGCCGATTTTACCGCCTTTTACGTAGGGAGCCAGCAAGTCAATTACTTTGATACCCGTGTAGAGCACCTCGGTTGAGGTGGCCAAATCTTCAAAGCGGGGAGCCGCCCGGTGAATAGACGACCGGCGTTCGTTCGGCAGTGCCGCCAACCCGTCGATGGCCTCGCCCACTACGTTGAACAACCGGCCTTTTATAGCCTCGCCGATGGGCATCGTGATGGGGCCACCCAGGTCAACCACCTCCATACCGCGCTGCAACCCCTCGGTAGAGTCCATGGCGATGGCCCGTACCCGGTCTTCGCCCAGGTGTTGCTGGCATTCCAGAATAACCCGTTGGCCGTTGGCGCGGGTTACTTGCAAGGCATCCAGAATAGCCGGAATGCGAGAGCCTTCGGCCTCGAAACTCACGTCTACCACCGGGCCGATAACCTGGGTAATCTTACCTGTATTGACTGCCGTTTCCGTAATCATTGTATAGGGGCGATGAATGTATGTAGCTGTTTTAGCCCGCAAAAGTAGGCATAAAACCGGGTTAACGCAACTCAGAAACAGAGCGAAGCCGCGCCCAGCAGCCCGGCATCGTTGCCCAGGGTGGCTTTGGTTACGGTGAGGGTGTCTTTGTAGTAGGGCGTGAGCCAGAAATCGAGTTCCTTTTGCACGGCGGGCATGATGTAGTCGAACGAAGCTGACAGCCCCCCGCCAATCAGGATTTGTTTAATGTCCAGGATACGTACCAGCGACACCAGCCCCTCGCCCAGCATCTCGCCCACTTCGGCCCAAACGGCCAGGGCCAGGGCATCGCCCTCGGCGGCGGCGGCTACCAGCCCGGTGGTCGAAATGCTGCCATCGTCGGGGAGGGTAGTGCGGCCCTGAAAGTCGGTACGGCGGGCATTGGCCAGGTCGAGCAGTTCTTTTTTGCCGATATTCCGCTCCAGCACCCGCCCGTTCCGCGACGGAATATGGCCCGGCTCCATGGCGTTTCCGTCGCCGCCAACGAATACTTTTTTGTTAATGATGGCCGCGCCGCCTACGCCCGTGCCCAGGGTGATGAAAATATAGTTTTCATCGTTCATGTCTTCCACAAAATAGAACTCGCCCAGGGCGGCGGCGTTGGCATCGTTTTCCAGGAAAAACTCTACGTCGGGGAATCGTTTCGCCAAAATCTCTACCATCGGCACGTTGTTCAATTCGGGGATGGCGGTGATTTCCAACGGGGTGGTGCGGGTGCGGTTAATCATGCCGGGGAGGCCGATACCCACTTTTTTCACCTCTTTGTTGGCATACAACTGCACGGCAATGGCATCGGCAAACTGATCCATGAAATGGCCCGACTGCCGCCAGCTATCGGTGTCGTGGCTATAGAAGTTGGTGATTTTGCCAGACTTAGCGTCAATAACGCCCATTTTAACGTTTGTGCCGCCAACGTCGATACCCAGGTAGTGCGCAGATGCCATTCGAGAAGAAGAAGGTTAAAGTGATTTGTGTTGGGCCGCATCCCCACCGGGGCGGGCTACGAAGGTAAGCCAGAACCTAAAAAGTTTATGCCCCTGCTGCCAATTGCCCGCCCGTGGCGACGGGGTAGCGCAGGGCTTCAATGGCCCGCTGCACCCGGTTGGTTTTTTCGGCGCGGGCCAGCACCAACGGCGGGGCCGCCCGCACCGCGCAGTCGGGTATGGCGCAGCGTTCGCAGGTTTCGCCAACATGGGTGCGCGGAATGGCGAGGTCGTCCAGAAAGGCAAGTACATTTCGGAGGGCATCGGTGAGGGGCAACCCAATGTTGATGCTGCTGTTATTGGCCGTGGGCGGCGACGATTTGGCAATCGAGAGCACAAAATACGCGCTGCCATCGCTGGCGTAGGTCGTGATTTGCGCCCGACAAATGGGCAGGCCGTTCCAGGTACGTTGGGTTTGCTCGTGCCGCAACTCGTTAAGCATCGTTAGGGCCGACTGTCGGCGGCAGTAGTGCTCGTCGCGGGCCACGCCGTGGGGGTTGTGCAACCGGCTGAGGTGCAGTTCTTTGGAAAGTACAAACCGCTGACGGCCTTCGGCGGAATTGTCCAGAATATGGTCGAAACGGAGGAAAAATAGGTCTTTCAGCCCGAAATCATGCGCCAGCACACTCATTAGCCGGAGCATAAACATTTCGGGGGTCACGGCAAACAAGGCCAGGGCTTGCAGGAGCAAACCCGGTTGCCAGGTACGCTGCGCAAACAGGTGGCGCAGGTGCGGCAACAGCGTTTGGCGGGGAATGAGAATGGCCCGCGCAAAATAGGAAGCCCGAAAATTGTTGAGCACCTCCTCGAATGACCGCGCCGCCAACATCGACGATTCGAGCGGACGTACCTGAAGGTGCAGTTGCCGGTAGCCTACCTCGCGCCCCAGCGTAAAGGCCGTTTGTTCCAACGATAACGCGCTGTTGATGAGCAGGTTGTTGGTTTCGGGTAAAAAAACCGACCGCAACGAAACCAGGTCGGGCTGGGTGGCGGCGGTGTAGGGCGTAACGGTGCAGTGGTACAGGTTGGCCAGCACTGAAACCAAAAAATCGGGGCGGTGGGCGGCAGCGAGCGGCAAAGGGTGGCTGGCCAAAAACGCATCGGCTTGGCCTTCCAGATCATCGAACCAGGTATCGTGCATGGCCTGATAGGTACGTAACACCGACAGGTAAAACTGCTCGACCCGCAGGTCGTAATTTCGGCCAATCTCGATCAGGGTGTTGATGAACGCACTCAATTTAGCGGGCGCACTGGCCATCACTTCCAAAAAATAACCGGGTTCCACGCCAAACAAATCAAAGGGTAACTCGTTGAGTACGTTCGAGTTGAGCAGTTCTACTACGGGTTCCAACTGCTTACTCACCTTCAGCTCCACCAGCGAATCATAGTCAGTGCCGAGGGCTTTGGCGAGGGCAAAAATCTTCTCAGTCTTAGGGTACTTCTTCCCTTTTTCGATCTCATTCAGGTACGACGGCGAAAAACCCGTCCGGCTTGCCAACTCAGCCGTAGATAGCCCTTGCTGGTGGCGAAGCTGTTTAAGTTTCAGGCCAAAAATTAGCCTCGCTTTATCGCGTTCTGTGGTCATAGGGCAAACAGGCGTTGGCGTGGTGGGCACAAAACTAGCCATTTGCGCCAAACAAAGCACCGTGTTGAATTTCTTAGCGAACGTTCGCTATTTATATTTCAATCGCTTTATATTTGTTCCACCAACCGTCTAATCTCCCTTTCGTTGTTATGGTTATTGAACAAGCGCAGTCTTTCGCCCAGCTTATCAGCCTGAACTTTCCGGCAGACCGGGCCATCGAGTTTTTGCAACTCGCCGATCCCTCCGAGTTGTTTTTCCAGCTTTCCCCAGCGGCCCTCATTGAACAGGCCGTGCAACGAAAAGAAGGGCAATTGACCAGCACCGGGGCGTTGATGTGCGCCACGGGCCGGTTCACGGGCCGGTCGCCCAAAGACCGGTTCCTAGTACGTGACGAACTGACAACCGACACCGTGAACTGGGGCGCGGTCAACATCCCCTTCGACCCCGCCCAGTTCGACCAGCTACACCGCCGGATGCGCAGCTTTCTGGAGTTTCAGACCGTGTATGTCCGCTATGCCCGCGCCGGAGCCGATCCCGCCCATCAACTGAATTTGTGCATCCTGACCACCTCAGCCTGGCAAAATTTGTTTTGTAACAACATGTTCTTGCGCGTGGCCGACGACGAACTGGCCACGTTCAAACCTGATTTCACGATCCTGGCCGTGCCCGAATTCAAGGCAAACCCCGCCCAGGATGGTACGCGCAGCGAGAATTTTGCGATCCTGAACCTGGCCAAGCGGGTGCTGCTCATTGGCGGCACGGGCTACGCCGGGGAGATTAAAAAAGGTGTTTTTTCGGCGTTGAATTTTCTGTTACCCCAACAACAGGTGCTGCCCATGCACTGCTCGGCTAATGTGAATACCACGGGCGAAACCCCCGACGTGGCGTTGTTTTTCGGGTTGTCGGGCACAGGCAAAACCACCCTCTCTGCCGACCCGGAGCGCAACCTGGTGGGCGACGATGAGCACGGTTGGGCCGAAAGCGGCATTTTCAATTTTGAAGGCGGCTGTTACGCCAAGGTCATTGACCTCACTGCGGCGCGTGAACCGCAGATTTTCGAGGCTATCCGGTATGGGTCCATCGTGGAAAACACCCGGTTCGTGCCCGGCACCAGCCTGGTAGACTACACCGACACGACCCTGACCGAGAACACGCGCACGGCCTACCCCATCAATTTTATTGGCAATGCCTGCGAACCGTCGATGGCGGGGCACCCCAATACCATTTTCTTTCTCACCTGCGATGCCTTCGGGGTGTTGCCGCCTATTGCCCGCCTCACGCCAGAGCAGGCCATGACCTATTTTTTGTTGGGTTACACGGCTAAGGTGGCCGGTACGGAAATGGGCGTTACCGAGCCGCAGGTGACGTTTTCGGCTTGTTTTGGGGCGGCGTTTATGCCCTTGCCCCCTCGCACTTACGCCGAAATGCTGGGGCAAAAAATCAGGGAGCACGGCACGGCGGTTTGGCTGGTCAACACTGGCTGGACCGGTGGAGAATATGGCACGGGGCAACGCATTAGCCTGGACCACACCCGCGCCCTGATTCGCGCCGCACTGTCCGGGCAGCTAGACCCCACTTTGGTGCTCTACCGCCAGCACCCCGTTTTCGGGCTGGCCACGCCCACCACCTGCCCCCACGTGCCCGAAACGCTGCTCGACCCGCGCCAAACCTGGGCCGATGGGGCCGCCTACGACCAACGGGCAACGTACCTGGCGGGCTTATTTCAGCAACAGACGACGCTGTAAACGCAACTCCGGCTCTATGCTTCTTGCTCAACCCCGCCCTTTGGCCCACCTGGCGTTACCCGTTGGCACCACCCTCGACCGCTACATCATGCGGCGGCAAACGGCCTTTCCCTACGCCACCGGCGAACTCTCGCAACTGCTGCGCGACATTGCCCTGGCCAGCAAAATCATTAACCGCGAAATAAACCGCGCCGGGCTGACAGACATCACCGGCCCAGCGGGGTCGGGTAATGTGCAGGGCGAGATGCAGCAAAAACTGGACGTGGTGGCTAACATTCGGTTCATTCGTGCCCTGAAAAACGGGGGGCAAACCTGCGCCATTATTTCCGAAGAAGACGTTGCGATCATCCACACCGGCAACCGCGAAGCCAGGTACGTGGTCGCCATTGACCCGCTTGATGGGTCGTCCAATATTGATGTCAACGTGTCGATTGGCACTATTTTCAGCATTTACCGGCGCATTACACCCGTGGGCAGCGAAGCCACCGAAGCCGATTTTTTGCAGGGGGGCCATCAGCAAGTGGCGGCGGGTTATGTGCTCTACGGCTCCTCTACCCTGCTGGTGCTCACCACCGGAGACGGAGTGACGGGCTTTACCCTCGACGGGTCGTTGGGCGAATACATTCTTTCGCACCCCAACCTACGCCAACCCCATACCGGCTCCATTTTTTCGTGCAACGACGGGAACGTGCCCGACTACCCTGCCCCGGTACAGACGTACCTGGAAACCTGCAAACGCCAACGCCTCACGGGCCGCTACATCGGCTCGCTTGTGGCCGATTTCCATCGAAACCTGATTAAAGGCGGCATCTACCTCTACCCGCCCACCCCCGACCTACCCCACGGCAAGCTCCGGTTGCTGTACGAATGCTTCCCGATGGCCTTCATTGCCGAACAGGCGGGCGGCGTAGCCACCAACGGCCTGGTACGTTTGCTGGACGTTGATCCTATTAGCCTTCACCAACGGTCGCCCCTTTTCATCGGCTCCGCCGAAATGGTCAGTCAGGTAATGAGCTAAACGAGGTAGTTAATACGCCGCCTGGTACGTGATCTGGAGGGTGTGCCGGGCTACTTTTCGCTTTTCCACTGTCACCGTATTCAGTCGTCCTTCCATGTCGAACAAACTAGCATACAGTCCTTTAGGCTCCCGAACCAGCACCGAGTACGTACCTGACGGTAAGCCGTAGGCGCAAAACCGGCCCGCCCTGTCCGACTGCACCGTTCGCACCGGGTTTATGCCGTTGGTGGAGGTAACAAACCCGTTTTCCATACCCGCCACCTGACTCATGCTCAGAGCGGGGTAAATCAGCACTTCGCGGCTTACGGGTGTTCCCATCGAGGCAGACTTGCCCGGCCCCGGCATTTGGTTGCCCGTAACCTCCAGCACCACCCCGCAGATACCCTGCTTGGGAGCCACCCCTTTTTTTCGGGACTGAGCCACGGCTGTAGTGGCCAACAAAAGCACAAACAATAGGGTCAAGCGCATAACAACAGTCATTTTTTGAAGAACGAATTCACAAATTCGAGTTTGTTGAACACTTGCAGGTCGTCTATTTTTTCGCCCACGCCAATGTATTTCACCGGAATTCTGAACTGATCGGAGATGCCAATCACCACGCCGCCCTTTGCCGTGCCGTCCAGTTTAGTAATGGCCAACGCCGTCACGTCGGTCACGCGGGTAAACTCGGTAGCCTGAATAAACGCATTCTGCCCCGTCGATCCGTCGAGCACGAGCAGCACTTCGTGGGGCGCTTCGGGGATAAACTTCTGCATGACCCGCTTAATTTTCGAGAGTTCGTTCATCAGGTTTACTTTGGTATGCAGCCGCCCCGCCGTATCGATAATGACTACATCAGCCCCCATCTCGGTGCCTTTTTTGACCGCGTCGTAGGCCACCGCCGAGGGGTCGGTGTTCATCCCGTGGGCAATAACGGGTACACCCACGCGCTCGCCCCAGAGTTTAAGCTGGTCTACGGCAGCGGCTCGGAAGGTATCGCCCGCGCCC
>JAYUKZ010000015.1:0-21153 GCA_043763995.1 Fibrella sp.
TCGCCAAAAAAAAGCCACACGCGCCGGGTTCCGGCTTCGGCCAGCAACGCACGGGCCACAGCTTCCAATTGGTTTACGTCCGTAACGTGTTGCGTCATAGCGTTGGTCAGGGGTTGGGCCGGGCGGCGGCTACCGAATCGAGGCCGGTGGTATCGAGCAGCAGCGATTTGGTTTCGGCACTGCTGCCGGGCAGGGCGCGAACAGCCTGTTTTTTGCGGTTCCAGGGGGCCGTGGTGTGGCTGGCCATGTCAACCGTGAGCATGACCACCAACAAGGTGAAGGCCAGGAACACGATGATAAATAGGCGGCGGTTGCGGTTCATTCGGCAGGGAGTTCTTTTGGCGTAACGTAAAACGCGAGGGAACCCGTTCGGCCCGACACCCCGGCCCAGGGGGTTTCTTCGGCAAACGTAATGGATACCACGCTGCCCTTGCTCATCGACCCCACATCCTGGTGGGTGAGGTACTCGGCAAAGTAGGTCACGTCGGGGTTGTGGCCCACCACCATCACCGTTTGGCAGGTGTCAGGTACGTTGTTTACGGCGGCGAGGTACGCTTTCGGGCCACCGTCGTAGAGTTTTTCGTCCAGCAATACCTCGTCGGGATTCAGGCCCAGTTGTTCGGCCATGACCCGGGCCGTGTGGCGGGCGCGGGGGGCGGTGCTGCTTAAAATTCGGTCTACCACCACGCCCGTGGCCCGCAGGTGACGGCCCATCCGGGCGGCGGCCATAATGCCCTGCGGCACCAGTTCGCGGTCGTGGTCGGTGAGGAAGGCGGCCCGGTCTTCGGCTTTGGCGTGCCGCACCACGTAAAGGGTTTTTGTCATAAATGCACAAAAAAAATCAAACACAGAGGCACAGAGGAAAATGAGTTTTATTTATTATAAATAACTGAATTACAGTTACTTATAACTTTTTTTGCTCTGCATCTCTGTGTTTAACTAATTTTTCTCGCCTACAATTCTCTGATCCAGATATTGCGGAAACTGGTGGGGTTGCTATGGTCCTGCAACCGGATGGGTGCCCGCCCGTGGGCTTTTACCTGCGGAAAACCAATGTATTCCGACGTGCCTTTTATGGCCGTGTGGTTCTGCACCAATACCCCGTTGAGCAACACCGTAATGTAGCCCGGCTCGGACATCAGGCCGTTTTTGTTGAAGCGCGGAGCCTGGTACACCACATCATACACCTGCCACTCGCCGGGTTTGCGGCCAGGATTGGCCAGCGGAATAGACTGCTTGTAGATAGACCCGACTTGCCCGTTTGAGTAGGTGGGGTTGTTGTAATTATCCAGCACCTGAAGCTCGTAGCGATTTTGCATGAAAATACCGCTGTTGCCCCGCCCCTGCCCCGTGCCATCGACCACGGCGGGCGTTCTGAATTCGATATGCAGTTGATAATCGCCAAATTCCTGCCGGGTCTGAATGTCGCCCGCGCCTTTGAGCACCGTCATGGCTCCGTCGGCAACGGTCCATTTGGCGGCAGTGTTATCGTTGGCCGACACCCAGTTGGTCAGGTTTTTACCGTCGAAAAGCACCAGGGCATCCGACGGGGCCGACAGGCCGGAGGCGTTGGCCGTCATGGTGCCGGGCGTGACAACGGGGGGCACCGGCTCCCATATCTCCGACGATTCGGGCGATTGTTTGGCGGGCTGCACCTGGGCCAGGGCATAGCCGGAAGCTACTAACAGCATGGCAACACTTGCGGTAAGTTTTCTCATAAAAGTGGTTTGCGGTAACAGCCCCAAAGATAGCGGCTCAGCCCTAAAAAGTCACCGGGGCGTTTTCTTACCCATAATCACCCAAAACCGGCAAAAATGTGGAGTAATGGGGTAGATCACGTATTTTTGATCTTCCCTATGGTAGTTAATCAACCCTGTTCATGCAACGAATAGTACATCTGGCGGTGGCCCTGGGCAGCGGGCTGTTGCTGGGTACGTCGGTGTTGGCCCAACCGGCCACGCCCCTGCCCCTTGCTAACTTGAGTGCCTTCCGCCCGCCCACACCCGGCCATTGGCAACTGGCAGGAGACGCAATGGCCGACCTCACCCGGACCAACGTGCTGATAACCAGGCCCGCCAGTGCCACCGCTAGCGGGGTGTTGGTTTGCGCCGCACTGGTGCCAAACGCGCCCGCAACGTACCTGCAAACCGTTTTGGAACACGGCGATGCTGACCTGGAACTCGACTTTATGGTGGCCCCCACGGCCAAACCGGGCCTCCTGCTTCAGGGCAGGTACGAACTCCGGCTGGCCGACAGTTGGGGCCAAACCAGTCCCCGCGCCAGTAGCATAGGCGGCATTGCCCCCGGCCCGGCCAGTCAGGCTTCCGCGCCGGGGTTCCCACCGCGCCAAAACGCGGGCAAAGCTCCCGGCCTGTGGCAACATTTGAAATTGTCGTTTCAGGCTCCGCGCTTCGGGCCATCGGGCGAAAAAATCAGCGAAGCCCAGTTTCTGCGCGTGGAACTGAACGGCGTTTTGGTGCAGGAACAAGTGGCGGTACCCGGCCCTACGCAGGGGGCCGTTTATCTGGACGAAAAAAGCCGGGGGCCGCTCGTTTTCCGGGGCGACTCCGGGGCGGTGGCCTACCGAAACATCACCTACCGCCTGTTCGACAACGCCCGGCCCCGCCTTTCGGGTCTAACGTATACGGTGCACAAAGGCATGTTTAAAGATGCGCCGAGCCTGGGCAACACGCCCCCCGAAGCCACCGGCACCGCCCCCCTGCTTACGGCGGCGGTGAGCCAATTGCCCAACGATTTTGTGCTTACCTACACCGGTACCCTGCACATTGACCAGCCCGGCGAGTATACCTTCCAGACCAGCACACGGGGTGGAGCGGGCCAGATTTTGGTCAATAACACCCCGCTCAGTGCCTGGAAAGAGGGCCGCAACGGCGGAAAGATCACCCTCGCCAGCGGTGATTTCCCCTTCCGGGCCACATACAGCAAATTTGTCGAATGGCAGAAGACCGGTTTCGAGCTGACCGCCGAAGGGCCGGGTGTGCGGCAGTTCGTACTTACGCCCACCGACGAGGGCAGCGACGACGAAACTGACCCCATTCTGGTCTCTGCCGAAACCAACACCGTGTTGCGCAGTTTCATGGACTTGCCCCCCGTGCGCACCCTTCAGGGACGTACCTACCGCGTGACGCACGCCATCTCGGTGGGTAGCCCGGAGCAGGTGCACTATACCTACGATGCCGATTTTGGGAGCGTGGTGCAGGTTTGGCGCGGCCCGTTTCTGGATGCCACGCCGATGTGGGAGAACCGGGGCGACGGCTCGGCCCGCCCCACGGGCAACATCACCTACCTCGGTGGCAAACCCCAGCTTACCCTGGCCCGCCTTGCCACGCCGGAAGCCGTTTGGCCCACCGACACCGTGAGCAGTGGATTCAGACCGGGCGGCTACCAACTCGATGACCAGGACCGCCCCACGTTTATGTACCACACCGCCAACGCCGCCGTTACCGACCAACTCACGGCCTTGCCGCAAGGCCACGGCCTCCGCCGCACCCTCACCGTAACCACCCCCGCGCCGGGCCTCTACGCCCGTCTGGCCGTGGGTACGTCCATTGAACCGATGCCCAACAATACGTACCTGATCGACGGGCGGGCGTACATGATTCGACTCCTGGACGGGGGCAACAACCAGCCCCTGCTTCGCACCAACAACGGTAAACAGGAACTGCTGATGCCCCTGACGAGTACGATGAGCTACGCTATTCTCTTCTGAAAACTATGAACATTTCATCGAAATCAATCTGCAACTGCCTGATAACGTACGTTTTATTGGCAGGCGCGGCATGGGCGCAGGAGTCGCCCCGCGAAGAAGATTTCTTCCGAATCACCAAAGTGTCGGCCCCCGAAGGTACCCTGCTGGAAGTGGGCGGTCTGGCCATGTTGCCCAACGGCGACCTGGGCATTGCCACGCGCCGGGGCGATATTTTTGTGGTGCAGAACCCCACCAGCAAACGCCCTTTCTTCCGCAAGTTCGCCTCGGGGTTGCACGAAGTACTGGGGCTGGCCTACAAAGATGGGTCGTTATTTTGCGCCCAACGGGGCGAACTGACCAAACTCACCGACACCAACAACGATGGCCGCGCCGACCGCTTCGAGACCGTCTACGCCTGGCCCTTGTCGGGGCATTACCACGAATACAGTTTCGGGCCGAAAATTGCCCCCGACGGTTCGTTCTTCGTGACCGGCAACGTGGCCTTCGGCGACGAAGAATGGTGGCGGGGCGAAAGCCGGGTACCCTGGCGGGGCTGGACGATGAAAATTTCGCCCACGGGCCAAATGCAGCCCTGGGCCACGGGGATGCGCTCGCCGGCGGGCCTGGGCATGGTTGACGGTGAACTGTTTTACGACGACAACCAGGGCGACTGGCAAGGGTCGGGCGGGCTAATACACGTGAAACGCGGGGCCTTCACGGGCCACCCGGCGGGCCTCCGCTGGAGCGGGCTACCCGGCTCGCCCGTGGCCCTGACCAGCGAACAGTTTTTTGCCCGCGTAGACAACCGGCAGGTGAAAAATGCCGCCGGACGGTACATCAAACCCGAAAACGTGGTCAACGAAACGCCCGATTTGCTTTTTCGGGTGAAAGAATCATTGCCCGCCGTGCAGACCCCGGCGGTGTGGCTACCGCACGGCGTGCTGGGCATTTCCAACTCCGAAATTCTGCCCATCCCCACGGGCGTGTTCGGCCCCTTTGCCGGGCAACTGCTGGTGGGCGATCAGGGCATGAGCAAGATTTCCAGGGTGATGCTCGAAAAAGTAAACGGCGAATACCAGGGAGCAGCCATCGAGTTCCGGTCGGGGTTCCGGTCGGGGGTGATGCGGCTGGCCTTCGCGCCCGATGGGTCGCTGTTTGTGGGCGAAACCAACCGGGGCTGGGGGTCGGCGGGCGATGCCAACGAGGGCTTGCAACGGCTGGTCTGGAACAACACCGTGCCGTTCGAGATGAAAACCGTGCGGGCCATGCCCGATGGGTTCGAGGTAGAATTTACCAAACCCGCCACCAAAACCACGGCGGAAGACCTGGCATCGTATGTGGTAGAGAGTTTCATCTACAAATACCACCCGGTCTACGGCAGTCCGGTCATCAACAAAGAAAAACACGCCGTGCGGGCCGTGCTGTTCTCCGACGATGGCCTCCGGGCGCGGTTGGTGGTGGATAACCTTCGCAAAAATTACATTCATCAGCTTACGCTGGATGGTCTGCGGGCCGTAGAGGGGGCGCATTCGCTGGTGCATCCGGTGGCCTATTACACGCTGAACAACGTACCTGATGGCCCCAAACTGGCCACCACGGGCCTCAGCACCCGCAATTCGGCCACGGCATTGGCCAAACCCGCCCCCGCAAAAGCACCGGGCAAACGGGCAACGCTCCCCGCCCCACCACCGGGCGAAACCGTAGCAATGGCAACGGCCCCGACCTACGAAGCCGTGAAAGGACTACTCTCGCGCCACACCTGCCTGGCTTGCCATAACACGGAAAAACGGCAGGTTGGCCCGTCCTACCGCGAAGTGGCCAAACGCGGCTACACCAACGAGCAGATTGTGGAACTGATTTACCACCCCAAACCCACCAACTGGCCCGATTACCCCGTGGAAATGCCACCCATGCCGCAGGTGCCCAAAGCCGACGCACTGAAAATTGCCGCCTGGATCAACACGCTGTCCCCCACCAACCGAACCAAAACCGGAGCATCGGCCAGCAAAAACAGTCCCTAGTTTCTGGTTTAGCCCTGCGGAGCGCACAACCCTCGTCAGGAACGTACCTGACGGATTTTTTTGGGGTTGGCACAGTAGCTTAGAGTAGTCTCGGCGTAGCCCCCCGCCCTGAAGGGTGCCCGCTTGCGCATCAATACGCCTTCGGCGAAGCTACGTTTGCGCAAGCGGGCACCCTTCAGGGCGGGGGGCTACGCCGGGAAAACACCCACCATTTTCTCAAAAATGCCCCTTTTTATTACTTCCCTGAATTCCGGCAGCAACGGCAACTGCTACTATATTGGCAATGACACCGAAGCCGTGCTGATTGATGCCGGGCTGTCGTGCCGCCAAACCGAGCAGCGCATGAAACGGCTGGGGTTGTCTATGCGCACGGTGCAAGCGATTTTTGTGTCGCACGAACACAGTGACCACATCAGCGGCGTGGCGGGGCTGGCCAACAAACACCACCTGCCGGTCTACATTACCCCCGATACCCTGCGCTCATCGCGGCTTCCGCCCGATGCCTTTCAGGTACGTTCCCTGCGGGCGCAGGAGCCGGTGCAGCTTGGCCGGTTAACCATTACGGCCTTCACCAAACAACACGATGCCGTAGAACCGCTCAGTTTTCTGGTGGCCGACGAAGACACTACCGTAGGCGTGCTGACCGATATTGGCGCGGCCTGCGAGCAGGTGATTGCACACTTCCGGCAGTGTCACGCCGTGTTTTTAGAGGCCAACTACGACGAAGACCTGCTGGAAAACGGACGGTACCCCGTGTTCCTGAAAAATCGAATTCGGGGCGATCAGGGGCACCTGTCCAACCAACAGGCGTTGGCCCTGTTTCTGGAACACCGCCCGCCGTTTATGTCGCACCTGTTGCTATCGCACCTGTCTAGAGACAACAACAGCCCGTTTTTAGTGCAAAGCCTATTTGCGCCTCACCTGCAACAAACCCAACTCATTATTGCCTCGCGCTTCGCCGAAACGCCGGTGTTTACCATCCAGGGGTACCCGCCGCAGCGTTACTTTAGCCGGTTTTTATAGGCGTTGAAAAGCTCAGCGTTGAGGTGTTTATCGGTCGTGATTTCGAGCAGTTTGGGCCGGTCTGCCGGGGCGAAAAAAGTGGTCAGGGCCTCGGTCAAGGCGGCGGTGTCGGCTACCCGTTGGTAAGCAAGGCCGTGGTCGGCGCAGGTACGTTCGGCGGTGAGGGTGTGGGGGGTTTCAAAGTAGGTTTCCAGTTCGGGTTGTTCCGACGAACCGCCAATCATTCGGAAAATATGCCCGGCGGCATTGTTGAGCAACACCACGCGCAGATTGCGGGGTAAATCGTTCTGCCAGAGGCCATTACGGTCGTAAAAAAAGGCAATATCGCCAATGAGCACCGTCACAATAGCTGTGGTTTGGCAGGCCGCGCCCACGGCGGTGCTCAGGCAACCGTCAATTCCGCTGGTGCCCCGGTTGGCCCAGACACGTACCTGCTGCCGGGCTTCCAGGCCGCACAAGTTGGCATACCGAACGGGCATACTGTTGGCCAGATGCAGGTGCGAATCCACGGGCAACGCCTCCAGCACGGCCCCCGTGGCCACCCAATCTGTCAGGGGCGAACCGGCCAGCGACTGCGCGACCGTGCGGCGGGCGGCGGCTTCGGCGGTTTGCCACTCGCGCAGGTAGTCGGCGGGGGCTTCGTCGGGGTCAACGCCTTCGCGGAAGTGCTGGTAATCGAGGTCGGCGAAGAGTTTGGTCAGGAAATAAACCGGCTCCACCGGGATGCGCGTGGTCAGGGATTGGAACGAGTCGATGATCCGGTCGCCGTGGGGTTGCAGGTGCCAATGCCGGGCGGCGGGGTATTCGCGCAGGTACGTCTTGAGGTTGCGTGTGAGGGACGACTTGCCCAGGGTCAGCAGCAGATCGGGCCGCAGTCGTTCCCGCAGGGCTTCGTCGGCACGCCCCAAAATGGTATCCGACTGACTGATAAACAGGTCGTTACAGCCCAGGTTGCTGATAATTTCGCCCAGCACCGGTACGCCAAGGTCACGGCTAATTTGCGCCAAAACAGCCTGTAAATCTGCCCGGTACGTATGCTGACCCACCACAATCAACGTTCGCTCCGAGGCTTCCCATTGCCGCATCAACTGCGCCCAAACGGCAACCGGAAGTTCGGCCTGTGTGGGCACAGTCTCGATCTGCCGCCCTCTCTCAAACACAAACGGTTCGCCGGGACGGGGGTAAAACGGTTCGCGAAGGGGTACGTTCACCTGTACCGGCCCCGCCGGGCCATTTAGGCTCAGGTCGTAGGCTTCGTTCAGAGTCCGTTCCATGAACCAACGGACATCGGCATGGCTGTAGTCAGCAGGGAGATCGTAGCTGCGTTTTACGTGCGGGCCAAAAATACCGGCCTGATCGATGGTCTGCCCGTCCTGTTGGTGTAGCCACTCGTGGGGGCGGTCGGCGGTGAGCAACAGCAACGGTACCTGCTGAAAATACGCCTCCACCACCGCCGGACTCAGGTTATACACCGCGCTGCCCGACGTGCAGATAATACCCACCGGAACGCCCGTTTGCTGCGCCATGCCCAGGGCCGTGAACCCCGCCGCCCGCTCGTCGGGCACCACCCGCACCCGGATGCCGGGGTGCCGCGCCACGGCCAACGTTAGCGGGGCCGAGCGCGACCCCGGCGAGACCACCACGTCGCGCAGACCCTTCTGGTGCAGTAATTCGACAAGATTCAGAATAGGCTGAAGGACGGGCATAGGGTTGGGGGTTACGCCGGGGTGTATTATTGAAGAGTTAACAACCCATACCCATTGTTAGAATCAGCTCGAACTCGTCAGGCCGCAGGGGCATCACCGACAAACGCGACTGTTTTATCAAGGCCATGTTTGCCAGCAGGGGGTCGGCTTTTATTTTGGCCAACGGTACGGGTACGGCAAAGGGCATCACCGGTTCGAGGTCAACCACCCGCCAGGGCGTAGGTTTACCGGTGGGTAGTGGCGGGGCGGTGGGGTCGGGGCGGGCGGCACCTACTACGGTAGCCAGCCCCACCACGGCGGGGCTAGTAACGCTGTGGTAGAACAGCACCTGATCGCCCAGGGCCATGGCTTCCAGATTGTTACGGGCCTGATAGTTGCGAACGCCGTCCCAAACGGCCCGCCCCTGCGCCGTAAAATGCGACCAGCCGTACTTATCAGGCTCAGACTTTACCAACCAATACCGCATCCACTTGTGGCTTTATTGAGGCAACAAAGGTACGGTTTTTTACCCCTGAACCGGGCGAAATGCATTCGGCCAACGTACCTGTGTGGTGCCGTTGGCCGAACTATTTTTGCCCGTACCGGTTAATGCCCGGCGTTCCAGCCCAGTATGTTCAGTTCCAGCACAATGCCGGGTGGTTTGGGGGTGCCGGGGTTGGGCACCAGCAGCCCGGCGCAAAACTGAACGCGCTTGCCGGGCCAGAACATAGCCCCCAGAACACCCACACCCGTATCATTACGGCCCGAAATCCAATCGCCCATCAGGTACCATTTATCGGTCAGCTTCCACTCATAGCCCAGCATGAACCCCAGGTCGTTGCCGGGGCCAACAAAATTGCGGTTGGTGGCGTAGCCTCCGGCAATGATCCGTTTGCCGGGGCCAACGTGGTAGGTGCCCATGCCATACGTGAAATAATGAAACACCCGGCGATCACCAAAACGACTGATGTTGGTACCCATCTGCGTTCCCACGTTAACATCCAGATGGTCGGCCAGTTTTACTTGTTTCTGAAGCGTGCCCATCAGCACCGGAAACAGCGACCCGTTGATCTGGCGGTCGTTGTGAATCAGTTCCCACTTGGGGCTGAACACAAAGCCTTTGCCCACCAGGTTTGCCCCAATGTCCCAGCCTTTGCCCAGCCCGTACACAAAATGTCCTTTCGACTCGAACCGGTCGTTGTAGAGATTAATCTGGTGTTGATAGAAAATCTTTTGGTGGGGCGTGATATCGCCCGAGGGTATGTTAAACAGGTTTTGCTGGGCCAAAACGGACGTACCTGTGAAAAATGACGCAAACAGAAAGCAAAAAAGTATTCGTACTGATTTCATGATTGGTTAGTTTTTTCCTGTAAAAACGCCCGGCAACGAAAGGCTATCCGGGCGGGGAATGGGGTGTTATAACCGGCGCAGGTCGCGCCGAAACTGCTGAATAAACGCTTTCTCTTTGCCCGAAACATCGTCGTGCGCCTCGGCAACCCGTTGCAGAATCTGTACAAAATGCTTCTTGAGGTCTTCTGTCAGGTGGCCTTTCTGGCTGGCGAACCGGCGCATGGCAAAGGCATAGGCTTCTTCCACGGTTTCGTCGTAATCCTGCCGGAGCATCAGCGCGTAGAGGGCCAGTGCGCCGTGGGGTTCATTAGCCAGAATTTCTTTGGCCACCTGCATTTCGTTCAGGTGCAGCCGCCCGTCTACTTTGGCCAGGGCGTAGATGATGGTGCCCAGACCCAGGTATAGATCAGGGTTTTCGGGGGGCGTATCGATGGATGTAGGTGTCATAAAGATTAAATTTAACCCAAAGGTCTGGCCACAAACTTGGGCTGGTGTTAGGGCCGGGTTAGAACCGCGTTAGATGTGGGCTGTTGGAGACGTACCTGGAGGTGGTGCAGCCGTCGGTCGGCTTCGAGTTTGGCGGCCAACAGCGAATCGTAGCGCAAATGGTGTTTATCTTTCACGGCCTGGAGCGACCGGTTTTCGGCCCTGAGCCGCAGCTGGCTCACTTCGCTGATGCCCAGTAAGAGCAGCGCGGGCAACCCAAGCCACGCCCCCAGTTGGCGAAGTAACTCCCTACCCTGAGCGCGGGTACGGCGGGCACCAGACGAGCCTGTCCGCTGAGCGGGGGCGCACTGGCGGTAGTCGAGTTCGTAGCGGTTCATAAACACGTGACCGGGGCGGCTTTTTTTAGACGCTCAAAATTCGGTTGTCTACCTAAAGCTCAGGTTAACCACACATTAGAATTGGGTTAGAACCAGGCGCAGGTACGTGTTCCCAACCATACCAACGCGTGGCCAACCAGGCAAAAAGCCGTAGTATTTTGGTAGCTTTACCCCTCTCTACTCAGCAACGGCATGAACTACGTCAATTCCATTATCGACACCATTGGCAACACGCCCCTGGTAAAACTCAACCGTGTCACGCGGGGTATCCGGGGCACGGTGCTGGCCAAAGTCGAATATTTCAACCCCGGCAATTCAGTAAAAGACCGCATTGCCGTGCAGATGATTGCCGATGCCGAGGCGGCGGGGCTGCTTAAACCCGGCGGCACCATCATCGAAGGCACATCGGGAAACACCGGAATGGGGCTGGCACTGGCGGCCATTGGCAAGGGTTATAAATGTATTTTCACGATGGCCGACAAGCAGTCGCAGGAGAAGATTGACATTCTGCGGGCGGTGGGGGCCGAAGTCATTGTGTGCCCCACCAACGTGGCCCCCGAAGACCCCCGCTCCTACTACTCGGTGTCCAAACGGCTGGCCCGCGAGATGCCTAATGCCCTCTACCCCAACCAGTACGACAACCTCTCGAACACCGCCGCCCACTACGCCACCACCGGCCCCGAAATCTGGCGCGACACCGACGGGCAAATCACCCATTTTGCGGCGGGCGTAGGCACGGGCGGCACCATCTGCGGCACCGGCAAATTCCTGAAAGAACAAAACCCCGGCGTGGTTTCCATTGGCATCGATACATACGGGTCGGTGTTCAAGAAATATAAAGAGACGGGCATCTTCGACGAAGGCGAGATTTATCCCTACCTCACCGAAGGCATCGGCGAAGATATTTTGCCCAAAAATGTCGATTTCAGCCTCATCGACCACTTCGTAAAAGTGACCGACAAAGATGCCGCCATCATGACCCGGCGTTTGGCGCGGGAAGAGGGTCTTTTTGTGGGGTGGTCGTGCGGGTCGGCCACGCACGGCGCACTGGAATGGGCCAAAGAGCACCTGACCGAAACCGACGTGATGGTCATTATCCTGCCCGACCACGGCACGCGTTATCTGGGCAAAATCTATAACGATGCCTGGATGAAAGACCACGGGTTTCTGGAAGCCCGGCAGTTTGCCACCGCCCGCGACATTGTTCGCGCCCGCAACGGCCACAGTACGCTCACTACCGTTGGCGGCAACGTACCTGTGAGCCAGGCCATTAAGTTGCTGAACGAACACGGCATTTCGCAGATGCCCGTTACCGACACCACCGGCCACATTGTGGGCAGCCTCACGGACTCGGCCATTTTGAGCCGCCTCATCGACGACCCCAACGTGAAGACGCAACTGGTGGAAACGGTGATGGACAAGCCCTTCAAATTCGTGGGCCTGGATAACACCCTCGACGTACTCTCTTCCCTGATTGACCGCGAAAACCGCGCCCTGCTTGTCCGCGACGAGCAGGATACTATCCACGTCATCACCCAGGCCGACCTGCTGGCGGCTGTTACTGCTTAAAAAATGAAGTTTGGAACGAAAGCCATCCACGCGGGTATTCAGCCCGACCCCACCACGGGGGCCATTATGACCCCCATTTACCAGACTTCGACCTACGTGCAGGAGTCGCCGGGGGTACACAAGGGGTACGAATATGCCCGCACCCAAAACCCCACCCGCGACGTGTTGCAGGCCAATCTGGCCGCGCTGGAAAACGGTAAACACGGCATTTGCTACGCCTCTGGCCTGGGTGCTACCGATGCCATTCTGAAACTGTTTACCCCCGGCGACGAGATCATTGCCAGCAGTGATTTATACGGCGGCACCTACCGGATCATGACCAAAGTATACGAACCCTTTGGCCTCACCTTCCGGTTTGTGCCGCTCGATGATCCCGCCAATCTGGAGAATGCCCTCACGGAACGTACCCGGATGGTCTGGATCGAAACGCCCACCAACCCGTTGCTCCGCCTTGTGGACATCGAAGCCATTGCCGAACGTACCCAGGCGCGGGGTATCCTGCTGGTGGTCGATAACACGTTTGCGTCGCCGTACCTGCAAAATCCGCTCGATTTGGGTGCCGATTTGGTACTGCACTCAGTCACAAAGTACATTGGCGGCCACTCCGACACGGTGATGGGGGCCATTGTTTGCAACGACGATACCCTTGCCGCTCGCCTAAAATTCATTCAGAATGCCTGCGGCGCGGTGCCCGGCCCACAAGATTGTTTTTTGGCTCTGCGGGGCATAAAAACACTCCACATCCGAATGCAGCGTCATTGCGAAAACGCGCAGCGCGTGGCCGAATACCTGCAACAGCACCCCCGCGTCAGTCAGGTCTATTACCCCGGTCTGCCCACCCACCCCGGCCATGAACTTGCCACCCGGCAAATGCGCGGCTTCGGCGGTATGCTTTCCTTTGAACTTCACGGCGATTCATACCCCGAAGCCATAAAAGTCATGGAGAGTGTGCGTCTGTTTGCCCTCGGCGAGTCGCTGGGGGGCGTAGAGTCACTCTGTACGCACCCCGCCAGCATGACCCACGCCAGCATCCCGAAGGCAGAACGCGAGAAAAACGGTCTCAAAGATACCCTTATCCGCCTCAGCGTAGGCATCGAAGACGTGGCCGACCTGATTGCTGATCTGGAACAGGCATTGGCAGCCTGACGATTGCCGGACAACGTACCTGCACATAAGAAAAGCCCTGCTCGGTGGAACAGGGCTTTTCTTATGTGCCTCCAGCCGGGATCGAACCGCAGCGGCGGACCGTCAACGACCTATTGATTGCCGAACAATAAAAATGACGAAAAATTTTGGTAGTTTCATTCATCATTTTTATGTCATGCCAACCGAAAGAAAAGAAAGAGGAAGTTGTATTTTTTGTGGAAAACTCAGTGCTCGTCCTTCCTACAAATATTGCTCCAATCAATGTCAACTGTTAAATCGACAACAGACCAAGATCAACACAGGTGTTGCCAGTGCTTTAACCTGGAAGAACTATCTGATACGAACAGAGGGACACAACTGCTCGGTCTGTAAAGGTAAAATCTGGAATGGAAGGCTGATTCCCCTAGAAATTGACCATATGGACGGAGATTCAACAAACAACTGTCGAGGAAATCTTCGATTAATCTGTCCAAATTGTCACGCACAAACCGGGACCTACAAAGGGAAGAATGCCGGGAAGGGCCGACTGTACCGACGGGTTCGGTACAGTGAGGATACATCATATTAGAGCCGGTGGAGGGATTCGAACCCCCGGGAGGTTACCCTTCCTGATTACAAGTCAGGTGCAATCGACCACTATGCGACACCGGCTTATTCATTTTTCTAAATTTCTCTACCACTGAGCAATAGAGAGAAGCAGTACTAGCTAATGATACGAGTCTGCCTCAGATTTGGTAGCACAAAAATAGACCGTTCGGACCGTGCGTGCAAGTGTTGGGGCAAAAAAAGCCCCGCCAACGGTACATCGGCGGGGCGTTCAGGCTATTTCGCTGTTTGCTTATTCCTGCCCCCGAAGCTGCTCGATTTGCTTGCGGGCATCGGCAATCTTTTTCTCGATATCCGCCCGGAGTTGATCAGCGTTTTTCGAGCGGGCGAAAAACTCAATGTTGTTCTGGTACGTGGCAATGTCGTTTTCCAGCGTCGAAATGCGCCGCCGGGCATCGCTGCCACCGCCTTCGCTGCTACGGCGGTACGCGGCATAATCGCCCCCGTCGCGGGAACCGCCATCGCGGCCCCCGTCACGCCCACCCCGGAAACCGCCACCCTCGCGGGGGCCACGGTCGGGACGCGGGCCACGGTTAGCACCACCTTCACCACCACCACCGGGGCGCGGGCCACGGTCGCCGCTAGTGCCACCCTCACGGGGGCCACGGTCTGGACGAGGGCCACGGTCGGCGCGGGGGCTGCCAAACCGGCTTACCTCGGCTTCGTTGTCCTGCATGAGGCGGTCTTTTTCCGTGCCTGACATGGTGCCGTTGGCCCGAACGAGCGCGTTGATGGCGGCGATGTAGCTTTTCTGAATGCGCTCCTTATCTTTTTTCGGCACAAAGCCAATGGCCGTCCATTCCGCCTTGTAGTCGTTCAACTGCGCTAGGTCAGCGTTTTGGGTAGCGGCGGTTTCAATGCGGACAATCAGCGCCTCTTTCTTGGTCAGGTTCGCGTCAAACTCGCGGTCAGTATCCTGACTGCGGTTGCGTTTTTTGTCGAAGAACGCATCACAGGCAGCCTTAAACCGGTCGAAAATGGTGTTCTTCTGCTTTTCGGGCACCTGCCCCAGGTTCTTCCACTCTTTTTGCAACTCAATCACCCGTTGGGTGGTATCGCCAGAGTCTTCACCAGCGACCAAAATGGCTTCCACCTGCTCGCAAAGCTCGATTTTAGCTTTTAGATTTTCCTCACGTTTGGCTTCCAACTGCCGGAAAAACTCGCCTTTATTAGCGAAAAACGTTTTGAGAGCAGCCCAAAATTTCTTGCTCAGGTCTTTGCCTTCGTCGCGGGGCATCGGCCCTTTCACGGCGTTCCAACGGTCCTGAAGGGCCATCACGGCCTTGGTCTTGTCGTTCCAGTCGTTTATTCCCGTCGAGGTGAACGAGGTCAGGGGCAGCAATTCTTCGTAGATGGCCGACTTCTCCTCATAAAGTTGCGACGATTCCTTGCGGGTTTCTTCGGTGCGGCCCCTGCGCTTGTCGTAGAGTACGTCAAGGGCCGTTTTCATGCGCTGCCACAACACCTCCTGCTCGGCTTTGGGGGCCGGGCCAATGTGCTTGTATTCATCGAAAAGAACGTTGGCCTCATCGATGGTTTGGCGGGTCACGTCTTTCTCGGCGTAGGCCAGCACCATAGCCTCTACTTTCTCGATAACCTCCGTTTTCTGGGCCGTATTTTTCTTTCGGTCCAGTTCTTTCAGTTCAAAATAGATGTTTCGGTTGCTGTAATAGCGGTCTACCAGGGCGTGGTAGGTGGCCCAAAGCGTGGCGTTGTGCGGCGAATTGATATTCCCGGCGGCTTTCCATTCATCCTGAATAGCCTTGAAACTATTCCAGCTTGTTTTGGCATCCCCCGCGTTCGACTCGTCCGATTCTACTAACTCGCGCAGACGGCGAAGCAAATCGGTTTTGGCCGAAAAATTGGAATCCTTCGCCTTGTCGAGCGACTGGAAATACGTGTTTTTCTGCGCCCTGATCTGCTTGTAAATATCTTCGTATCGCAGGGCCAGATCGTCGGTGCGAAACTGAAACCCTTCTTCGGCTCCGGTTTCTTCCGTGTACTTGGCCAGTGCCGCCTGCCGTTCGGCCCGCTTGAGCTGATCCATGACCGGCTTGCTCTGCTTTATTACGTCGTCGGCCTGCCGAAACAGAGCGGGTGTCACCGGCTCAACGTTCAATCCGGCCAGGGTTTGGTCCAGCAAAGCAACCAGATCCTGCTTGGAATACTGGCTATAATCGGCAAGCGGGGTGACCGGAACCTCCTCCTGATCGGACTCAGTTTCGGCAGCCGCAGGGGTTTCGGGCAGCGTAGCCTCCAATTCGGCAACCGGTGCTATTTCGGGGGGAACCGACGCATCAGGTACGTCGGCAGCCTCAACAACGGGCACTTCTTCAACCATTGGTTCCGTCACCGGCTCCACCTCTGCCACCGGTTCCGGTGCAAGGGCTTCAAACACAGGCAACTCCTGGGGTGCCTCTTCAGGAACGGAAAGTGTTTCGGCGGTAGGCTCAGCTTGCTGTTCCTGTTCATCGGCGGGCTGTTCAGGCTCCGGTACTGAACCAACTGGCTCAGGTACGTCGGTATGGGCTACCGGCGCAACCGTTTCGGGCGCATCAACGGGTTCCGGTGTAGTGGAACCGGACTGACTAGTATCCGTTATTGATTCGGGTAACGCTGTATCCTGACGTTCAGGGGCGGTTGTTGAGTGGGATTCAACGACCTCATCGGTCGCCGTTGTCGTTTCCGGCTGCGGGCTGTCAGGCTGATTAACATCCACGGGCTGGTCGAATTGCTGTTCTTCGTTTGTCATGTTGGTTACGCACCAATTACTTTTGCAAAAGTAAACAATTTACCCGGTTTTTACGCCACAACCACGGGCCTACGGCCTACACAACCCACCCTATGGCTGCTCCTGTTGCCGATTTACGCAAAGAATATACCCTCAACGGCCTGGATCTGACGGATGTTTTGCCCGACCCCATCGCCCAGTTTCAGACTTGGTTTACCGCCGCACTGGCCGCCGATGTTCACGAACCAAACGCCATGCACCTGGTCACAATCAGCCCCGAAGGCCGACCCGAAGGCCGCATTGTGCTGGTGAAGGGCATCGACAGCCGGGGATTTAGTTTTTACACGAACTACCAAAGCCGTAAGGGCCAATCCCTCCTGGCCATGCCCGTGGCCGCGCTGACGTTTTTTTGGCCCGAACTGGAACGTCAGGTACGTATCGACGGGCGGGTAGAGGTGGTTTCGGCGGCAGAGTCGGACGAGTATTTCAACAGCCGCCCCCGCAGTAGCCAAATTGGCGCGTGGGTGTCGGCCCAAAGCGCGGTCATTACCGACCGGGCGGTGCTCGAAACCCGGCAGCACGAACTGGAACAAACCTACGCCGACCGGCCCATTCCCCGGCCCGACCACTGGGGCGGGTTCCGGGTGGTGCCCGACCAGATCGAGTTTTGGCAGGGCCGCCCCAGCCGCCTCCACGACCGGCTGCGTTATCGTTTGGAGGATGATGCCTGGCTCATTGAACGGCTATCGCCCTAGATGCCAGCGTGGTTAGACCAGTGAGAACAAATCGGTTACGCCCAGCATTCGTTTGGTCAGGAAACCTTCGCCAAACTCCACATTTATCATGTGGCCATGCTCGCGGGTGCGCGATTCTAGAAATTTCATGAACGGTTCGCCCGAAATGTAGCTTTGGGGTTCGGGGCTGTCGGGGTTGAAAAACTGGCTTTTATAGGCCCGAATAGCTTCTAGTTTTTGGCCCCAAAACGGCGACACATCGACCACAAAATCGGGTTTCAATGACCGGTCCTGGATGAAATAGTACAGGTACGTTGGTCGGTGGGCTTCCTGGGCCACGCCCGTGAGGGGGTCGGTGGTTTCCAGCATCCTGAGACCGGCATAAAAACAGGCATCGGTCACGAGTTGCGCCGCCCGTCCGTGGTCGGGGTGGCGGTCTTCGGGGGTGTTGGTGAGCACAATTTGGGGCCGGTAATGCCGTATCCAGGCCACCAGGGCCGTTTGGTGGGCTTCGTCGTTCTGGAAAAACCCATCCCGGAAGCCCATGTTCCGGCGGTCGGTGAGGCCCATGAGCCGTGCGCCTTCGGTGGCTTCGGCCAGCCGGATTTCGGGCGTACCACGGGTGCCCAGTTCGCCCTGCGTGAGGTCAATAACGGCCACCGACCGGCCCTGATTCACCAGCGACAGCACCGTACCGGCACTGGTCATTTCTACGTCGTCGGGGTGAGCCGCCAAACACAAAACATCTACGGTCATAAATAGCTGAATAAAAGTTGGCTCCAGGTACGTGTTAAAGAGCAACCTGGAGTAGAAAATCCGACTGTTCGTCAGGGAAATTTGGGAAACTTGCTGAAGTCGGGTTTGCGCTTTTCCAGGAACGCATTTTTGCCTTCTTTGGCTTCTTCCGACAAGTAATACAGCAGCGTAGCATCGCCCGCGAGTTGCTGAATACCGGCCTGCCCGTCGAGTTCAGCGTTGAAGGAAGCTTTCAGCATACGGAGGGCAATGGGGCTTTTCTCCAAAATTTTACGGCACCAGGCCACGGTTTCGGTCTCCAACTGCTCGAGGGGAACAACTTTATTGACCAGCCCCATGTCCAGGGCTTCGGCGGCGTTGTATTGGTCGCAGAGGAACCAGATTTCGCGGGCCTTTTTCTGACCCACCACCCGCGCCAGGTACGAGGCCCCAAACCCCCCGTCGAACGAACCCACCACGGGGCCGGTCTGCCCGAACCGGGCGTTGTCGGCGGCAATGGTCAGGTCGCACACCACGTGCAGCACGTGGCCGCCGCCAATGGCGTAGCCCGCCACCATAGCCACCACGGGCTTGGGAATGCGCCGAATCTGCATCTGAAAATCGAGCACGTTCAGGCGCGGCACGGAATCTTCGCCAATGTACCCGCCATGCCCCCGCACCGACTGATCGCCGCCGCTGCAAAAGGCATCGGGGCCTTCGCCGGTCAGAATCACCACGCCCACGGCCTGGTCCTGCCGGGCCAACTCCATCGCCTCCGACATTTCGCGGACGGTTAGCGGCGTAAACGCATTGCGCTTGTGGGGGCGGTTGATAGTGATTTTGGCGATGCCCTCAAAAAAATCAAACTTAATCTCGCGGTATTCGCGAATTGGTTGCCAGTTGATGCTCATTCGCTCATGATTAATTCGTGATAATAAACGTCCCAGGTGTGGTCGGCCAGCAGTTTTACCGTGGCCACGCACCGTTCGAAGGGGAATTTGCGGCCCCACTCGCCGGGGGCAATCATGGAAAGGGCATCGCTGCCATTTTTTCGTAAATAAAAATAATACGTGTGGCCAATGATGGGGTCGAAACTCATTTGGGCACTGTAAATTCGTTCTGATACCTCTACCCGGTTCCGAACCGCCGTGGCCTGTTCGGCCAAAAGTTGCATTTGCTTATATAACTGGGCAATCTGCATCTCGGTCTGCTCGCGCATGGCCGAGACGGCACGGCCCGTAATTTTGCCCTTGTCTTCGGGCCGAATAATGGCTCCGCCCGCTGTGTGGGCGTATTCGAGCAGACCGGGCCGGTCGGTAACTTTATCGGGGGAGATTGGGTTGACAATTCTAGCTTCTTCCATAAACCTACTAATCGGCGTTCAGGTACGTTCTGTTGATTGGCCGAACGCCCCGAATCGCCGCAATTATGTGGCCCGCAAATATACGTTGGAAACCAGACGGGGCCAATGTTGGTTTGCCTGACCATACTTACATTTTGTATTAATGCATAGTTATATTTACTTATATGTTTCTTGACGACTGGCGGGCGGGTGCGCTCACCTTCAGCCTTCAAACATCGGGGTCTACGGGTACACCCAAAATCATTTCCCTCAGCCGGGCGCAACTGGAAGCCTCGGCCCGGCTTACGGGGAAAACCTTTGGCCTTGTGCCCGGTGACCGGGCGTTGGTGTGCCTCAACACCGGCTACATTGCCGGGGTGATGATGCTGGTGCGGGGCGAGGTGCTGGGGCTGCGGCTCACGGTGGTACCCCCTTCGGCCAACCCCCTGCTGGCCTTCGACCCCCGCACCACCCGGTTCGAGTTTGCCGCCTTTGTGCCGCTCCAACTCCAGACCATTCTGGCCGACACAGGTACGTTGGGCGAATCAAGATGGGCACCGTTACTCAATGGCATGAAAGCCATTTTGGTGGGCGGTGCCACTACAAGTCCGGCCCTGGAAACGGCCTGTCAGGCCATCGGAGCACCCATTTACAGCACCTACGGCATGACCGAGACCGTCTCGCACGTGGCTATCCGGCGGCTGAACGGCCCCGACCGAAGCCTGTTGTTCCGGGTGCTGCCGGGCGTGGAAGTCAGCATTGATGACCGGCAGTGTTTACGAATCACCGCCGCCGCCACCAACTTTTTACCCGTACAAACCAACGACGTTGTTGAGCTTTTCGCCCCCCAACAACCAACCGACCCCTGGCATTTCCGGCTTTTGGGCCGCGCCGACAGCATCATCAACACGGGCGGCGTGAAAGTGCAGCCCGAACGGGTGGAACAGGCCGTGAGCACGTACCTGGCCACGCAACACCTGGCCCAGCGCCTGTTTGTGGCAGGTCTGCCCGACGAACGCCTGGGGCAACGGGTAGTCCTCTTTTTGGAAAACACCCCTCTGAGCGACACCCACTGGCAGGGAATCCGTCGGGCCGTGGAAATCAGTTGCGGCCCCTATGCCGTGCCGAAAGAGTGGCGAACCATGCCGGAGTTTCCAGAGACGGCAACCGGAAAAATTGACCGGTTGCGGGTGATGGGGACATTCGCTTAAAGTAACTAAAGGTTGCGCCCGTGGGCCGAAAAGCCTACCTTTGCCGAAAATTCAGGCACACCACCCCATGGCTTCGTTCAATCCCGTCAAGATTTTTTCCGGTAGCCAGTCTACGTACCTGGCCGAAAAAATTGCGCATCATTACGGGAAAGACCTGGGCGGCTACACCTGCCGCCGCTTCTCAGACGGCGAAATGTCGCCCAGTTATGAAGAGTCGGTGCGGGGTTGCGACGTGTTTGTGATTCAGTCTACGCCGCCGCCCGCCGACAATCTGATGGAGTTGCTGCTGATGGTGGATGCCGCCCGCCGCGCCTCGGCCCACTACGTTACGGTCGTGATTCCGTACTTCGGCTACGCCCGGCAAGACCGCAAAGACAAGCCCCGCGTGGCCATTGCCGCCAAGTTGGTAGCCAACATGCTGGCCGCCGCCGGGGCCGACCGCCTGATGACGATTGACCTCCACGCGG
>JAYUKZ010000016.1:0-72538 GCA_043763995.1 Fibrella sp.
GACCTGCGCGTGGGCCACGCCGCCGCGCTGCTGCCTACCCTCAGCGGCCCGTTCGACCTGGTTTTTATCGATGCCGACAAAGAAAATTACAGCCTTTACTACGATTTAGTGATCGAGAAAGTCAGGCCGGGGGGATTCATCCTGGCCGATAACGTACTTTGGAGCGGCAAAGTGGTAGAGCCGCTCAAACCCGCCGACAAAGACACCCGCGCCGTGTTGGCCTTCAACCAGAAAATCCATACCGATCCCCGCGTCGAAAACCTGCTGTTGCCCCTGCGCGACGGTCTGCTTTTGGCCCGTAAACACTGACTTATGAAACCCATCCTGCTCTTTTTTGCCCTCTGCTGGGCCACCGTTTCGGCCACGGCCCAACCCGTTCCTACCCCCGCCGCCCCAACCCAGCTAACCTTTGCCGACCTCCAGGTACGTTTCGACGACGAGGCCCGCCTTCTGGTGCAGCAGGACATCAACGCGCTAATGGCCAACCGGCAGTATTGGAACAGCCAACTGGAACGGGCGGTGCTGTATTTCCCCCTCATCGAGGCGGTGCTGCTCAGTAACGGCGTTCCCGCCGACGTGAAGTACCTGGCCATGCAGGAAAGTGCGCTGCTGCCCGATGCCGTTTCCAGTTCGCAGGCGGTGGGTTTTTGGCAGTTTAAGCTCGAAACGGCCCAGAATTATGGCCTGGCCGTGACCGAAGAGGTAGACGAACGGAAGAACATTTCGGCCTCTAGCCGGGCCACGGCCAAGTACTTGCTGCGCAGCTACGGCATCTACACCAACTGGGTGTCGGCCCTGTATTCGTTCTATCTGGGCGCGGGCGGCATCAGCAAACTGGTTTCGCCCGCCTGGGCCGGGGCCAGCAGCATTGACCTGAATGGCAGCACCGACCGGTATGTGCTGCGGTTTTTTGCCCACAAAATTGCCGTGGAAAGTGCCCTGGCTACTTACAAACCCAATAGCACCTTTGCGCTGGTCGAATATGGCGAGGGCGCGGGCAAAACTATCCAGACCATTGCCGACGAATTGAACGTCTCAGCCGCCGACATCCGGGCCTACAACCGCTGGCTCCTGGTTGACCACGTGCCGACCGACAAACCGTATCTGCTGACCATACCCACGCCCTACGACCGCCTCAACAGCCCACTGGCCAAAACCACCAACGTACCTGGCCCGCCCGCCGCCACCGCCCTCGCCAACGACGACCTGGGGTTCCCCGTGCTGAAGCGCGTAACGCAGTATGCCGGGTCGGTGAATGACCCTATTTTGTACGAAATAAACGGGCTACCCGGCATTCAGGCCCAACCCGGCGACCGCCCGGCCACGCTGGCCCGAAAAGCCCGCATTAGCCTCTCCAGCTTTTTGCGCTACAACGACCTCTCCGACCGTGATGCGGTGGTGCCGGGCGAAGTGTATTACCTGGCCAAAAAGCGTAAGAAAGCACTGGTTCCGTTCCACACCGCCCGCCCCGACGAGTTGATGCAGGGCATTTCGCAACGGTACGGCATTCGGCTGAAAAAACTGCTGCGCTACAACCGCATGGACCGGGTGCAGAAACTCCAGGTGGGGCGGGTGCTGTGGTTGCGCGAACGCCGCCCAGCCAAAAAACCGGTCGAAATCCTGACCGCGCCCCCCGCCTACGGCCCGCCGCCCACCGAATTGCCCATCACCCGCCCCACCGAATCCGTAGCCGTGGAGACCGGCGCGGGGCAGACCGGGGGTATTCCGCGCAACGCTTCGGAGCGCAGACGCTACCAGCCTAAACTGGTTGGTGAAGCCACGCCAATGGCTACGCCCCCCGAAAGCGTTGCCACCCCTGCGCCACGCCCCCGCCCAACGCCCGCGCCAGTGCGCCCAACTGCGCCCATGACCCGCACCGAGGCCGCGCCAACCGCTGAAGCTGAACCAAGCCCGGCCCCTGCCGCCCGCCCCGCCGGGTCGCCCCAACGCACCATCATTGTGCGGGCCGAGGGCGAAGCCGACCGCCAGCGCACCACCCCCGCCCGCCCCGTTACCTACCCCGACACCCCCGACCCCACGGCTCCAAGCGTAGCGGCCCCCACGGTCCAACCCAAGCGCATCCCGCCCGCCAACGTACCTGACAAGCCTGTGGCCCGCAACCAGATTGGCACCGCGCCCCCGCTGCCCCCAATGCGCCGCACCGACAACGCCGAACCCTACCAGGGCCGCACCGCCAAACACACCGTAGGAGCCGGGCAAACGTTCTACAGCCTGGCAAAATATTACGGCATCCCCGTAGCCGATTTGTTGGCCAGCAATAACCTCACCACCGACGATAAACTAGCTGTTGGGCAGGTGCTTACGGTCGAAAAAATTCCGTCGGGCTACCCGTCGGGGCAACCTGTTTCGGCAGCGGTGGCGGCACCGGTAATACCCGCGCCCACGGCCCCGCCCGTGCAGGAAACGCCGCCGCCCACCAACGTACCTGAGAAACCCGCTTTCCACACCGTGGCCAAAGGCGAAACGCTCTACCGGATCTCGAAACAGTATGGCGTAACGGTTGACGACCTGGTACGTTGGAACAAATTGTCCGGCACCACCGTGAAAGAAGGCCAGAAACTCACCCTCAGCGAGTAACTTCACCGCATGATACTCATCGACCAAACCGTTATCAGCGACGACATTGCCGAGCAGTTTTTCGTCTGCAACCTCAACAAATGCAAAGGCGCGTGTTGCGTGGAGGGCGATGCCGGCGCACCGCTGGAACTGAACGAACTGGAAAAACTGCGCGACCTGTACCCTGCCATAAAACCCTACCTCTCGGCGGCGGGCATCCAGGCCATTGACACGCAGGGGCTTTACGAAACCGACGACGACGGCGACTATGTGACCACCACCGTGGGCGGACGCGAGTGCGTGTACGCGCTTTACGACGAAAAAAATACGCTGAAATGCGGCATCGAAGCGGCCTATAACGATGGGAAAACAGACTGGAAAAAGCCCATTTCGTGCCACCTCTACCCCATCCGGGTCACGAAATACGAGCAGTACCACGCCCTGAACTACGACCGGTGGCCCATTTGCGCCCCCGCCTGCGGGCTGGGCAAAGAACTGAACGTACCGGTCTACAAATTCGTCCGCGAAGCCCTCATCCGGGCCTACGGCCAAACCTGGTACGACCAACTGGTACGGGAAATAGAAGGCGAACCGGCGTAGGCACCCGCCTACTCCTGCTTCTTTTTGGCTTTGCGAACCTGTTCCTGTTCATAGGCATCGCGCTGTTTTTTATCGGCCAACAGGTTGCGGTACAGGCCGTTGAGCACGTAAATGTCATCGACTTCTTCGATCAGTAAGTGGAGTTGCTCGCGGATGTGTTCTACTTTCATGCTCAGGTACGTTGGGGGAACGAATAACACCCTTTCCCGATACCCTTAAATTAATTTTCGGGCGAAAAAGTTAAGCCTTTGGCCGAAATTCTGTAAACTTGTCGAAGAACACATACAGAGTCCATGAAACACACGCTACTGATCCTAACTATTTGTGGGGCAAGCCTTTCGGCAACGGCCCAAACCGCATCGGCCCGGCTGGTTGCCCCGGCTGTTTTCTCCAACACGTCCGCCCTGATGGCTAGTGCCGTAACGGCCAATACCGTGCTCGACGTACAGGCCGTGGAGCGGATTTCGGCCACCAACGCGCTTCAGGCCGGGAGCGACGTGCGCTACACGGCAGGTAAAAGCATCAGCCTGTTGCCCGGTTTCGAGGCCCGCGCCGGGTCGGTTTTTGCCGCCATAGTGGCCCCCGTCTCGGCCCGCGCCACTGCCGAACGCACCGCCGATATGACCGTTTCGGCCTGGCCTAATCCGTTTCAGGAGCAGACTACCATCGAGTATGCCTTGCCCGAAAACAGCCCCGTGACCCACACCCTGACCGATGCGCGGGGGAGTGTGTTGCGCCAGCAAAACAGTGCCGACGCGCAACCCGCCGGTACGTATCGGGTGGGCGTGGAAGGAGCCGACCTGCCCACAGGTGTGTACCTCTACCACCTTCAAACCAAAAACCAAACCAAGACCATCCGGCTGTTGAAGCATTGAAAATGTTTTCTGTGTCGTCAGGTCCCCCGACCTGACGTTTTGGGTGTCCCCTGACCCCTGCCGTAGTAAACTCAACCGCTGAAGGCGAATAGAAGTAGAATCAACTTTCAAATGTTGATATTGCTGTGCCTGGGGTCAGGGGACCCCGAAACGTCAGGTCGGGGGACCTGACGACACAGAAAACTTCCCCCAAAAGCCAGCCCTAACCGGCTGGCTTTCGCGGTTTTATGGGGCGGGGCTAAACCCGGCGGGGCCAAATCGGGTTGATAGAGTAACAGTACTACTCAACACCTCCATGACAACGCTTGCGCCAACGGCTCTCCCATCGGGAGTGCTCCCCAAAAATGTGGTCTTCATCGGCGATTACCTGCCCCGGCAGTGTGGTATTGCTACGTTTACCGCCGATATGTACCAGTCGTATGCCCGGTTTGTGCCGGGGGCCACGCCCTGGGTCGTATCCGTGAACGACACCATGGAGGGGTACGACTATCCCGACGAGGTTCGGTACGATTTTTTTCAGCACGACCTCGAAGCCTACCGCAACGCCGCCGAGTTTCTGAACGCCCGCAACGTAGACGTGGTATGCCTTCAGCACGAATACGGCATCTACGGCGGCCCCGCCGGCAACTACATCCTGACGCTGTTGCGGGGCCTGAGTATGCCCGTGGTTTCCACGTTCCATACCATCCTGAAAAACCCCGACCAGGACCAGCTTCTGACCCTGAAAGCCATTGCCGACCTCTCGACGCGGGTGGTGTGCATGTCGGAAAAGGGGCGCAAATTCCTGATCGAAATCTACGAGATCCCCGCCGAGAAGATCGACCTTATCCCCCACGGCATTCCCGATATGCCGTTTGTTGACCCTCATTTCTACAAAGACCGGTTCGGGCTGGAAGGGAAGCAGGTGTTGCTCACCTTCGGGTTGCTGTCGCCCAACAAGGGCATCGAAAACGTGATAAACGCCTTGCCGCGAATCCTGGAGCGGTTCCCCGACGTGGCGTATATGGTGCTGGGGGCCACCCACCCCCACCTGCTGCGGCACGAGGGCGAAGCCTACCGCGACCGCCTGAAGGCCCTGGCCGAGGCCAACGGGGTGCGGCGGAACGTGCAGTTCTACGACCAGTTTGTGGAACTGGACGACCTGTTGGAGTTTCTGGGTGCCGCCGACATTTACATTACCCCTTACCTGAACCCCGCCCAGATTACCTCAGGTACGTTGGCTTATTCGGTGGGGGTGGGCAAAGCCGTGATTTCGACTCCCTACTGGCATGCCGAAGAACTACTGGCCGACGACCGGGGTCGGCTGGTGCCTTTCAACGATGCCGAAGCCATTGCCGACCAGGTCATTGACCTGCTGGCCGACGAACCCGCCCGCCACGCCATGCGCAAACGCGCTTACCTCATGGGCCGCGACATGACCTGGGAAAACGTGATGGGCCGCTACGCCGACTCCTTTGCCCAGGCCCGCAAGCAACGCATGACCCACCCCCACACCCAGGGCGGCACGTACCAGAGCGGCTTGTTTGGCCCGCTGCCCCCCCTGAAACTGGATCACCTCCTGCGCCTCACCGACGACACGGGCATGGTGCAACACGCCCGCCACCACCTGCCGTTCTACGACGAAGGCTACTGCGCCGACGACAACGCCCGCGCCCTGATTCTGACACTGTTGCTCCAGGAAATGGGCCACGCCGACCCGCGCATCCGGCCCCTGGGCGACACCTACATGGCCTTTCTGAACTACGCTCACTCGGACGAGCACCGGCAGTTTCGGAATTTTATGAGTTACGACCGCCGGTGGCTCGAAACCGTAGGCTCGGAAGACAGTACCGGGCGGAGCATCTGGGCACTGGGTACGTGTGTGGGCCGCAGCCCGGAGCCAACCACGCAACGGTGGGCCATGAAACTGCTGGAAAACGTGCTGCCCGCCACCCTCAATATGCAGTCGCCCCGGTCGTGGGCGTTTGCGCTGTTGGGCATACACGAGTACTTGAAACGGTTCAGCGACGACCGGCTGGCCAAGAGTATTCAGAAAAAATTGGTGGCCAAATTGCGCTTCCGGTTCCAGGAAACGGCCACGCCTACCTGGCAGTGGTTTGAAGACACCGTGGCCTACGACAACGGCGTGTTGCCCCACGCCATGCTGGTCTCGGGCGATGCCGAAGCTATTGAGATCGGTCTCCGCAGCCTGACCTGGCTCATGAATCTTCAGACCAGCCAACCCACCGATGCCACCGGGCGGGTGCATTTTCAGCCCATCGGTTCCGACGGGTTTCATGTGCGCGGGAGCCGCCGGGCCGAGTTCGACCAGCAGCCGTTGGAAGCCCACAGCAGCATTTCGGCCTGTTTGGCGGCCTGGCGCATCACGGGCAACGCCGACTGGCAACGCCGTGCCAAACGGGCTTTTGGCTGGTTCAATGGCCTCAACGACCTGGGCGTGCCGCTCTACGACAGCCGCACCGGGGGCTGCTGCGACGGGCTGCACATTGACCGGGTAAACCAAAACCAGGGGGCCGAATCGACGCTGGCGTATCTGATGGCCCTGGCCGAACTGCATTTGGCCCTGAAACCCACGCCCGAAAAATCAATTGTGCAGTCGGTGGTGAGCACCTTATCTTAGCGGCTCTCTGAACGTTATGCCCCTAAAAGCCACCCGCACCGGCATTGTGCTCCGCCCCGACCCTTCGCGGGTACTGTTTCGCCCCTTCGACCTGGGTAACAGCACCCGCGTTCTGAAAATAATTGCCCGCGTCAACTCGCTTACCGAAGACGAAGTACACCAGAAATTCGAAGAGGTGCAGCGCGAGTTCGGCAACCGCCACCACAAACCAACGGTCTTTTTCATGCGCCGGTTCGACCATGTGAAAGAGCATCTGCTGACCGACGAACCCCTTTCGGAGGAGCGAAAACTGCTGCTGGGAGCCTATTTCACAATGGAATATTCGCTGGAATCGGCGGCGTTGTTCAACCCGTCTATGATCTGGCACCCCGACCAGACCAACCTACCGCCGGGCTATAAACGGTTCATTCTCAGCCTGCGGGCTACTGGCGAAGGGCACATTTCGTCTATCTCCTTCCGCACCGGCTACGTCGATCAGGCGGGGCAGATTATGCTCCAGAAGCCCTCCAGGTACGTCACTTCGCCGGAGGCCATCGTCAGTCAGCAGTTCGACAAGAGCACGTTTGAGAAAAAATTGTACGAACTGCGGCTCATCAACAGCATTTCGGAAGGCATTCTGGCGGGCCTCAGCGACGAGTTTACCCTACAAGACATTGAGGCGCAGGTGAAGCGGGTCATGAGCCAGTTTCGGCACAACGCCGAGTACGAAGCTGTCACGAGCGGCCTGCTGGCCTTGGCCCGGTCTAACTACGAGATGCACTTCGACGACGACCAAAGCCTGGACGAGCGGTGCATTTTTCCGCACTCGCCCAACGAAACCAACGGCATTGAAGATGCCCGGTTTGTGGAATTCACCGATACTACGGGCGACGTAACCTACTACGCTACCTACACCGCCTACAACGGGCGCGTGACGTTTCCGCAATTGCTTGAAACAAAGGATTTTACCGATTTTTCGGTCAGTACCCTCAACGGGGCCGAGGTGCAGAACAAAGGCATGGCCTTGTTTCCGCGTCGGGTAAACGGGCGGTACGCCATGCTGTCGCGGCAGGACGGGGAAAATATTTTCCTGATGTATTCCGACGACCTGTACTTCTGGCAAACCAAAGAACTGATCGTGAAGCCTACCTACCCGTGGGAGTTTGTGCAACTGGGCAACTGCGGCTCGCCCATCGAAACCGAGGCGGGTTGGCTGGTGCTGAGCCACGGCGTGGGGCCAATGCGCAAGTACGCCATCGGGGCGTTGCTGCTCGATCTGCACAACCCCGCCCTGGTAATTGGCCGCATGAAAGAACCGCTCCTCAGCCCCGACGAAAACGAACGCGAGGGCTACGTACCCAACGTGGTGTATAGCTGCGGGGCGCAGGTCTACGGCGACACGCTTCTTATTCCCTACGCCATGTCGGACTATGCCAGCAGCTTTGCTACCGTCAGTATGACCGAATTGTTAGCCGAACTGACCGGACAAGCTGTTGCCCCAGCCCTCGAAACGCCTGTGAATGTGGTGTAAGTAGTTTATTTACACTACTAACAAACTGGATTAAGTAGAATAACTCATTAAAATGCCCTGCCCTTCATAGGTTGGGCATTTTTTATTCTGAGTATTATTCCGAAAATGCGATCAAAACAAAATTTTATAAAACTATTTTTACTGTTCGCCAAATAATAGTTGTACAAATAGCCCATCGAATAGTTGTTCTTTCAGTTACTGTTGGTTAGATTTGGTTCATGTTCCTTAATTTTTTTTAACACAAATCAATCAACTAACCAACCATGAGACAACTTTTAATGCTCACGCAGCTCCTGCTGTGTTTGCTCAGCGTTCCTTTGCTGGCGCAGGACCGGGCCGTTTCGGGTCGGGTCACGTCGGGCGAAGATGGCTCGGCCCTGCCGGGTGTTAACATTGCCATAAAAGGCACCACACGCGGCGTAACCACCGATGCCGAGGGTAACTACCGGCTTACGCTGCCTGCCGGTACATCGCGGTTGTTGTTTTCGTTTATTGGCTACGTGACGCAGGAAGTAGTAACGGGCAACCAAACCACGCTCAACATCAGCCTGGTGCCCGATGCCACGAACCTCAACGAAGTGGTCATCACGGCGTTCGGCATTCAGCGCACCGCCCGCGAGGTAGGTACGTCGGTGACGCGGATCAACAACGACCAGATTATCCAGGCGGCTCCGGTCAACATTGCCAGCGGCCTCACGGGTAAGGTGGCGGGGTTGCAGGTGAACCTGACCAGCAACGGCGTTGGGGCCAACCCGCGCCTGACCATCCGGGGCAACCGCTCGTTTCTGGGCAATAATCAGGCGTTGCTGGTGGTAGACGGAGTGCTGACGGATATTTCGTTTTTGTCGTCTATTAACCCGAACGATATCGACAACACCACCATCCTGAAGGGGCCGAGTGCCGCCGCGCTCTACGGCTCCGATGCCTCCAACGGGGTGCTGGTCATTACCACCAAACGGGGCGGCGGGCGCAACAAAGCGACTATTTCCTACAGCAACAACACGCAGTTGGAGAGCATTTCTTACATGCCCGACCTGCAACGCACCTTCAGCTCGAACGGCGGCGAGGGCAACCCATTTCTCAACGCCGATGGCATCCGGCTGTATGTGCCCTTTGAGAACCAGAGTTTTGGCCCGCGCTACAACGGCTCTATTCAACCGCTGGGCTACGGCGTGCAGGTACGTAACGCCGACGGGTCCATCCGGCTCGATACGTTGAAAGTGCCTTTTGAATCGACGGGGACCGACCCGCGCCGGGCGTTTTTCAACACCGGTACCACCGTGCAGCATGACTTGTCGTACCGCGTGGGCGATGCCTCGGAATACTTCGGGCTGGGTCTGCAACGGGTAGACCAAAACGGGGTGGTGCCGAACGATAAGTATTCGCGCACCAACATCAACCTCAACGCGGGCCGTACCCTGGGCAAGTTTACCGCCAACGGCAAGGTGAACTTCACGTACCAGAACTACAACCAGGAAAACGGCGATTTCTCGCAGAACCGCCCAGTGTATTGGAACATCCTGAACCAACCCGCCCACGCCCCCCTGCGCGACCCCCGGATTATGGACATCAACGGGCCGTTTGGCGACGTGAACGGCTATTTCAACGCCTATTACCCCAACCCCTGGTGGCAGGTGTCGGGCAATAACTCGCGAAAGAAACAGGATATTTATTCGTTTCAGGGCTTTGCCGATGTAGCCTACCAGGTGAAACCCTGGTTGAACGTGCTGTACCGCCTGGGCGGGCAGGTCAACAACACCCAGCAAAAAACCAACCTGGCGGCGGTTTCCTTCAGCGATTACGCCAAGAAAGACCCCTGGAATGCGGGTAACATTGCCTCGTCGGTGAAACAGGTCAACGGCAACGTGGGCGACCAGAGCTACACCAGCACCCGCTTCACCGGCGACCTGCTGGTGGTGCTGTCGCCCAAATTCGGCGATTTTTCGACCAAACTCATTGTGGGGCAACAAACCCGGATGGAGTATTTCCGGCAGGTGAACACCAGCGCGGGGCAGTTGGTGGTGCCGGGCGTGTATAACATTGCCAACCGCCTGGGCCAACTGGTGGGCAGCGAATACCAGCAACAAAGCCGCCTGGTGGGTGTTTTCGGCGATTTGACGCTGGGCTACCGCGATTATCTGTTCCTCAACATCACGGGCCGCAACGACTGGACATCGTTGCTGGCACCGGCCAACCGGTCGTTTTTCTATCCGGGCGTAAGCGCGTCAATTATTCTTTCCGAAGCCATTCCGGCCCTGAAAGGCAACAACGCCATCACGTACCTGAAACTGCGCGGCGGGGTGGCCCGCGCCGGTAACGTAAACGTGTTGCCCTACCAGTTGCAAAACACGTTTAACCCTGGCCAGGGCACGGGCGCGTTTTTCCCGTTTGGCAGTCAGCCCGGCTTTGAGCTAAGCAACCGCCTCAACTCTGCCGACCTGAAACCGGAGTTTACCACCAACACCGAAGCGGGCGTTGAAATTGGTTTGTTCGGGCGGCTGAACGCCGAAGTGGTGGTCTATAATACCCTGACCACCAACCAAACCGTGCCCATTCAGGTGTCGCGAGCCACAGGCTTCACCAGTGCCCTGATAAATACCGGGTCGATGAAAAACCAGGGCATTGAAGTGGAACTGAAGACCATTCGGCCCATTGTGGACGTGGGCGGCTTCACTTGGAATATCAACACCAACTACACCTACAACGATAACGTGGTGGTAGACGTGTTTGGCACGCTGCCCAGGGTGAACATTCCGGAAACGGGCGCGGCGCAGTACCTGACCGGGCGGGCATCGGACGTGTTTGCCGCCACCGGCCTGAACTACCCGGCCCTGTTTTTGACCGACATTACGCGGGTGCAAAACACCGACCCCAAAGCGGCCAACTACGACGCGACGGGGCAGTTTGTGGGCCGCCCCGTGGTTGACCCCACCACGGGCTACCCCATTCTGGACACCGACATTAAGTATCAGGGCACTACCCAACCCAAACACCGCTTTGGCCTGGGCAACACTTTTGGCTACAAAGGGCTGACCCTGAGTGCGTTGTTTGAATATAGAGGCGGGGCCGTAATTTATAACGAACTGGGTAATGCGCTGGAATTTACCGGGACCGGTATCCGCACGACGTATAACGACCGGCAGAACTTTGTGTTCCCCAACTCGGTCATTGCCAACGCCGACGGTACATTTTCCAACAACACCAACGTAACCACCCGCGACGGCAACCTGGAGTTCTGGACCAATTCGGGCTACCACAACGCCGAGTCGAGCTACGTAACCAGTGCCGATTTCTGGAAACTGCGCGAACTGGCCCTCAGCTACAACGTACCGGCCACGGTGCTGGGTTTTACTAAGTTTATCAAAACGGCTACCCTCGGTTTTACGGGGCGTAACCTGCTGATGTGGCGGCCCAAAACCAACGTCTTTACCGACCCCGAATATTCGGTAGACAACAGCAATGCGCAAGGCACCACCAACGAGTTTCAGACCCCGCCCACCCGTTTCTACGGCTTCCGGGTCAGTCTTGGTTTCTGATTGCTAACCAACCTACGAACATGACAAGCAAAAAAATAATCATTGGCGCAATGGCCCTGCTGCTCACGGCCACCACCAGTTGTAAGGACGAATTTTTCGACGTTAACAACAACCCCAACCAGGTTACGGCGGCCACACCCGAACTGGTGCTGCCCAACGCCCTGGCCAACACGGCAACGTACCTGCAAGGTGGCCCCACCGGGGCCAACGGCACAAGCGGCTCGCAGCCGTCTAATTTTTCGTTCCTGAACCTCTGGATGGGCTACTGGAACTGGAGCGGCAATTACTCGATCAACACCTCGGATAAGAACTACCAGTTTACCAACACGTTTGGGCAAAACATCTGGAACAACGGGTACACCAACCTGAAAAACTACAATTACATTGAGCAGCAGGCGGTGGCGCAACAGCAGCCGTACTTGCAGGCCATGGCCAAGATCATGAAAGCCCTGCACTTTCAGTATCTGGTGGATACCTACGGCAACGTGCCCTACACCAACGCCTTGCAGGGGCTGGGGCAGGTGCAGCCCACCTACGACAGCGGCGTATCGATCTACGAAGACCTGTTCAAACAACTCGACGCGGCCATTGCTTTGTTTGCCGATGGCGACAAACAGGCGGCGGCGGGGGCCACCATCCGCAACCCCGGCGTGAACGATATTATGTTCAAGGGCGACCTGGCCAAGTGGCGGCGGTTTGCCAACACGCTGAAGCTGCGCATGATTTTGCGCCAAAGCGAACGGGCCGACCGGCAGACGTTTATCCAGTCGGCCCTGACGGTGCTGAAGGCTTCGCCGTTTGGGTTTTTGCGGGCGGGCGAGGCGGCCACGGTCAACCCCGGCTACATTAATTCGACCAACCAGCAGAACCCGTTTTTTGGCACCTTCGGGCTGGGCGTAAATGGCCAGCCGGTAGAGAATAACAACATCTACCGGGCGGGCCGCTACGCCACCGATTTCCTGATTTCGACCCAGGACAGCCGTATTTTCGGATTCTATAACCCCGTGAGCGGCAGCAGTTTCGGGGCCACGTTTTTTGGCACCACCGCGCCACTGCCCAACGGGCAAACGTCGTCTATTGGGCCGGGTTTGTTGCAGGACCCTACCCAGGCGGCGGTCATCATGTCATCGGCAGAGGCGTTGTTCCTTCAGGCCGAGGCTGTGCAGCGGGGCTACCTCACGGGCAACGCCCAAACGCTGTATGAGTCGGCCATTGTTCAATCGTATACGTACCTGGGCATTGCCGACGAAGATGGCACCGCCGAAGACTACGCCCGCGAATTTCTGGCCTCCGATAATCCCAACGTGACCTGGAGTGTGGCCACGGACAAAATTCGGCTTATTCTGACCCAAAAATGGGTGGCCATGAACGGTATTTCGCCCTTTGAATCCTGGAGTGATTACCGCCGCACAGGCATTCCGGCGGTGCCCGTTTCGCAAGACCCCAGCACGTCAGTCAAGCAAATTCCGTTGCGGCTGCTCTACCCTCAGTCCGAGACGCAGTACAACTCGGAGGTGGTGAAAGGGCAGGGCGACACCCAGAACAGCCAGTTCGACAAGACCAAAATTTTCTGGATCAAATAATTTCAGACCATATTTCTTATGAAAAAAATTCTTGCACCCCTCCTGGCCGGTACACTGGCCCTGGGGCTGACCTCCTGCCTGAAAGACGAGGCCAATTTTGTCAACTTCGCCGGGGCCGGTTCGGTCATCGACATTCCCTCGTCGGCGTTTTTTGGTGTAACCACCAACCAGGGGCTGTCCATTCAGACTGCCCCTGTCAGCTACTCGTTCAGCGTGAATTTGGCTGGCCCCCAAACGCTGGGAGAAGACGTGACAGTGAACCTGGCCGTTGACCCCACCCTGCTGGCCAAGTACAACGCCGACAATGGTACCAAGTACACGGCCTTGCCCGCCGCGTTGTACCAGATTGTGTCTCCGTCAACAACCATCAAAGCAGGACAACGACTGGCTCCGGTGACGATCAACTTTTTTTCGGGGAGCGATAAAATCACCGACCCGGCTGCCTACAACAATGCCAATTATGCGGTTCCCCTACGGGTAACGGGCACGAGCAACAACCTGGCGGTAAGCAGCAATTACGGGTACAAGATTATCTTGCTGAAACTCAAAAACCAGTACGACGGGGTCTACAAATCGACCGGTTTGTTTACGCACCCTGTTGCCGGCCCCCGCAAAATTGACCGGGAAAAGACGTTGGAGACCGTAAACCTGAACACCATTCAGACGGAGTTTGCCGATTTGGGCGGTAGTGGCTGGCTGATGCAACTGGTCATAAACCCGGACAATACCGTCAAACTGATCCCAAAAGGGGCTGCCAGTGCCGCCACCGTGCAGTTTGGTGTAAATAAGTACGACCCGGCCACAAAAACCTTCACGCTCAATTATAAGTACGCGGGTGGCGGTGGAGACCGGGTCATCAACGAAACCCTGACGCTGGACTAGTGCCCGACTGTTGGTGACTCTTTGAACACAAAAAAGCGAGTCGGTAGCACCGGCTCGCTTTTTAATTACGCTTTATCCAACTATTAAGATCGTATGTTTTCCCGGCGAAGGGCGGCACATTTTGAGATAGTTACTGCTGATAGTGTTTTTTGTGTTTATGCTAGTTTACTTTGAGTGACCAAATGTCAGTATTATATTTTTAATAACAAATGAATTGTAACTTTTTTTTTCGTTAGCAAATTCAGGGTACCCAAATCAGCAACTCGTTTTTAATAACCTTTTGACGGGTGGCTGGTTCAATGGTCACAACACAGGCAAATAAATCTGTAGATCCTATGAGCACAAACCATACCAGAACCTCCTTCAGCAGCGATGATTCTGGAAACATCAAGCAGGAACCCGACAACCTGCACCGCGACGAGCAGGAAAACTCGGCCAACGGCCTGGATAGCACTGAAGTGGCCGATGGGCAGGACGGACGCAATATCCGGGCATTAGGCAGCCAGGATATGGATTCGGCCAACGGGCTATTGCGCCTAAACGACACCGAAGACGGGGCCATGGACGTACCTGAGGCTGCCATTGCCAACGCCGCCGCCAGTGAGGGCCAAACCAAAACCGGCTTGGTTGCCATGGCCAGCCCCGCACCCGCGCCCAATCCGGTGAACGTACCCAACGCGCAGCAAGCCGCCAAGAAGCACGACCAGCCCGACGACGAAGAACCCAACACCAGCAACAGCGACTCGAACACCGACGAGGCCGTGACCCAGGAAGAAAAGGAAGAGGCCATTGCTGAAACTGGTACATCTATCGACCACCAGCCTGCCTATTGAGGGGTGTTGCATAGCCAACAGAGAGGCACTTTTTTGTACATACCAAAGCCGAAACAGCCGTTTCGGCTTTATTTTTGCCTCCAGCAACGTACCAGCAATTTTGCGGGTATTCGGCATGGCAGAAACGAAACCAGCTTCGGTGTTCGTTATGCTGTATATTATTAACCAAGCCTCACTATGTTCCGTCTGTTCACTATTTGCCTGGTTCTTTGGCTGGGTACGTCTGCTTTTTCACCTGCCGGTGCGCCCAAGGAAGTGGGTATCCAGTTCACCAGTGCCCGTTGGGCTGAGGTACTCAAAGAAGCTAAAGCCAAAAACAAACTCATTTTTCTGGATGCCTACGCCAGTTGGTGCGGCCCCTGCAAAATGCTTCAGAAGCAGGTGTTCACCCAAAAAGCCGTAGCCGATTATTTCAACCGCGAGTTCATTAACGTGAAGATGGACATGGAAAAAGGCGAAGGCCCGGCTTTGGCACAGGTGTACCCCCTGGAAGCCTACCCCACGCTGATGTTTATTAACGGCAATGGCCGGGTGGTAAAAAAAACCATCGGCTATATGTCTGCCGAAGACCTGCTCGACGTAGGTAAAAGCGTGAAATAACCGTCCCGATTGCTTCACAGAAAGAGCGTTGCCTTGCCCCCAGTGGCGCAGAGCAACGCTCTTTTTTTTCAAAAAAAAGACTACTTTTTCTAAGCAACTATCACGATTTTTTTCGACAGAATAAACGTAGCCTGATCGCCCTCGCTGATTTTGTTCAGGTACGTTGCTTTTCGGAGGTTGCGGAACCGGTCAATTTTTTTCTGTAAGTATGATTTATCGTCGGCAATCTTTTCGTACATCGAATACCCGGCTTTGTATTTTTCGCTCATCACGAACTGAATTTCCCCCGAATCATACACCACGTCTTCGAGCACCAGATTTGCCTGTTCGGCCAAAAGGCGCATACTCTCCCGCGAGTGGATGAACAGGTGGCGGGGCGCATCGAGTTGCACCCAGTGTTCGCGGTAGTGCTGCCAGGCCCAGGAGCTTACGGTAGGAATGCGAATTACGCAGTGACCGTTGGTGTTCAGCAGGTTATGAACCGCCAGCAGGTTTTGGAGCGGGTCAGGTACGTGCTCGAACGAGTGGTTGTAGAGAATCAGATCCCACTGCCCGTCTACTTCGTCGATGTACTTTTTTTCGACCCGGTAGCCGCCCGGATACGCCATCGGCTCCACGAACGGATCGATACCCATCACGTTTTTCATACCGAAATTATACAACGGATACAGGTACCGGCCAAAACCACAACCCACGTCCAGGATAGACGAGTGGATGGTAAGGGCAAACCGCGACAAAATCATGTATTTTTTAGCCGGTACAACCGCTGCAATCAGCCGGTTGAAAAGCGATTTTTCAATGGTCGATGCTTTGTACCGGCTTTTCTTGAAAAATCCACCAATACCGGTATAATCGCTGTCTTTCGGCGGTAAATATCCGCTATAACCGTCAGGATAATATTGGCTTAGATTAGCGGGTACGTCAGCAATCTGGAGACACTGGCAATGGGCACATTGAAAATAATCGAATACCTCGCGGGTGCCGTACATCATCTCGGTAAACTGATACGGGGTATTCCCTTCCGAATGGCCACAGATGCGACACGTCATGTATGTTTATGCTTGGGTACAGCCAAAAGTACGAAAAGAAGTGCCCTCAGATTCCGTCAATAGCCGTGGCCAGCGCACGGTCTTTTTCCGTAATGGTGTTGCCCGCCTCGTGGGTGGTCAGTTCGATGGTTACTTTATTGTACACGTTTGTCCAGAATGGATGGTGATCCATTTTTTCGGCCAGCAGGGCCACGTGGGTCATAAAGGCAAACGCCTCCATGAAGTTGGCAAACTGAAAATGCCGGATTAGTTTGTTGTCGGTTTCGTGCCACATAAGCGGGTCGGCGGGGTATTGGTTGTTTACAGATTTGGTTTCGTTAGCGTATTGTTCGTCGGCATATCGTAATCGGCGTATCAGACGCGGCCCAGGGCGGAGGCAAGCCCCGCCCCTACAACGTACCTGTTACTTTTTCCCGCTTCCCTGCGCAGCGGGGGCGGGCGGGGCGGGGCGTTGCTGTTGCATGGGGTTGGGACCTTGCGGCGCACCAGGCCGACCCTGCTGCTGCTTAAACAACTGGAAGCGCGTGGGGCTGGCCGTGCGCGGAAATGAGTTGTTCTCCCCGTCAATGTCGGCAATTTCCTGGAAGGGGTCCAGCGTCCATTGGGTCACTTTTTTGGTGGTGGCAATGACCTTGCTGATCTGGTTGGCATTGAACCGCCAAATCTCCGCCGGGAACCGCGCTACCGAATCCGTACCGTCTTCAAACTGCATCCTGACAATGACGGGCATGGGCAAACCGCCTTTGTTTTTCAGCGACAGCGTATAAAAATTCTGCTTCGATTCCAGCGTGGCCCGCTCGTCGGGGGTGAGGGTGGCCAGGTAGTCTTCGTATTTTTTGCGGTCGGCATCGGTCACGGCAAACTGGTCGTAGCGGTTATAGAAGTCCATCATGGTGCTGTCTTGGCCCACCACGGTCTCGGTACGGGTGGCCGCGTCGCGCTGTTTGCTCATGGTGTTCGTGCGGCGTTTGTAGGCTTCGCGGGCCTCGGCTTTTACCACGTCGGGGTTTTGGCTACTGGGCTGAAACCAGTCTACCTCCACCAAATCCTGGTCTACCGGCTCCACGCCGTAGAACCAGCCTTTCCAGAACCAGTCCAAATCAACGCCCGACGCATCTTCGAGGGTACGGAAAAAGTCAGCCGGTTCGGGCGATTTAAAGGCCCACCGGCGGGCATACTCCTTGAAGGCATAGTCGAACAGTTCGCGGCCCATGATAGTCTCACGCAGGATGTTCAGGGCCGCAGCGGGCTTGGCGTAGGCGTTGGCACCCAGGTTAATGACGTTATCCGACGAGGCCATGATGGGTGTCAGCACGGCCTTGTCGGCTTTCATGTAATCGACAATGTACTGGGGTTCGCCCCGGCGGCTGGGGAAGTTGTAGTCCCATTCTTTTTCGGCCAGATACTGGCAAAACGTGTTCAGCCCTTCGTCCATCCACGACCATTGCCGCTCGTCGGAGTTGACAATCATGGGGAAAAAATTGTGACCCACTTCGTGGATAATCACGCCGATCATGCCCGCTTTGGTGCCTTCCGAATAGGTACCATCGGCTTCGGGCCTGCCGCCGTTGAACGAAATCATGGGGTATTCCATGCCGCCGCCCGCCGTGGCGTGGCACGAAATAGCCACCGGATACGGGTATTTGATGGTGCGGTTGCCGTACGATTTCAGGGTATGCTCGACCACGCGGGTCGAATATTTTTCCCAGAGCGGGTTGCCCTCTTTGGGGTAATAGGACATGCTCCAGATTTTACGGCCATCGCCGTACACGTCCGTCTGCATGGCATCCCAGATGAACCGGCGGCTGCTGGCGAAGGCAAAGTCGCGCACATTGTCGGCTTTGTAGACCCACGTTTTGGTGCCTTTCACATCGGCAGGCTGGGCTTTGCTGGCTTCTTCGGCTTCGGCCTGGGTCACAATAATCACGGGCGTTTTGCTGGTCGTGGCCTGGGCCATGCGCCGCTGCTGGGCGGCGGTCAGCACCTGTTTGTAGTTTTGGCATTCGCCGCTGGCGGCCACCACATGGTCGGTGGGGGTGGTGATGGCCACTTTGTAGTTGCCGAAAATGAGCGTGAATTCACCCTGACCCAGAAACTGCTTGTTCTGCCAGCCGGTCACATCGTTATACGAGCAAAGTCTTGGAAACCAGTGTGCTATGAAATAATTACTGTTGCCATCTTTGAACTTTTCGTAGCCACTGCGGCCATAATATTCCGTCACGAAGTAGTTCCAGTCAACGCTGAACGACACCGACGTACCTGGGCGCAGAGGCGTGGGCAGGTCAATGCGCATCATGGTCTCGTTGATGGTGTAGGGCAGCGGCTGCACCACCTTGCCCACGGTGCTCACCTTCAGGATTTTGTATCCGTATTTGTCGCTCGCCTGTTGTTGGCTGCGTTCGCGGACGGAGGTCAGGTTTTGCAATTGCGCGAAGCTCATACCTGCCTCGCTCACGCCGCCTGTGCGGGTGATGCTGCCGGTTGAGCCTTTGGCGAACAGATTCTGGTCGAGTTGGAGCCAGATGTAGCGCAGTTCGTCGGTCGAATTATTAAAATAGGTCACGGTTTCGCTGCCAATAATTTTCTGGTCGGCATCGTCGAGCGTGACCCGGATGTCATAGTCAGCGCGGTTCTGGAAATAATCTTTCCCCGGCGACCCGGCGGCGGTGCGGAACGTGTTGGGCGTGGGCAACAACGTCCCCATCTGCTCGAATTTGGTGTTGGCACTGAACGTGGAAGGGGCTGTTTGCGCCAGCACCTGTGTGGCCGACAACAGCACGGTTAGCAAGGCCACAACCGGCCCGAAAGAGTATCGCATAGGATTGGGTTTGTTACTGAAAGGAGGCTAAATGTAGGAAAAAGAAACGAGCCTGGAACGTACCTGGCGGGAGTCAGAGGCCGGTTCGGCTGGAATACTGATCCATTACATCGCTGGGATGCACGTCGAGGATGTTGGCCAACACGAGGAGGACGAGGGTGCGGGAAGCAATTTTGCGCGGAATGTTTGCCAACCCGGCAAAGGCATCGAGCGTGATGCTAGTATGCTGGCCGAGGTAGTTCATCAGCAGCCGTTCCTTGTCGCCGTAGGCAAAGCGCACGGGGCGGTCGGCGCGTTCGCCTTTCATAATTTCGCGCACTTCCTTGCTGGCCTGCACCGATTTGTCGGCCACCCGGACGTACACTTTTTTGGTGTCGGGGTTGGCGGGGTCGGGCAAGACGTGGTGCGGGCGGTGGGCACTGCGCGGAATACGGAGCAGGAGCACCTCGCGTTCGTCGGGCAACGGCACCCGTTCCAGGGTGTACGGAATGGGCGGGAAACAGTGCTTGTCGATGGCCCTGACCAGGAGGTACTCATCTTCGTCGGCATATTTCAGGCCGGGAATGGTACCGTCGTCGCCCACGCCAATCAGCAACGTACCGCCGTCGGTGTTGGCAAAGGCCACAATTTCCCGAACAATTTTTTCGGGATGACTCGTCTTGAGTTTAAATTCAAGGCAGTGCCCTTCGCCCCGGCGAACCAGTTCTCTGAGCATTTTGATGTCCACTACCGATCTGCTCACCATGATGCGTTCCGATCAGACCTAAAAGTACGACGGGCCGCCGAATTTACAACTACTCTTCTGTGCTTACCTTTACGGCGGGCTTTCGGGCCAACTTTTCGGCTTGCCGGGTCGTTACTGCTCTAACCGCGATTACTTTATAAACGCACAAATGCTCACGAACGCTATTATTGCCCTCGCCACGCTGATAGGCATGGAAGGGGTAGCCTGGCTTACGCACAAGTACATCATGCACGGCCCCATGTGGCACTGGCACCACTCGCACCACAATGCGCACAAAGGTTTTTTCGAGGTTAACGACCTGTTCAGCATCCTGTTCAGCGGCGTGGCCACGGCCCTGGTGGTGGCCGGTATGGAAGTGCCGGGGCTGGGGTTTTTGGTACCGGTTGGCGTAGGCGTAACGCTCTACGGCATAGGCTATTTCCTGTTCCACGACGTGATTGTTCACCGCCGGATTCGGGTCAATATAAAGCCAAAAAACACGTACCTGCTCCGCATCATGCGGGCGCACTACGTACACCACAAGGTACACACGCGAGACGGGGCCGAGGCGTTCGGGTTCCTGTATGCGCCCCAGAAATACGACAAAAAATGAACCGCCTTGCCCAGCTTACGCGCCTACAAACCGAGGAATTTGATGTCTGCATCATTGGCGCGGGAGCCACGGGCGCGGGCTGCGCCGCCGATGCCGCCAGCCGGGGCCTGCGCGTAGCCCTTCTGGAAGCCGACGATTTCGGAGCCGCCACCTCTGGTACGTCTACCAAGCTGGTGCATGGCGGGGTGCGCTACCTGGAACAGGCCGTTAAAACGCTCGATCCCAAGCAGTTATCGCTGGTGCGGAAAGCCCTGCACGAACGCCGCACCCTGCTCCAGATTGCCCCCCACCTCTGCCACCCGCTGGCTCTGCTCACGCCTGTGGGTAACCTTATAGAGGGGGCGTATTATGCCATTGGTTTGAAGGTGTATGACCTGTTGGCCGGTAGCCGCCGCATGGCTCCCAGCCGCTGGCTCAACAAAGCCGAAACGCTGCGCCACTTCCCCGCCTTCGACCCCACCAAACTACACAGCGCGGTGCTGTATTACGATGGGCAATTCGATGATATACGGCTGAACCTAAGCCTGGTACAAACCGCCGCCCACCACGGTGCGGCGGTGGCCAACCACATCCGGGCCACGGGTTTCCAGACCGACGCGACCGGCAAACTCACGGCCCTGGAGGCTACCGATATATTGGCAGGTACGTTGCTGACGGTGCGGGCCAGCGTGTTTATCAACGCCACCGGCACCCACGCCGATACCCTGCGGCAGGTGGCCAACCCCCGGCAGGGTGCCCGGATGCGGGCCAGCAAAGGTGCCCACGCTATTTTGGCCGGTACGGCCCTGCCCACCGCCACCGGCACTACCGAACCCGCCGCCCTGCTGGTGCCTAAAACCAAAGATGGCCGCGTACTTTTTGCCATCCCGTGGTGCGGGCAGTGGCTCATTGGCACCACCGACACCGAAGCCGACCCCACCGACGTACCCACGCTCTTGCCCGACGAAGCAACGTACCTGCTCAACCACGTCAACCAATACATTACCACGCCCCTGCAACCACAGGCCGTTACGGGTGGCTTTGCGGGCTTGCGCCCCCTACTCCAGGCCGACCCCAACGCGGCCAGCCAGTCGCTGGTGCGCGACCATGAAATTGAGGTAGATACCCGGTCGAGGTTGGTCAGCATTATGGGCGGCAAATGGACAACCTACCGGCTGATGGCCCAGGAAACCATCGACGTGTGTTGCGGGCAACTGGCAAACCCAGGTACGTGGTTGCCGTGCCAAACCGAGACCTTACCGTTGCGCGGGGCCGAGGGCTACACGCCCCACTACGCCCAACACCTGGCCGAAAACCACCCCGCCTGTTCGCCCGCGCTACTGCACCACCTGGCCACTACTTACGGCACCGAAGCCCCCGCCGTGTTGAGTTTGTTGGCCGAAAACCCCGCCTGGCTGGCTCCGTTAGCCCAGAAACACCCGTTCATTCAGGCCGAAGTGATCTACGCCGCCCGCACCGAAATGGCCCAAACCCTGCCCGATGTACTGCTGCGGCGCATCCGGCTGGGCCTCATCGACTGGCACGCTACGCTGGAAGCCCTGCCCGCCGCCGCCCAACTGCTGGCCACCGAACGCGGCTGGACTGATAACCAACGTACCCAAGCCGAAGCCGAGTTCAGAACCCATATAGAACAGTTGGCGGGGTTGGCCAACGGGCAACGCCTAGCTACAGCCTGACAAAACAAAACGGAATGGCTATCTTTCGGCCCACTTTCAAACACGACCATGGAAAATAAAACTACCGCCGCCGAACAAATTCAGGCCGCCAAAGCCGCCGCCGCCGACAAACTCGATGCCTTCAAAACCGAAGCCGGTGCCCACCTCGAGAGTGCCGCCAGCCAACTCGATGAACTGAAAGACCAACTGGTGGCTAAAGCTGAGGCCATGGGTCAGCAGATCGATATTGACGACTTGAAAGAAAAGGCCGCCCAGCACCTGGAAACGGCCAAAGCCGCTACCGGCGAAACCCTGGCTAACCTTCAGGGTCAAGCCGAAACCGCCTACGCCGCCGCCGCCGCCAAAGCCGACGAACTGGCCGACATTGCCGACGATAAGTTTGACGAGGTGCGGGCCGAAGCCGCCGTGCAACTCGAAGCCGCCCAGGTGAAACTGGACGAACTAAAAGGCGAAGCCGCCCAACAAATTGAATCTGCCAAAGAAAAAGCCAAATCCTTCTGGAGCCAGCTTTTCGGTTCGTAAAAATCTGTGTAGGCCGTGCTGTCAGGTCGGAATGCCGCACCACCCCCGACCTGACAGCACCCCGTATTTTTGCCCCCTTCAAACTACTTAAAACTCGCCGTTTCGCGGGTGCCAGCCGGAAACATTAAACCCGGCATTTTTGTTTACTACCGACATCTACCAACCCGACGCTGTATCCCCATGCTGATTACCCCCGGCACCCTGTTAGCGACCGTCCAGACCCCCGACGACCTGCGCAAACTGCCCAAAACCAGCCTTCCCCAGTTTTGCGACGAATTGCGGCAGTATATCATCGATGTGGTCTCGGTCTACGGCGGGCACTTCGGGGCTAGTCTGGGCGTGGTAGAACTCACTACCGCCCTGCATTATGTGTTCAACACGCCCGACGACCAACTGATTTGGGACGTGGGGCATCAGGCATACGGCCACAAAATCCTGACCGGGCGGCGGGATACGTTCCACACCAACCGGTTCTACGGCGGGCTATCGGGCTTTCCCAAGCGCAACGAGAGCGAGTATGATTCCTTTGGCGTGGGGCACTCCTCTACGTCCATTTCGGCGGCGTTGGGCATGGCTATTGCTTCGCAGTTGCAGGGTGAACCCTCACGCAGCCACATTGCCGTCATTGGCGATGGCTCCATGACCGCCGGGTTGGCCTTCGAGGGCATGAACCACGCCGGGGCCACCGATGCCAACCTGCTCATTGTGCTCAACGACAACTGCATGAGCATTGATGCCAACGTGGGTGCGCTGCGCGAATACCTGACCGACATCACCACCTCGCCCACCTACAACAAGGTGAAAGATGAGGTCTGGAACCTGCTGGGTAAGTTCAGCACGTTTGGCAAATCAGCCCAGGAGATTGTCTCGAAGGTAGAAACCGCCATTAAATCGTCGGTGCTGACACAGAGCAACTTGTTCGAATCGCTGAACCTGCGGTATTTCGGCCCCATTGACGGGCACGATGTTGACCGGCTGACGGAGGTGCTGGCCGACCTGAAAACCATTCCCGGCCCCAAAATTCTGCACGTGCTCACGGTGAAAGGCAAGGGTTACGGCCCCGCCGAAAAAGATCAGACCAAATGGCACGCCCCCGGTTTGTTCGATAAACTGACCGGCGAGATTCAGAAAAAGACGTACCTGACCCCCCAACCGCCTAAGTATCAGGATGTTTTTGGCCACACGCTGGTGGAACTGGCCGAGCAAAACCCGCGCATTGTGGGCGTTACGCCCGCCATGCCGTCGGGGTCGTCGATGAACATCATGATGAAGGCCATGCCCACGCGGGCGTTCGATGTGGCCATTGCCGAGCAGCACGCCGTGACGTTTTCGGCGGGCATGGCTACGCGGGGCGAAGTGGTGTTCTGCAACATCTATTCCACCTTCATGCAGCGCGGCTACGATCAGGTCATCCACGACGTGTGCATCCAGGAACTGCCCGTGATTTTCTGCCTCGACCGGGCGGGCTTTGCCGGTGCCGATGGCCCTACCCACCACGGCGCGTATGACATTGCCTACATGCGGTGTGTGCCCAACATGATTGTGGCCGCGCCCATGAACGAACAGGAACTCCGTAACCTGATGTTCACCGCCGCCTCGGCCACGGTGCAGCAGGGCAAGCGGGCCTTCACGATCCGGTACCCACGGGGCGAGGGCGTGATGCCCAACTGGCGCACCCCCCTGGAAGAACTGCCCATTGGCAAGGCGCGGCTGGTGAAAGACGGCGAGCGCGTGGCCATCCTGACGCTGGGCCACATTGGCAACTACGCCGTAACGGCCATGAAAGCGTTGGAAAAAGAAGGCATTCGCCCCGCCCACGTCGATATGCGCTACGCCAAACCCCTGGACGAAGCGATGCTACACCAGATTTTCCGCCGCTTCAACCGGATTTTGACTGTGGAAGACGGTTGCATCATGGGCGGTTTCGGCTCGGCAGTGCTCGAATTTATGGCCGACCACGGCTATACCGCGCAGGTCAAACGCCTGGGCATTCCCGATGCCATTATTGAGCACGGCGAGCAACTGGAACTCCACCGCGAGTGCGGTTTCGACCCGGAGGGCATCGCCGAGGCCGTGCGGACACTGTATTTCGTGGGTCAGGCGTTGCCCGCCTAACGTACCTGAGGAAAGTCGGCACTACTTTTGTTTTGGTAACGAACAAGCTGAATCCAAAACATGGACCGATACTTTTTTGTAGCCATTTGGTATCTTTACCCGGAGATTCCAAACAACGTTGGGTAGTCTGCGTGTTATATCCCGTACTTTAGTGATAGCCGGATACGTACCCGGCATACACGGCCCATTCGCTAGCCTCTCCTCTAACCTGCTTTCCTTTGTTGGCGTAAAAGCCTAAAGTCCGTTGTGAAAACCCGTTCACCGCTTTCTGATGAGTCTGTATTGGTCGAGAAGTTGCTGCTGCGCGACGAACAGGCCTTTCAGTGGCTCTATGAAAATTATTCGGCGGCCCTCTACGGGGTACTGCTGAAAATTGTGCGGGAAGAAGAACAGGCGCAGGATCTGATGCAGGACGTGTTCGTAAAAATCTGGGCCAACCTCACCACCTACGACACTAAAAAAGGGCGGCTCTTCACCTGGATGCTCAACATCACCCGCAACACGGCCATCGACAGCATCCGGGCGGGCAAAGCCATGAGCCGCCCCGCCTCGGCCCAAACCGTTTCGACCGACGAGGCAGGTACGTATACCGTTGACCGCCAACACGCCGTGGCCCCGGAAAACACCGACCTCATTGGCCTCAAAGACGTGATTGAAAAGTTGCGGCCCGACCGCAAGCAGCTTATCGATCTGGTCTATTTCAACGGCTACACCCACGAAGAAGCCGCCGACGAACTATCGTTGCCCCTAGGCACGGTGAAGACCCGCATCCGGTCGGCGTTGCAGGAACTGCGGCAGCTTTTCAACCGCTGACGACTGTCCCGTTTTTTCCACACTGTTGCCTCTTTTCAACACCTCAACGACCTTTCAAGGCGTGTAGGCCGGTAAACTACGTCTGCTTGTAAAGCATTGATTACCAGCGAAGTGTGTTCTGGACGCGCGCCGTTACCTGATCTTCTGAACAAAGTGGGCCATAATTTGTCATGTACGTGGGGGCACTGCCATAAAGCACTCAACACGTCATGTTAGAACGTCTGGAAGAAATTCGCGAAAATATTTTTCGCTACATCGAAGCTCGCATCGAGCTGTTTACCCTCGAAACCCGGGGCAAGGTGGAAGAAGGGGCCGTTACCGCCGTTCACGGGGTAATTCTGGGTTTTCTGGCCACCATCACCACCATCTTTTTGTTTAGCCTCCTGGCCGCTTACCTTAACGAGGTTACGGATAGCCGCTATCTGGGTTTCCTGATTGTGGCTGGTTTCTTCCTGATCCTGACCATCATCTGGGCCGTATCAAAACCGGCCATGACCGGCCTCATTCGCCAAATTGCGTACAAAGCCCTGAAAGATAGTCAGGAGAAAAAAGCCTCTGATAAGTCGGAAGCGGTGCAGGAACTGATGAAACAAACCACCAATTCGGTAAACGAAAGCGGCCAATATTTACGATAGTCTGATTTGGGATTGTGGATTTGGGATTGCGGATTGACCGCCTCGGAGAAGCTAAATCCCAAATCCGAAATCCACAATCCCAAATAGATTTGCTCAACTTTTTTGTTTTACTTTTAGCCTGTTAAACTCATGGAAGACCCAAAAGTACTTTTCTCCGATACCACTGCCCGCCGCGCTCAACTGATGCAGGCCACCGAACGCTTTAAATCATCGATTCAGGACAGCGTCGAATCGTTGAAGACAGATGCCACCGATGTGGGAAAAACCACGGCATTGGTGGCCGGTGTGGCTTTCGGCGTATTTTTGCTGGCCAGTCTTATCTTACCCAAGTCGGATGAGTACCGCTACGCCGAAAAATATGGCGAACCGGATGATGACGAGGACGACGAAGATGAAGACACATACCAGAGTCGGTACGCCACGAAACGTAAACCCGTCAAATCTTCGGCACCTGCTGCCGGTATCATCGGCGGGTTGCTTACCTCGGTGGCTACTACCTTTGCCCGTCAGCAATTGTCCGGTCTGATGGACAGAATTCGCTCCAATAATGCAATCAACCCCACCGCCAAACCTGCCGATACCCATTACCACGAAAAGGCCCCAAGCCAGCCTGTTCGCCTCGCTGACTAACCACCGGGAAACCGGGCGCAAAGCCATTGCCGTGTTGCTCGACCCTGACCGGGCCGGGCAACACGCCTTTACGCAAACGGTGGCCCAGGCTGTGGCTCACGGCGTGGACTTTTTTTTCGTTGGCGGTAGCCTCATCACCGACTATGTGCAGCGCGACATGATTGCCGCCATCCGGCAGCAAAGCCCTACCATTCCGGTGGTGCTGTTTCCGGGCAATTCGCTCCACATCGACCCCACCGCCGACTCGCTGTTATTGCTCTCGCTCATTTCGGGCCGCAACCCCGATTTCCTGATTGGTCAGCATGTGGTGGCTGCTCCGTTGCTGAAACAAAGCGGTCTCGACATTGTCTCTACGGCCTATATGTTGGTCGATGGCGGGGCGCAAACCACCGTTTCTTACATCAGCAATACCACGCCTTTGCCGCACGACAAACCGGGTGTGGCGGCCTGTACGGCCCTGGCGGGCGAACTGCTGGGCCTGAAACTAACGTACCTGGACGCGGGTAGTGGCGCAAAACGGCCCGTACCGCCCGCCATTATTGCTGCCGTGCGGGGAGCCGTGAACAGCCCCATTCTGGTGGGTGGTGGCATTAATTCGGGCGAAAAAGCCTACGAAGCTCTGCAAGCCGGGGCCGACCTGATTGTGGTGGGCAACAGCCTGGAACAAAACCCTAACCTACTGGCCGATATGGCGCAGGTGGTGGCCACGTTCAACAACCAAGCCGTTCCGCAGCCATGACTTCTTCCACTGTAAAGCAATTCTGCCTGGCGGTGGGGCTGGTTTGGTACGCTGGCAGTGGCCCGGCGGTAGCCCAAAACCCCGCCAAAACGTATCCCGGTCGGTATTATACGTCGGTAGAAAAGCTGGCCCAGTTTCCGGGGGGTAGACCAGCCATGCTTCGATTTCTGGCCCGAAATATTGACTACCCCGCCGCGCTGGATAAACTCGGCTACAAAACCGGCCCCGTGAAAGTGCGCTTTATTGTGGCCCCCGACGGCTTTCTACACGACATCACGATTGATTCGGCCCCGGTGCGCCGCCCCGAAGCCGAAAAAGGCATGGACGAATACCGGATCAGCATTATCCGGGCCATCGAAAAAATGCCCCGCTGGACTCCCGCCCGCCTGGGAGGCGCACCCGTAGCCATGCTCTACACCATTCCGCTTCAGGTTGATAATTGACGGGATTTGAGATTGATGGGCGACGGCTTCGTCCACGGCCCAGGGCAGAGGCAAGCCCGCCGCCCATCAATCGCAAATCCACCATCCCAAATCCCATGAACGTTTTTAAATTTGGCGGGGCCTCCGTGCGCGATGCGGTGGGGTTTCGGAACGTAGGTACGTTGTTACAACGCGAAACGGACCAACATCTGGTTGTGGTGGTGTCGGCGTTGGGCAAAACGACCAACGCACTGGAAACGGTAGTAGCCAGCTACCTGGCGGGACGCACCGCCGAGGCCCTACAACGCTGGCAGCAGATTGTAGACGCGCATGACCAAATTTGCGCTGACCTGACCCTGCCGCCGCGTGACTCGCTTCCGCTTCAGGCGTTGTACGAAACGGTACACGCCCACCTGACCGACCCCGCCTTCGACCCGGCTTCGGCCCAGCCGGAGGCGGTGTATGACCAACTGGTGTCGGTGGGCGAACTGCTCTCGACCCACTTGGTGGTGGCCTACCTCATGCACATTGGCCTACCCGTTGTTTGGGCCGATGCCCGCCTTCTGGTACGTACCGATGCCCGTTTCGGCGAGGCCGTGGTAGACTGGAAAGCCACTAACCAGCTCATTAACAGCTACATGGCTACTGAGACGGGGCTGATCGTGACGCAGGGGTTCATTGGCGGCACGGCCACCGGGCAACCCACCACGCTAGGCCGCGAAGGCTCGGATTATTCGGCGGCAATTTTCGCTCATTGCCTCAATGCCCACAGCGTTACGATCTGGAAAGACGTACCGGGTGTGCTCAACGCCGACCCGCGCTATTTCGAGAAGACCCAATTGTTGCCCCGGCTAACGTACCAGGATGCCACCGAACTGGCCTATTACGGGGCTACCGTCATTCACCCCAAAACCATCAAGCCCCTCCAAAACAAGGGTATTCCGTTGCGGGTACGGTCGTTTTTGCAGCCCGACCAGCCCGGTACGTTGGTGAGCAATCAGCTTGTGGAGACGGTTATTCCGTCGTTTATTTTCAAGGTAAACCAGTGGCTTATCTCGCTCTCGCCGACCGATTTTTCGTTCATTGCCGAAGAAAAACTGAGCCTGATTTTCGGGCTGTTTGCCGAGGCGGGTGTACGCATCAACCTCATGCAAAACACCGCTCTGAGCTTCACCGTGGTGGTCGACAACCGCCCCGACCGGGTAGCGGGTTTGCTGGAAAAACTCCGCACGGCGTTCCGGGTCACGTATAACCAAAACCTTGAACTGATTACCGTCCGGCATTACGACCAGGCTACGCTGGACCGGGTACTGGATGGGAAACGGTTGTTGCTGGAGCAAAAAAGTCGCACCACGGCCCAACTGGTTGTGCAGGGGGTAGTTGGCACGGCGTAGCTCAGAAACACCTTTAGAACTTAGGGCACGAGAGCATTCCCTTTTTGGGCTTGTTGCGGGCACGGCCCCCTTCGGGCCGGTCGAAGAGGTAGGAGATGGAAATTTCGTGGGAGCCGCCGCTGGCGAAACCGAGCGTGGAGACGGTGGCATCGTAGCTGTAGCCGATGGAAAATTTATCGGCCCGGAAGCCAATCAACCCGGCCACGGCATCATGGTTATTGATGCGCTGGTCGTACTTTTTGAACGGAATGCCCCGGTAATAAACCCCCACCGTGATGGGCGAGTAGGTCAGGTACGTACCAATGTCGAGTTGGTCATACTGCCCCTGGAATTTGTAGTTGATAACGGGCGAAACACTGATTTCGCGGCCCATCTCGTCGCCGTAGCCGGTAATGCCGTTGAGCGGGATGCGCAACCCAGCCTGCAAACTACCCTTGATGGGCAAACGGCTGCTGTTGGCCACAAAAAAACTCTGGTCTGGCCGACTGATGTGGTGCGCCGATAGCCCCACCCAAAACCAGTCAGAATAGAACAGGCCCCCGGTCGAAAAGTCGTAGTATCGGTTATAGGGTGCGTTGGCCAGTGCGCCATAGAGTGCATCGCGAGTGGTGTTGCTGATGAGGCCCTGGCTGGAAAACTGGTCGCCGAAGGTGAGGCCGAAATAATTTATGTTGCGGTTCACAAAGCCACCCTGCACCCCCAGCCGCACAAAAGATGCCTCGCCCACCTGAAACTGGTACGCATATTGCGCCGCTATTTCCACCGACTGGATGGCCCCCTGCCCCTGGTTGTCGCTGACAAGCATCACGCCAAAACCGCTATTAAGTTTAGGCACGAAATGATCAATGCCCACCACCGTCGTGACGTAGTTAGTGATAGAGGGCCACTGGTTGCGGTAGTTGATGGTCACGCGCGGGGCCAGTGCCGACCCCGCAAAAGCCGGATTGAGGTACTGCGGGGCGGCGTAGAACTGCGTAAACTGCGGGTCTTGCGCCCGGCAAAACGGGGCGGCAAGCAACGCCAGGAGGCAAATAATCGTATATCGTTGGAGCATACGGGAAGAGCAGCGCAAATTCATTGCCAAACAGCGTGAGCCATAAAAAATAGTGGATTGGAGTAGGCCTGCAGGGGTGAAATTTTACCGTCCGGGATTCGTTAAAATCATAACGTAACGGGTCTGGTGTCTGTTATGTGAACAGTGGTTTTTTGCCGAACGAATACAATGGGGTTCTCGATACGAGTCTATTTGGTTGCTTTGCTGGGGGTGCTGCTGAGTGTGTTGGGAAACACGCCCGAAAGCCGGGCGCAAACGTCGCCCGGTTCGGCTTCGGCAATCCGGCAAACGGAGCGGGAGAACAAGATCAAAATTGTGGGAAGCCTCTGCACCCCGCCGCCCCAGGCCCCCGCGTCGGGCACGGCCCCCGCCGAAACGCCCTGCGGCAGCGATCCGGTGAAATTTCTGGACGTTGACACCCTGGCCGAAAAAGCCAAAACAGTCTGGATTGTGGCGGGCGGCACCTCGCAAACCGGCGTGTCGGCCAGTGCCACCTTTGCCACCCCCGGCACCAAAACCATCAGCATCAGCCGCACCTACGCCACCACCATCACCGGCGGCACCGCCACCACGGCCCTCACCAGCTTTACCGTGAACGTGGGCGACCGCCCCCTGCCGTTCCAGAACTGGCGGCCCGACACCACCATCTGCAAAGGCACCGAACTGACCATTGACCCCTACCCCGGCACCACCCCGCCCAACCTGACGTACCTGTGGTTCCCCAAGGGCGAGACCACCCAGGCCATCAGCACCACGGCATCGGGCTGTTATTCGGTGGAAGTGACCAACGAGGCGGGTTGCTCTACCCAGGACAGAATCCGGGTGAGCTTGTGCCCCGAACAAAACCCGCCGCCCGGTTCCAAATGGTACTTTGGCGGCAACGCCGGGCTGGATTTTCAGGGCGACAGCCCCACCCCCCTCACCGACGGAAAACTAAATACCCTCGAAGGGTCGGCCTCGATTACCGACCAAAAGGGAAACATCCTGTTCTACAGCGACGGCATTACGATTTTCGACAAAGACGGCAACCCTATGCGCCTCTTCGACCCCGTGAGCGGCTCGCTCACCAGCGGTACGGCGGTGCTGGGCGGCAACCAGCGGTCTACGCAATCGGCCCTGATTGTGCCCAAACCCGTTTGCAAAGGCTGTGATTACGAATACTACGTTTATACTACCGCCGAAGTGAACGGCACCCGCCAGATTACGTATAGCGTGGTGGATATGCGCCGGAACGATGGCAAGGGGGCCGTGGTGCAGCAAAACCTGCCCGTGGTTACGTCGGCTACGTCGGCCAGCAGCACCGAACGGTCGGCCTCGGTGCGCCGCGACCGCGACACCACCTATTGGGTTATGACCCACGACTACGGCACCAACTGTTTCCGGGTCAACCACCTCACCACAGCCACCCAAACCCAGCAAAAACAGTTTTGCCTCGGCACCGCCCACGACTCGCCGGCGCGGGGCGAAGGGCAGATGAAAATTGGCCCCGCCCCGCCCGCCAGCACTACCGCCACCAGCACCACAGGCACGTCGGGCACGGCTACCCAGGGCAACAGCAACACCGCCGTGCGGCCCGTGGCCGTCATTATCCCCGGCGATTCGGCCAGCACCGACCCGGAACGACGAAAAAGTTTTGTCGAAATTTTTTCGTTCGATGTAGAAACCGGTGAGATGAAAGGTCCCGACAAGAAAATTGACCTCGGCCCCGCCCCGCCCACGGCCTACGGCGTTGAGTTTTCGCCCGATGGCAGTAAAATTTACGTCAGTTTACTGGGGCAGGTCAGCAGCGTGAACGGGGTGCAAACCCAAACCGGCCCCTCGCGCATTGTGCAGTACGACATAAAAGCCGCCGACCCGGCCAGTACCAGTGCCATTATTGATGAAAGCACCACCCGGCAATATGGCTCGCTCCAGATTGGGCCGGACGGCAAAATTTACGTGGCCGTGCAGGACAAGACCTCGCTCGCCGTGATTGACAACCCCGACGGCAGTGCGGGTTTTTCGAGCACAAATCCGTTTGAAAAGCCCCCCGTTTTCACCGTAGACGGGCAAACATTGGGCGGCAAAATCAGCCAGTTGGGGTTGCCTAACCAGGTCGTCAATTTCACCGAACCGTCCAACAGCCCCGGCATTTCGGTCAGTAACGTGTGCCAGGGCGAAAAGCTGGAAGCGCAGATAACGCCCTACTGCCCCAAGCTGAAAGAGTTTTACAACCTCAGAGTCGTTAACTCGCTCGGCATCACGGTCACGAGCGTACCGTCGTTCACCCAAACCTCCCAAACGTTGGCCGCCCAGCCGCCCGGCTCCTACACCGCCGTGCTCGATGTGCGGGTGATTACCTCCACGGGAGCCACCTGCACCACGGCCTCTGCCGAAAGTTCGTTCACGGTCATTGTACAACCGCCGCCGTTCAGCCTCGGCCCCGACATCAGCCGTTGCGATACCGAACCCGTTTCGCTGACCATCAACGCCGATGCCGAACAGTATGCCTGGGTGCTGAACCGGCGCGTGGTGAGCCGATCTAAAGTGCTCATTACCAGCGTTCCAGGTACGTATACGGCCTTTGTGGGCAACGGCGGGCAATGTTTCGAGAGCGATGCCATTGAGGTGACGCTCTACAATCCGGGGCGGTTCGACCTCGGCCCCGACGTGGCCCTGTGCGACAAAGACACCCGACAACTCCGAGTGCCCACCGCCAGCGGGTTCACCAGTTTCACCTGGAGTACGGGTGAGAGCGGCCCGGCCATCCGGGTGAGCAACCCCGGTACGTATTCGGTGGTGGCCACCTACCCGCGCAACACCGTGACGGGGCCTGTCACGTGCCGCGCCACCGACCGGCTGGACGTGGTTACGGTGAAAAACCCGACCATTACGCCCGCCCTGACCAACCCCGCCGGTTGCACGACCCTCGACGGACGCATTCAGCTCACGCCCGCGCCCACGCCGGTAGTAGCGGGTACGGCCACGCCCACTAACTCGTTCACCTACGCCTGGACACCCCTTGTCGGGCCACCCATATCTACGTCGGGCAGTTCGGTTTCGGCCCTCAGTGCCGGTACGTATACGGTGCTTGTTACCGACGAAAACTCGTGTACGGTAGCAGCCAGTTACACGCTCACTTCGCGGGCGGTGCCCCCCACCCTTACGGCCCAAACCCAGCCCCAACGGTGCAGTGCGCCCGGTAGCGGTAGTGCGGTGGTGACTGTGGCGGGCAGTGTGCCGAGCCAGTTCACCTGGCGCAACAGTGCCGGGGGCGTGGTGAGTATCGCCGCCTCGCTCACCGGGGTCGAAACCGGCACGTACAGCATCACCGTTACCGATGCCATTGGCTGCGTGGCCTCGCTCACCAGCGTGTTGGTGGGGCTGGACACCAGAGCCAACATTACCGTTTCGCCCAACCGTAGCCGCTGCGTGGGCGACACCGTGCAACTGATTCCGTCCCGGCTGGGCGATGCGTTTCAGGGAATTGTGTACCGCTGGAGCACGGGTGCCACCACGCCTAATATCTCTGTGAACACTGCCGGTACCTATTCACTCACGGCCCTCAATACCACCAACGGCTGCACGGGTACCGCCAGCGTGGCCGTTCAGTTTGTGGCGAAACCAACCATAACCACTGGCCCCGTGTTGCCCGTGTGCCTGGGCGGGCCGCAGTCGCAGACGCTGGTGAGTTTGGGCGGGGCCACCCCCAGCGGGGGGCAATGGAGCGGCCCCGGCGTTGACCCCGCAGGTACGTTCCGGCCCGACCCCTTACAGGTGGGGCAAACCATTACGTTTACGTATTCGGTCACGGTGGCGGGCTGCGCCAACTCGGCCCCGCGCCAAGTGGCCTTGCGCCCCAACCCGCAGGTAGCGGCTGGCCCCGATGTGTCTTTTTGCGAAAACAGCCTGGAACTGGTGCGGGCCACGGGATCGCCGGGGGCTACGTTTCGGTGGAACGACGGTACGCAGGGGTCGCAGCTTCTGCCCCGCCAAACGGGCCGGTATGTGGTGGTGGCCAACCTGGACGGGTGCGAAAGCAACGACGATTTGCAGGTGACAATCAAACCCCTGCCGCGTTTTACGCTCAACCGCGAGGTGTTCTTATGCATTGGCGATAACCAGCAGACACGCCTCCGGGTGGTGCCCGAAACCAACGACCAAACCGTGGTCTGGACCGCCACGCCCGCCAACGTAATTTCCAGTACGCTATTGGTGAGCCGCGTAGGTACGTATTCGGTGGCGGTGACGGGCAGCAACGGCTGTACTGCCGCCGATGCCGCTAAAGTCATTGACCAGTGCGAACCCCGGCTGTTTGCGCCCAACGTTTTCTCGCCCAACGGCGACGGGCTGAACGACCGGTTTAAACCCGTAAACACCTACACGCTGGATCTGGAGTTGCGGGTGTTTAACCGCTGGGGCGAGGTAATTTTTGCCAGCACCCCCGACCAACCCGACTGGGACGGCACCTACCGGGGCGAACCGGCACAGGCCATGGTTTATCCCTACGTCATCACGTACCGGAGCGAATATTTCCCCCAACGCCCGGCCCTGGTGAAGCGCGGGTCGGTGTTGCTGTTGCGCTAAGTACGTTGGTGGGGCGGGTGCCCTTGCGCAAACAGCAGAAAGCCGTACCTTTGGGCCATTGTAAGCGGGAGTAGCTCAGTTGGTAGAGCGGCAGCTTCCCAAGCTGCAGGCCGTGAGTTCGAACCTCATCTCCCGCTCAAGTGTAAAGTGCTAATAAACAGCCAGTTAACACGTCGTTAGCTGGCTGTTTTGATTAGCAATAAGGTAGCGGTTTACACACTGGTTTACACAACTACCCCCCTTGCTCTACTCCCTGCATTAAAAAAGCCCCGACGCATGGCCGGGGCGGGTACGCTAAACCTTTCGAATTCCAGGGGGTTAATCCTTTTACTTACGATGGAGATTGGGGTGCCCCTACTTTTAGACCACCTCAAGACCACGAATAAGACTAACTCTTATTTAACCTCGTATGAACCTGATTATAGCCGGTATTGGCACCGAAGTAGGCAAAACCGTAGCGGCGGCGATACTAGTGGAACACCTCCGGGCCGACTACTGGAAACCCGTTCAGTCGGGGTACCCGCCTGATTCGGACACGGAGACGGTGCGGGGGTTGGTGAGTAACACAGAGTCGGTGTTTCACGCCGAAGCCTACCGCCTGCGCGAGCCGCTTTCGCCCCACGCCGCCGCCGCCGCCGAGGGCCTCACCCTTGATCCCGCCCGGTTGGTACCGCCCCCCACGCCACGCCCGTTGGTGCTGGAACTGGCCGGTGGGTTGCTGGTACCCCTCACGGAGACGTACCTGAACATCGATTTTGTACTGGAACTAGGCTGGCCGGTGGTGCTGGTCATGCGCCCCTACCTGGGCAGTATCAACCACACGCTGCTGTCGGTAGAAGCCCTTCGGCACCGGAATATTCCCATCAAAGGACTGATTATCAATGGCCCAGACGTACCTACCACCGAATCCCTGTTACTGCACTACACCGGCTTGCCCTGCCTGGTACGTATCGGGCAGGAAGCGCAACTGACCCCGAAACTCATCAGACACTACGCTGATCTGGTGAAGTGGCCGGCTGAAGAAAATTAAATTTTACAAAAGCAGGTACTTTGTATTGCACAGTACAGTCCAATACCTTTATCTTTGTTCAGTTGGTGAGGCATTTTCCCCCTCCAACCAACTTCGACGATGAAAACCGGGCTACTTTTTCTGCTCTTTACGGGCTTTTCGACCGTGACGTTCAGCATTGGGCATCCACACAATTTGTTTGCCGCCCGCAAAGCCTTCCTAACGCGGCACACAGAGAGTAGGCGGGCCACTTCCGCGCCGTTGCCACGGGGTTTGGGCTGGGCCAACCGCTATTCATACACCTTGTCGCCGCCCTTCAGCCAGATACCCCACGTGCGCGAGTAGGCATGAACGCGGCGCGTGGGGCGGCCCGTGCTGTCGACCACCGCATTGCCCTGGTTGACCCACTCGAAAAGGCTACCGTACAGGTTTTTTACATTGGAAAAACCCGCCGCCCGCAGTTTTTCGCCTACCTTTTCGCTCCGGTACCCCACCGAGCAGTACACCACCACGGGAGCATCTTTGGGTACGTTGCTGACCCGGCTCAACTCAAAATCGTCGTAGCCAATCCAGCGGGCGTTGGGCAGGTGGCTCACGGCGAACTCCTTTTTCTGACGGGCATCGAGCAGCACGGCATTGGGCATTTTTTTCAATTCCCGGCACGTAATCACCGGTACTGATTCGCTCAACAGCGCGTCGATCATCACGCCGAAGGCTTTGTTGTTGGTGCGTTGGGCCAGCGCAGGTACGTTGGCCAGAAAAAATGCCGACAGCAAGGCGCAGGCAATGGGGTGTTTTTTCACGGATTTAGTCTTAGAAACCAGGTTAGCGTCAGGGCGTGTTCCTGGTCGAATTCCACCAAACTACGGCGTTGGCGGTGCGTGTACTGATAACCCATTTCCAGGGTCGTTGTGTTCGATACGGCGTAGCCCACGGCCAAATTAGTCCGGTTCAGGTCGAACAGCGCGTTCAGATTGGGCGCGTTGGGCGGGGCCGCCAGTAGGGTTTCGTTCCAGCATTGGGCGTAGGTACGTTGCCCGGTTGCCAGCCGCCACAACGCCCGAAACCGTACTCTGCCCCGGAGTTCGGGCGCGGGGGCCGTGAAGATTCGGTACTCGTAGCCCACCCGCAACCGCAACGTGGTTTTTTTGGTAGGGGTAGTCGTCCATTCGGCCAGGGCGGTGGGTCGCCATTCGGTGGCGGGGGGGCGCGTGAGGTCGGCGGCGGTGCCAAGCAGGGGGTAGCTGGAGAAATATACCACCGGAAACAGGAAGTACTGCCAATGACGGGTGTTGTAAATTACGGCCAGCCGCCCGGCTCCCAGCAGGGGTGCCGCGAGCGGGTAGATCAGCCCGTGCTCAGGGCTACTTTGCCGCCGGTAATGCAAATCACCGAGAATACTCCATCGGGAAGATAGTTTATAATTGGGCGTAACGCGCAACCAAAGTGACGAGTGTGGGTAGGTTTGGGCGGTGGCGGTGAGGCTGGTGGTGGCAAGAAGGACACCAAAAAGGCAGAAGTAACGGGAGTTCATGACCGTACTAATTTCACCTTAATTTCTGACAAAGCTATGGTTTAAACCCGCTAATGGCTAATTTTAACGTCCCTGCCCCGCCCCACCTGCCCCAGTACCCACCGTTTGCCTGTACGATTTTACTGACTTATGCGCGTTCTCTCCCGAAAGCAGTTCCGGTTGCTTTCTGTTTCTCTTGCCCTGATTGTGTTCTTTTTTGCGTCTGGTTTCGGGCGGCCCTGGCGGGGTTTCCGGGCCAAAACGGTGTCCAAAACTGCACCGCGCCCGGCCCCACGCCCCCCCCTGCCCCCGGTACGTCTCGACGCACAACGCCTGGCCGGATACCGGGGCGTAGACGTGTTGCAGATGCCCGCCGAGGGCGAACAGTGGGTTGATAGTGTGTTCCAGACCATGACTGCCGACCAAAAGATCGGGCAGTTTTTTATGGTGGCGGCGTTTTCCAACCACAGCGACAACCACCGGATTTATATCGAACACCTAATTCAGAATTACCACATTGGCGGGGTCATTTTCTTCCAGGGCGGGCCGCACCGGCAGGCCGTGCTGACCAACCGCTACCAACGCACATCTAAAATTCCGCTGTTTGTGGGTATCGACGGCGAGTGGGGCCTGGGGATGCGCCTGGACAGCACCATGGAGTTCCCGCGCCAGATGACCCTGGGGGCCATCCGCAACAACGACGTGATTTACCGGATGGGCCGGGAAATTGGCCGTCAGTGCAGCCGGTTGGGCATCCAGATTAATTTTGCGCCCGTTTCCGACATTAACAGCAACCCCCAAAACCCGGTTATTGGCAACCGGTCGTTCGGCGAAGACAAAGAGAACGTGGCCAAAAAAGCATCGGCCTACATGAAAGGGCTGCAACAGCAACGGGTCATTGCCACGGCCAAACATTTCCCCGGCCACGGCGACTCCAACGCCGATTCGCACCACACGCTGCCGCTCATCAGCCGGTCGTCGGCACAGATGCATGACGTTGACCTGTACCCGTTCCGCAAACTCATTGCCGACAGCCTGATGGGCGTGGTGACGGGCCATTTGCACGTACCTGTGATGGACAACCAATACCCGGCGGTGGCAGCCACGCTGTCGGAAAAAATTGTTACCGACCTGTTAAAGAAGGAGTTAGGTTTCCGGGGGCTGGTTTTTACCGATGCGCTGAACATGGGCGGGGTGAGCCGTGGCAACCGCGCCGAAGTGGTAAACCTGAAAGCGTTGGTGGCCGGGAACGACATTTTGCTGTATCCCGAAAACATCCGCGAGGCCACCCGTGTCATCCGCGAGGCGACGCAGACGGGGGTGCTGCCCCAGGCGTTTGTGGACGAAAAAGTGAAAAAAATTCTACGGGCAAAATACTGGTCGGGTCTCAGCCAATACAAACCCATTTCGCTTACTAACCTCATCAGCGACCTGAACTCCGCCGAAGCGCGGGACCTGAAACGCGACCTCTGCCAACAGGCTATCACGGTGGTCAGCGACGAGGCCCGGCTGCTGCCCCTGCTGGTGCTCGACACTAATCGTATTGCCTCGGTAGCCATCGGGGCCACGCCCAACAACGTGTTTCAGAAAACGCTGGCCTCGCTTAGCCCCGTTAAAGTCATTGCCTCGCCCGACCGCCCCCAAACCGATGGCGACGTGGACGACCTGATGGCTTCGGTGGGCGATGCCGAGGTGGTTATTGTCAGCTTCCACACCATGAGTCAGTCGGCGTTTCGGCGGTATGGGCTAAATGTACCGTCGGTATCGTTTATTCGGCGGTTGAAACAGCAGGGCAAACGGGTTATTGCCACCGTGTTCGGGTCGGCCTACAGCCTGAATTTGCTGAACGAAGCCGATGCGTTAGTGTGTGGTTATCAGGAACTTACGGAGACCCAACAAGCCACGGCGCAGATTATTTTTGGCCAGCAAACGGCCAGCGGTGCCCTGCCCATTTCCTCCGGCGAGTACAAAGCCGGGGCGGGCCTGGTGGCCGACCCATCGGGCAGATTACAAACTGCCCCCCCCGAAAGCGTAGGCATGAAACCCGCCGAACTGGCCAAAATTGACAAGATGGTGGAAATGGCCGTGCATGACCGGGTGGTGCCGGGGTGTCAGGTGCTGGTGGCCCGGAAGGGCAAGATCGTGTACGACAAAAATTTCGGTGCACTGACCTACAGCAGCGGGGCCGAAAAAGTGACCGACAATACCCTGTATGATCTGGCTTCGCTAACTAAAGTGCTGGGTACGTTGCAGGCCGTGATGCTGCTCTACGACCGCAAAGAAATTGACCTTACCCAGAAGGCATCGGTCTATTTACCCGAACTGCGGGGCACCAACAAACAGAACATGTTAGTGCAGGAAATGCTTTGGCACCAAGCCGGGCTAATCTCGTTTTACCCCACCCTCTGGGACCGTACCCGCCTACCCACGGGGGGGCTTAACCCGGCCTATTACGGCAAGCAGGATGCCGAACACACCCTTCAGATTGCCCCCCAACTCTGGGCCAAACCCGCCCTGAAAGACTCGGTCTGGAAGTGGGCCGTGCAATCGCCGCTGTCGCGGAAGTTGGATGCCGACGGGAAGCCCTCGTTCGTGTACAGCGACCTGAGTTTTCTGATTCTGCAAAAGCTGATCGAACGCATCGGCAAGCAACCCCTGGATAGGTTTTTGGAGTACAACATCTACCAGCCGTTGGGTCTCAAAATGCTGACATTTACGCCGTTGCAAAAACTGACCAACCCCCGTTGCGCCCCCACCGAGCAGGACACCTACTACCGAAATCAGTTGCTGGTGGGCACCGTTCACGACCAAATGGCGGCGGTGCAGGGCGGGGTGTCGGGCCATGCGGGCTTGTTTGGCAACGCCCACGACATTGCCAAATTATTGCAAATGAACCTGCAACGCGGGGTCTACGGCGGGCAGCGTATTTTGCAACCCATGACGGTGCCGTTTTTTACCCAGACCATCAGTATCCGCAGCCACCGCGCCCTGGGCTGGGACAAACCCAACCCCGACAGCAACAGCAGCAGTTACCTCAGCCCGCTGGCCCCGCCGCAATCGTTCGGGCACACGGGGTTCACGGGCAACATGGTGTGGGTAGACCCGGAGCAGGAGCTGATCTTCATTTTTCTGTCGAACCGCCTCTACCCCACCGGTGGCAATAACGCCATCAACACCACGCGCCTGCGCCGCCGCATTCAGGAAACCATCTACGGCTCGTTGAAACAGTAATTTTTTACCTGTTTATGCTGAAAAAAGAGCGTTACCGCCGGTTTATCGACTATTTCACGACCCATTTTCCCGAACCCGTCACGGAGCTGGCGTTCAGTAATTCGTTTGAACTATTGGTGGCTGTGATTCTGTCGGCCCAATGCACCGACAAGCGCATCAATCAGGTTACGCCCGCACTGTTTGCCCGTTTCCCCGAAGCCGAATCGTTAGCAGCGGCTTCGGCAGACGAGGTTTTCGGCTACATCCGGTCGGTGTCGTACCCCAACAACAAGGCCAAACACCTGGTGGGCATGGCCCGGCTGCTGATGAGCGAGTTCGGCGGGAACGTACCGGGCACGGTGGACGAATTGCAACGACTTCCGGGCGTGGGGCGCAAAACGGCTAACGTGATTTTGTCTATTATTTTCAACCAGCCGACAATGGCCGTTGATACCCACGTGTTCCGGGTGTCGCACCGGCTGGGGTTGGCTCCCCTCACGGCCACTACGCCGCTAGCCGTTGAGCGGGCACTGATGGCTCATATTCCGAAACAATACGTACCCAAAGCCCACCATTGGCTCATTCTGCACGGGCGGTACGTATGCGTGGCCCGGTCGCCCAAATGCCCGGAATGCGCCCTGACGGATGCCTGTAAATTTTTCGCGAAGCAACATACGTAGAGACGCAATACTTGCGTCTGGCCGAGGCTGGGCCGTAGTCTGTCTTTAAAAATTGGGCGCGGCCAAGACGAAGCCTCGGCCAGACGCAACCACAGCCCAGCCTCGGCCAGACGCAAGTGTTGCCGCACCGGCGTACCGGTCTCTACATTACTTGAAGAGGCCAACGGGGTCTGGCTCTTTGGCCAAAAGCTCCTGCACGTAGGTCAAGTCAATAATCGAGAGGTCAATTCGGTAAGCTTTGTGCAGGTACGTCCAGGCGGTACGGTAGTCGGCCTGGAGGTAGCTGGCAATGGATAGTTTGGCGTAGGCGGGGGCGTTGGCAGGGTTCAAAAACACCGCCCGGTGCAGGTGCTCGCGGGCTTCGGTGAGGCTGGTGGTGTCAGTCAGGGCCTGGTATTGTTCCAGTTCCACGGTGGCTAAGTCGGTCAGCATCACGGCGTTGGTATCGGCCAGGGCCACGCCGCGTTTCAACAGCCGCACGGCCTCGGTGAGTTGGTTACGCTGGTAGCTCACCACGCCCAGCCCCCAGTAGGCATCGGGGTTGGTGGCATCGGCCAGAAACGCCAGGTTGAACCGGTAGGCGGCGGTGTCGAGCCGGGCTTCGGAAATATACTCCCAACCCCGCGCCGTAAAAAAACGGCTTGCCTCCTGGCGGGAGGTGAAATTCTGGTCGCAGTCGTTCAAAAACGTGATCTCCTCTTCGATTTGCCGGGGCGATTTCGACCGTTCGCCAAACAGCGGAATAATGCGTGGGTCAACTACGCGGGCGGGCAAGGCCGCAAGTACGTTGCTATCCTCGGCGGCGGCATTGGTTTGGGTAATATTTGCGGTTTGGGAGAGACTCATTTTGGCCACCGGCGTTTGCACCACCTTCACCATAACGGGGGTTTGGGCTTGCCCCACGGCACAAAAAGGTAGCAATAACAATAGCGTGGCCGTTTCCCACCGCCACTCCACCGCTGATACGCTGAATTGCGTAGTTGATTTCACTAACTGACCAATTACCTTCATAGCTATTCCAAAACGTAAGGACGCACTGGCTTAGTACATGCCGGGTAACACTATCGCCGCCCCCCCCGGCCCGGTTTGCCTACGCCCCGGTTAGCAGCCCCCCGCGTACCCGCCCCGCGTGGCGCAGACCCCCGCGAAGCACCTGACCGGGCGGCAGGTTTGGTGCCGGAAGCCGTTTTTTTCGCCGCGCCAACGGGCCGCCCCGTAGACGGCGATTTGGCTTTGCTGGTACGTTGCAGGGCACGGTCGCGGCCAGGGTGTTCTTTTTTTTCGTGGAAAGCCCCTTTAAACGTGGGGTCTTCTTTGCGGCGTTGCTCATCCACTTCGCGCAGCATTTCCTGCTGTTCCTCAAAGGGCGTTTCGGGTTGAAACACCCCTTCCGGTATTGGCTGGCGGGGCACTTTCATGCGGATGATAGCCTCAATTTTTTCGACGTGATACAGTTCTGGCAACGTCACAAACGTGATGGCCACGCCGGTATGGTTGGCCCGGCCCGTGCGCCCAATCCGGTGTACGTAGTCTTCGTAAATGATGGGTACGTCGAAATTAATTACGTGCGACACCTCGGCCACGTCGATGCCCCGCGCCGCCACGTCGGTGGCCACCAGCACCCGCACGTTGCCTTCCTTGAAGGCTTCCATCGAGTTGATGCGCGTGTTCTGGCCTTTGTTGGCGTGAATGACCCGCACCTCCCCGGCTTCAAACACTTTTCGGGCCAAAAACTTATGAATATTATCGGCGTTGGTTTTGGTGCGGGCAAACACAATCACGCGCTGAAACGATTCCTGGACGATGAGGTGGTTGAGGAGGTTGATCTTCGTCTTAAAATTAGGCACTTCATACAGCACCTGCGCCACCATTTGGGCGGTCATGTTTTGGGGCGTGACTTCCAGCCGGATGGGGGCCTCCAGAAATTCAGACGAGAGCCGCTCCACGCGGTCGGGGAAGGTGGCCGAGAAGAGCAGGTTTTGCCGTTTGCGCGGAATAACCTCCAGAATGGCGCGAATTTGGGGCATGAAGCCCATGTCCATCATTTTGTCGGCTTCGTCCATGACCATCGTTTTCAGGTCTTTGGTCACAATTTCGCCCGCCCGGTAGAGGTCGTTGAACCGGCCCGGCGTGGCCACGATAATATCGACCCCGGCTTGCAGGGCCTCAATTTGTTTTTTGGGTCCCAGCCCGCCGTAGATGGCCACGTGCCGGATGTCGGTGTGCTTGGCCAACTGCCCGATGGCCTCGTCTATCTGCATGGCCAACTCGCGGGTGGGGGCCAAAATGAGGGCGCGGGGGGTGGTGCCCTGCGCATATTTTATGCGCATGAGCAGGGGCAACACGTAGGCGGCGGTTTTGCCGGTGCCGGTTTGGGCAATGCCCAGCACGTCGTGGTTGCCCAGCACCACCGGAATGGCTTTCTTCTGGATGGGCGTTGGCTCGGTATAGCCCGCCTCGGCCACGGCGGTGAGCAACTGCCGGTTGAGGGCAAAGTCCTCAAATGAAGTGATTTCCATACCGCAAAGGTACGGAACCTGCCGCCGGGGTCTAGAATTTAAAGCCCAACTCCAACGCCACCGTGCCACTGCGCGAAACGAGGGCGTTTTCCCGCACCACGTTGACCAGGCCGCGTTGGTAGCTGAGGCCCAGGTTCAGCGCGTTTACGTCGTTGATTTTGTATTGAACGCCCGCGCCCAGCAACACGCCTACGTCCATGAAACCATACTGCCGCTCATACGTACCTGCCGCCGTGGCTTGCCGGTACAGTGGGTTGGTGGGCTGGTCGAGAGCTTTTTCGGCCAGTTTAATGCTCAGTAGCCCACCACACTGAATGTACCCGCGCAGGGATGGCCCCAACTCGTTGGCATACAGTTTCACCGTGAGCGGAATTTGCAGGTATTGCAGGTTGTAAACCGATTCGACCGGCGGCAAACCAGGGCGAAACCGGTCTTGCCCAAACGAACCCGGCACCAAAAATGATGACCGGTTCACGGTGTACCAAAGCCCGGTGCTGAAAGCGTAACGGTCTTTGTAGAAAAAATAATCGAGCGAGGGGCCGAGACTCAGGCGCACACCCAGGCCGTTGGGCTGAAATTGGCTGTAGGCTCCGGTACCTTCGGCAGAGTTGAACGAGAAACCCGGTGCCACCCGGAAACTCATTTCCAGCACTCGCAAGGGCCGCGTGTTGCCCAGGGCCAGGCGTTCGTCACGGTCGCGTTGGTAGGCCCGGATGGTAGCCAGGGGCGATTTTTTGGCTGGCGACGTACCTGGCCGTCGGCTTTGCGCCCAGCCCGCGCCGCCCGTAAACAGCAGTAGAGAGGCTCCCAGCAGCAGGGAAAAAACTGCAACTTTTTTCATAATTTAGTACGTTTCAAAGATAGCTAAAAGGCCATTTTTATGGGAGTTAGGGTTTATTCGTGCCGCGTTATGTTACCAATAGTAATCGGTCTGAATATAGTTTTAAGCGTCGTACTCAATTCTTGCACCAAACCCGCCCCTGTTTCTACCCAACGGCTCGATCAGGCGTTGTTTGCCTGCCACTCGCGTACCGATGTAGTAGCTTTTTTGACGGCCCATACCGGTGTGGCACAATTGTACTTTAACGCGAATAACCCCGCCGCCGATACAACCCTGGTCAACGACTTGACCCGCCGCCTCCAGAACCCCGAACTGCGGGTGCTTTACGACCAGACCCAGGCCGAATTTGGCGACGCGCAACCCCTGACCAGCCAGTTGGCCGAAGCCTTCGACAACATCAAACGCGACTACCCTACCTTCAAACCGCCCCGCGTGGCCACGTTCGTCACCGGCTTTCTGGGGCCGGATCTGCTCGTTTCCGACAGCCTGATCCTGATTGGGCTGGACTATTTTGTGGGGCCTGCCGCCACATACCGGCCCCGTGGCGAAGAATTTCCCAGGTACGTGTTGCGCCGCTACGCCCAGCCGTATCTGATTCCCACCATCGTCAGGATGCTCGCGACCCGTTTCAACGAGCAAAACCCCGCCGACCAAACCCTGCTGGCCGACATGGTTTATACCGGCAAAAGTATGGTTTTCACGCGGAGTATCTTGCCCCAAACGCCCGACAGCCTTATCATTGGCTATTCGGACCGGCAACTGACCGAAACGTTTAACGCGCAGGAACAAGTTTGGGCGCATTTCGTTGATAATCAGTTGCTCTACCAAACCAATGCCGAAATCAAAAAACGCTACACGGGCGAACGGCCCTATACCGTCGAGATTGGCAACCGTTGCCCCGGCCGCATCGGCGACTGGCTGGGCTGGCAGATTGTAAGCCGTTATTTCGACCAAAAAAAACTATCCATCCCCGAACTGATGCGCCAAACCGATGCCCGATCTCTGTTCCAGCAGTCGGGTTTCAGAGCGCAGAAAGAGACGTTGTGAGTAGTCTGACCAGAGTTTTCTCGGCGTAGCCCCCCGCCCTAAAGGGAGCCTTGCTTGCGCATCAATGCGCCTTCGTCGAGGCTACGCTTGCGCAAGCAAGACTCCCTTTAGGGCGGGGGGCTACGCCGAGAAAACGTTCAGACCGAATTCAGTTCTAACTAATATATGGCAAAACGAAGTAAAACTTTTGGGGAAGACCCCCCCGCGCTTGATCTGAAAAAGATCAGCGGCGAAGGGCTGAGACGCGCAACTAAGCTGTTTTCGTTTGTCCGGCCCTACCGGGCGCAGTATGCCGTGGGGTTCGTTTTTTTGTTGTTGTCCACGGCCACCACGCTCAGTTTCAGCCTCATTATCAGGGAAGTAACCAACGTGCTGGACGGAAAATCTGTATTTTCGCTCAACCAGATCATCCTGTTTTTTATAGCCGTGTTGCTGGGTCAGGCGGTGTTTTCGTTCTTCCGAATCTACTTTTTTGCTCAGGTAACGGAGCGGTCAATGGCTGATATTCGGCGGGCGGTGTATGACCGGATGATTACGCTGCCGATCCCGTTTTTCGAGCAGCGGCGCGTGGGCGAACTCACCAGCCGTCTCTCCTCCGACGTGTCGCAGTTGCAGGACGTGCTCTCGCTGACGTTGGCCGAATTTTTCCGGCAGGTGGCCACGCTGCTCTTCGGCACGGTGACAATTCTGTACCTGTCCTGGAAACTGACGCTGTTTATGCTGGCTACGTTTCCGTTGCTGATTGTGGCCGCACTATTTTTTGGGCGGTTCATTCGGCGGTTGTCGAAACAGGCACAGGACGAACTGGCCAACGCCAGCGTGATTGTGGAAGAAACCTTGCAAGCCGTGAACGTGGTGAAGGCGTTTACCAACGAACGCTACGAAGCCAACCGCTACGGCGCGGCCATGAGCCGGGTGGTGAGCATCACGCTCCGGGCGGCCAAATACCGTGGGGCGTTTGTGTCGTTTGTCATCACGGCGTTGTTTGGCAGCATTGTGGGGGTGCTCTGGTTTGGCGGCAACCTGGTTATCAGCCACGAAATGGCCCTGGCCGACCTCATCACGTTCCTGTTCCTGATGGCGTTCATCGGCGGGTCGGTGGCGGGTATGGGCGATATTTATGCCCAGTTGCAGCGCACCATCGGGGCTTCGGAACGGATCATGGATTTGCTCAACGAAACGCCCGAAGTAGACATGAACCCGCCCACAGGTACGTTGCCCGCGCCCATCAGCGGCGAGGTAGTCTTTACGGACGTGCGGTTCAACTACCCCTCCCGGCCCGATATCGACGTGCTGAAAGGCATTGACCTGCGGGTGGCAACGGGCCAAAAAATTGCGCTCGTGGGCCAAAGCGGGGCCGGCAAATCGACCATTGCGCAACTGCTGATGCGCTACTACCCGCTGGGTAGCGGCCAAATCACCATCGACGGGCGGGCCATCAACACCTTCGATGTGACTACCCTGCGGCGGCAAATTGCCATTGTGCCGCAAGAAGTGATGCTTTTTGGCGGTACCATCGAAGAAAACATCCGGTATGGCCGCCCCGATGCCACGCTGCCCGACATTACCGAAGCCGCCCGCCGCGCCAATGCGCTGGGCTTCATTAATTCCTTCCCCGAAGGGCTGCAAACGCTGGTGGGCGAACGGGGCGTGAAACTGTCGGGTGGGCAACGGCAACGCATCGCCATTGCGCGGGCTATCCTGAAAGACCCCGCCATTCTGATTCTGGACGAAGCCACCTCGTCGCTCGATGCCGAGTCGGAACGGCTGGTGCAGGAGGCGTTGGACGAACTGATGCAGAACCGCACCACGCTCATTATTGCCCACCGCCTGGCCACAATCCGAAAAGTAGACCAGATTTATGTGCTGCGCGACGGCCTGATTGCCGAGCAGGGCACCCACGACGAACTGGCCACCCGCGAGGAGGGCCTGTATGCCAATCTGGTTAAATTGCAGTTTGAAACCGTTGAGACCACCCCATGACCCCGGCCCAAACCCTCAGCCACCACGACCTGCGGCACACCGGCAACCGGCTGGAACTGCTGGACCTTTTTTTGCAAACCGACCACGCCCTGGCCCACGGCGACATTGAAGCCAAACTTGGCCCCAACCACGACCGCGTCACGATTTACCGCACCCTGCGCACGTTTCTGGACAAGGGCATCGTTCATAAAGTGCTCGACGACACCGGCGACCCCCGCTACGCGCTTTGCCGAACCACCTGCGGCAAAGACGACCACCACCACGACCATGTGCATTTCAAGTGCCAACAGTGCGGCCAAACCACCTGCCTGGACGAGGTGCAGATTCCGGCCATTAGCTTACCGGCGGGCTACAGTCGGCAGGAGACAAACCTGCTCATTCAGGGTGTTTGCCCGGAGTGTGTGTAGCCTTTTTTCCACTACCGAATGATCGTTTTTTCTGATCGCCACTGCGACTTTACTCAACAGGCCGAGGCCCAGCAACAGCGTCATAACCAGTTGGCTATCTGGCGGTTGATCGCTTTTTTCGCCTCAATACTTGCCGTTTGGCTGTTGATTAAATTAGCCCTGTTTGGCTGGGCAATGGCGGCGGCACTAGTTGGCCTGACTGGCTTTGTGCAGCTTATGGCCCGGCACCGGGCCGTGGGGCGGCAGCGCGACCTGAACCGCCACCGGGCCACCCTCAACCACGACGAAACCCAACGCCTGGCACGGCAGTTTACCCGGTCCGAAACAGGTACGTCGTTTGCGCCGCCCAACCACCCCTACGCCCAGGATTTGGATGTGTTCGGACGGCATTCGCTCTACCGCCTTCTCAACCGCACCCACACCCGCGACGGTGCCGCCCGCCTGGCGCAATACCTACTGCAACCCGCCCCGCCGCACGTGGTTTTTTTGCGCCAACAGGCCGCGCAGGCCCTGAAACCCCACCTCAACTGGCGACAGGACCTGGAAGCCACGGCCATGCTCAACGAGCAAATCACGCAGTCGACGGCGGGGTTGCGGGATTGGGCCACCGGCACCACGCCCCTGCCCGCCTGGCTTGGCCCGGTGCGGTGGGTGTTGCCACTGCTTACGCTGGGAATAGGGGCGGCGTGGTTCACCGGCAACGTACCTGGCCTGGCCGTGGTAGCGGCATTGGCCGTACATGGCCTGGTGTTGAGGCAGTTAATGGCCGTGACCAAGCAAGTCAGCGAACAAACCTACGAGATTGCCCGCTCGCTGGCGAACTTTGCCGACCTCTTCCGGCTGACCGAGCAGATGCCCGGCGAAGCCATTTTGCTGACCGATCTGCGGAAACAACTCACAACTGGGTCGGTTATGGCCTCCGAAGCGGTGCGCCAACTGGCGAAGCTGGCCGAGAACTTTAATTTTCGGCGCAACCCCTATTTCTACCTGCTGGTGGGCCTGCCCACCCTCTGGGATGCCCATTACCTGCTGGCCCTCAACCGGTGGCGCAGCCATCATGGCCCCGCGCTGGCTGGTTGGTTTGCGGCCCTGGCCGAAACCGAGAGCCTCAATAGCCTGGCCGGTTTTGCCTACGCCCACCCCACCTACGCCCAACCCGACCTGCTCGAAGAAACCGCCGTGGTGCTCGACGCGCACGATATAACCCACCCGCTACTCGCCGACGAGAAAGCTGTAGCTAACTCTCTGACAACCAACGATTCTGGCCAGACTATTCTGATTACCGGCTCCAATATGTCGGGCAAGAGCACGTTTTTGCGCACCGTGGGGCTGAACGTAGTGCTGGCCCAGGCCGGGGCCGTGGTGGCGGCCCGGCAGTTTAGTTGCTCGCCGGTGCAGGTCTACACCAGTATGCGGACGCAGGATTCGCTGGAAGAAAACACATCGTCGTTCTATGCCGAACTGAAACGCCTCCGCACCCTGCTGGAGCTATCGTCAGGTACGTTGCCCCCGGTGCCCGGTTTGCCAGCGGCCCTGCCTGTGCTGTATTTTCTGGACGAAATTCTGAAAGGCACCAACTCCGCCGACCGGCACAAGGGGGCCGAGGCCCTCATCCGGCAACTGCACCGCACCACCGCCACCGGCTTTGTCTCGACCCACGACCTGGAACTGGGCCAACTGGGCGATTCGGTCAATTTCGTCAAAAACTACCACTTCCGCTCCGATCTCGAAGCCGGGCTGGTTACGTTCGACTACCGGCTCAGGCCGGGCATTTGCCAAAGTTTCAACGCCACCCAACTCATGCGGGCCATCGGCATCGACGTGTAAACCAGGGCGTTATTTCTTGAATTCATCCTTATACGTATCGAACACCAGCGCGTTGATCCAGTAGGCATCGCGGGTGAAATAGAACGTTTTAGTGTTCAGGTTACCAATTTCCCGAAACACCTGCTGCGCCAGCAACGTACCTGCCAAACAGCCCTCGCGGTTGTAGACCCTGGTAGTGGCTTTCAGATGGTCGCGTTCCATCAACTCGCGGAGGCGGACGTTGTCGGGCGGGGTGGGCGTTATGGGGCGGCTTTGCCAGTCTACCCAGCCGGTGGGGGTGTGGAGCATTTCGATGAATTGCCCGAAATCATCAAGCGTAAACTCCACAATTTCGTCCTGAACTTTTTCGGGAAACCGCCAGGTAATGAACTGGTACGCTGCCCCGCCGGTGAGGTAAATAACCGACCGGTTGGCCATACGGATGCCGGGATTATCATTCAACGACATCCGAATGAGGGGGGCAATGGAGTCTGTAACCTGGGCCTGTAATTGCGCCGGGTACGTGTCGGGGGCGGGGTTTCGGAGCAGAACGCGCTCGGACAACCGGCGGGCACCAAACTCGATGGTGTAGGCTTTGAAGGTGTAGCGGGTGGTGCCCGCCGCGCTTTGGTAGGGTTGCAAAATGCCGCCCTTGAGGTTGCCGCCGCCCACATCAACCAAGATCGCTTTGTCGAAATCTTCCCGCGCCAACCCCGCCCGCACGCTATAGGTGGCCTCCACTTTGGTAGGCATATCGACCACGGTAGTGAGGCCAAGCTGTTTCTGGGTTTGGGTGTTGATGTCGGCCACGTTGGCGGCCATGTTCACACCCGACGAGGTGTAGGCGATAAAATCACGGGGGTTGAGGGCGTAGGTTTCGCTGGCATCTCGTAGCATTTCCTGCATGGTGGCCACGGCATCCTGAATGTCGGCGGGACGAAGTTTGCCGTTGTTTAGTTCCATGCCCTTCACCAGGCCCACGGTTTCCTGCCGGTCATAGACCAGTTTATACTTCAGCTTACCCTCACGGTGGTAGAACCCGATGACCGATATTTTGACCCCCTGCGAACCAATATCGAAACCCGCCCGGTAGCCGTCGTAGACAATGGGCGTGGGAATTTCCTGCGCCCAACTCCGGCTCAAAAGGCCAGACAGCAACAGAAACAGACTCAGAAAACGGACGTTCATCATGGGGTAGGGCCACCAAACAGGGCCGGGTTTAGGGGGCAACTGAACCACCCGGACAAGATACAGACAAACCTTGTGCCAACCCATTTATAACCGCATCAGGTACGTATGCCGAAGTGGATTTTAACCAAAAAAAACGGCTTCAGAACATAACCGAAGCCGTTTTTCAGGAAAAATCTGGTCTGCTACAAATGAATAGCTTCACCGTAGGCCGCTTCTGTGGCATCCTTGATGGCCTCCGACATGGTGGGGTGCGGGTGTACGGCCTTCAAGATTTCGTGCCCCGTGGTTTCCAGGCGGCGGGCAGCCACTACTTCGGCAATCATCTCGGTGACGTTGTTGCCAATCAGGTGCGCCCCCAGAAATTCGCCGTATTTGGCATCGAAAATCACCTTCACAAACCCCTCAGGCGTACCTGCGGCTTTGGCTTTGCCCGATGCCGAAAACGGGAACTTGCCAACTTTCAACTCATACCCCGCCTCGCGAGCTGCTTTCTCGGTGTATCCTACCGACGCAATTTCGGGCGTACAGTAGGTGCAACCGGGAATGTTATTGTAGTTCAGCGGCTCCACGTGAGGCAGTCCGGCCAATTTTTCCACGCAGATGATAGCCTCTGCCGAAGCCACGTGGGCCAGGCTTTGCCCTTTGGTCACGTCGCCAATAGCGTAGTAGCCAGGTACGTTGGTCTGGTAAAAATCGTCGGTCACAATCTTGCCGCGCTCGGTGGTGATACCCACGTCTTCCAGGCCAATGTTTTCGATGTTGGCCACCACACCCGCCGCCACCAGCACCACGTCGGCGGCAATGGTTTTTTCGCCGGTAGGGGTTTTCATCGTCACGCGGCACCCGGCTCCGGTGGTGTCCACGCCCGTCACTTCGGTGCTGAGTAACACATCAACGCCCATTTTCTTGTACTGTCGAAGGAGTTCTTTCGAGATATCTTCGTCTTCGACCGGCACAATATTGGGCAAAAATTCCACAATGGTCACCTTCGTACCCATACTGTTGTAAACATAGGCAAATTCGACCCCAATGGCCCCCGACCCCACAATCAACATCGATTCGGGGCGTTTTTCGAGGGTCATGGCCCGGCGGTATTCAATCACTTTTTCGCCGTCGAGGGGCAGGGCAGGGAGTTGCCGCGCCCGCCCGCCGGTGGCAATAATGATGTTTTTGGCCGAATAACTCGTGGTTTTTCCGTCAATATCAGTCACGGCTACCTGTTGCCCGGCCTGCACTTTACCGGTACCGGTCAGGATGTCGATCTTGTTTTTTTTCATCAAAAACGCCACGCCTTTGCTCATGCTATCGGCCACGCCCCGGCTGCGTTTTATCACAGCTCCAAAATCTGCCGACGCATCGCCCACGGCCAGGCCGTAGTCTTTGGCGTGTTTGATGTACTCGAACACCTGCGCACTTTTCAGCAGGGCTTTAGTGGGAATGCAGCCCCAGTTGAGGCAAATTCCGCCCAGGCTTTCGCGTTCTACTACGGCGGTTTTCAAGCCCAACTGCGAGGCCCGGATGGCGGCCACGTAGCCACCAGGTCCGCTGCCCAGCACAATCAAATCATAGGGTGAAGCCATTCTTTTTCTGAGTTGGTCTGTTTTGGTTAGCCGTTTTCAATTGCCCCGCATGAGGGTAGCAACGTACCTGAAAAGGCTTTATGCCTGTGTTTTTAGAACGTAAAGGTAGGGTAGAAAGTTGAGGCGGGGCCAAACCGGAGGCACGGCGGGTTTTGTTGTATTTTTGCAGGTACATGACTACTGAACAATTACAATCCCTGCGGGGACGGGTGGACGCACTACGGGGCTACCTTGATTATGACAATAAAAAACAACAACTGGCCGAACTGGAACAGCAAACGTTTCAGCCCGAATTTTGGACCGATGCCCCCCGCGCGGAGGGCGTGATGAAACAGGTTCGGGGTCTGAAAGGCTGGATAAGCGGCTACGAAAAACTCACCGGCGAATTCGGCGACCTTGAAACGCTGTATGAGTTCTACGAAGGCGGCGAGGTAACGGAGGAAGAAGTGGATGCCGAAGGCCGAAAACTCCAGACCACGCTGGACGAACTGGAGTTAAAAAAGATGCTCAGCAACGAAGAAGACCAGCTCTCGGCGGTGCTGGAAATCAACTCCGGCGCGGGCGGTACCGAGAGTCAGGACTGGGCCGATATGCTCTACCGGATGTATATGCGGTGGGCCGAAAAACACGGGTACGGCGTAAAACAGGTTGACTATCAGGACGGTGACACAGCGGGCATCAAGTCAGCCACGATTGAAATTGACGGGCCGCTGGCCTATGGCTATCTGAAGTCGGAGAACGGCGTACACCGCCTGGTACGTATCTCGCCCTTCGATTCCAACGCCCGGCGGCATACGTCCTTTGCGTCGGTCTATGCCTATCCGCTCGTGGATGACACGATTGAAATTGAGGTAAACCCGGCCGATATTACCTGGGATACGTTCCGGTCGGGTGGGGCCGGGGGGCAGAACGTAAACAAAGTGGAAACCGCCGTGCGGCTGAAACATAAACCGTCGGGCCTGATTATTGAGTGCCAACAGGAGCGCAGCCAATTGATGAACAAGGAGGTAGCGATCCGGCTCCTGAAATCGAAACTGTACCAGATTGAGGTGGAGAAACGCAACGCCGCCCGCGCGGAAATCGAAGCCAGCAAGCAAAAAATTGAGTGGGGGTCACAAATCCGATCCTACGTGCTGGACGACCGGCGCGTAAAAGACCACCGCACCGGCTACCAGACCTCCAACACCGAAGCCGTGCTCGACGGCGATATCGACGGGTTCATCAAAGCATATCTGCTGGAACAGTAGGCAGGAGGCGTTAAGGACGCTCGCGAAGTAACTTCAGGATTTCTTGTTGGGTAGTCTCCATCCGCTCCTGACTCACTTTCATTTCCTCCTGATTTGCGTTCAACCGCTCTACTTCTTTGAAGCCAGTACGGACTTCTTGTTTGAACTCGTGGAGGTCCAGGCTGAGGTCAACAACCGCTCTTGCAGTTCTTTGCGTATTCGCATCAATGGCAGCAACTTTGGTCTCAATCCCGGTAACTCTGGTCTCAATCCCGGTGACTCTGGTCTCAATGCCGGCAACTTTGGTCTCAATGCCGGCAATCTTGGTAACCTCCGCTTCTATCCCGGAAATCTTTATCTCTATCCCGGAAATCTTCGTCTCCATCCCGGAAATCTTCGTCTCCATCCCGGAAGTCTTCGTCTCTATTCTTGTGACTTTGGTCTCAATCCCGGCAACTTTGGTCTCAATCCTGGCAACTTTGATCTCAATACCTTGAATTTTCGATACTTCATTTATAATAATTCCCTGATTATCAATCAGCCGATCAACTTTCTGAAGTACTTCAGCAATAATGGGTTCAATTTGATCCAGGCGTTGTTCAGCTCTCATGAGGGTGAAATAGCAAAAATTTTGGCAAAAAATAACCTTAAACCGCTTTAAGCTTGTCAGTTGCCTTGAGTAACTACCAAAACCTTGCCCATCACCCGCCGACCCAGCATTTCGTTGAGGGCCTCGGCGGCTTGTTCCAGTGGGTAGGTGCCGTGAATGTGCGGTATAAGCTGCCCCTGTTGCCAGAACTGGAGCAATTCGCGGATGTTTTGCTGGTTATCCTGCGGTTGCCGTTCGGCGAAAGCTCCCCAGAAAACACCCACAATACTGCACCCTTTCAGCAGGGGCAGGTTGAAGGGCAACGCCGGAATGGGTCCAGCGGCAAAACCCACCACCAGATACCGCCCACCCCAGGCCATCGACCGCAACGCGGATTCGGCCAAATTGCCGCCCACGGGGTCGTAGACCACATCTACGCCTTTTTTGCCCATTAGTTTGGCCAGGCTTTCGCGCAGGGGGCGGGTGGTGTAGTTGATGGTTTCATCGGCACCGTACTGGCGGCAGAGGGCCAGTTTTTCCTCGGTGCTGGCAGCGGCGATGACCCGTGCGCCCAACAGCTTACCCAACGACACGGCGGCCAGCCCCACGCCCCCGGCGGCACCCAGCACTAAGAGCGTCTCACCGGCACGTACCTGAGCGCGTTGTTTCAAGGCGTGGTAGGAAGTGCCGTAAGTATACATCAGCGAAGCCGCCGTGGGGTAATCCATGCCAGCGGGCATCAGGAAGGTCTTGGCGGCTTCGGCCAATACGCCCTCGGCAAAACCGCCCCAGCCCGTGAGGGCAAACACGCTGTCGCCGGGGCGGAGGTGCATAACGCCCGCGCCCACTTCGCGCACCACCCCGGCCACTTCGCCACCGGGCGAGAACGAAAAATCAGGTTTGAACTGATATTTCCCTTCGATGATAAGCGTGTCGGGGAAATTCACGCCGCAGGCTTTCACAGCAATCACAACGGTGCCCGGCGTGGCCACCGGCCAGGCAACCTCTTCCACAACAAGGCTTTCGGGCGGGCCGAACTGACGGCAGAGAACGGCTTTCATTTGGTAGGGCAACGGGCTAAGCGTACAGGTTCACGTCTTCCAGCGTAATTACATCACCGCACATAATCACGAGGCGTTCAATTACGTTGCGCAATTCACGCACATTTCCCGACCAGGGCATGGCCTGAAGCTGCACCATGGCATCGGGGTCGATGAGTTTAACCGGCGCGTTGTATTCCCCGCTGATGTCCTGCAAAAACTTGTCGGCCAGAAGGGGAATGTCTTCTTTGCGCTCGGCCAGTGCCGGTACGTGTATGACAATGACGCTCAGGCGGTGGAACAAATCTTCGCGGAAATTGCCGTCGATGATCTCTTTGCGGAGATCTTTGTTAGTGGCCGCAATGACCCGCACGTTGACCTTAATTTCCTTATCGCCACCCACGCGGGTAATCTTGCTTTCCTGCAATGCCCGCAACACTTTAGCCTGCGCCGAGAGGCTCATGTCGCCAATTTCGTCCAGAAACAACGTACCCCCGTCGGCTTGCTCGAACTTGCCGATCCGTTTGGCGGCGGCACCGGTGAAGGCACCCCGTTCGTGGCCAAACAGCTCACTCTCAATCAGTTCGCCAGGAATGGCGGCGCAATTGACCTCCACCAGCGACATCCCGGCGCGGTTGCCCTTCTCATGAATCCCTTTGGCCACCATCTCCTTACCCGACCCGTTGGGGCCGGTCACCAGCACCCGCGCTTCGGTAGCGGCCACGCGGTTGATAGTCTCTTTCACCTTCTTGATCGGGGCCGATTCGCCCACAATCTCGTTGATTTTATAGATCCGTTTCTTGAGCGTTTTGGTCTCGGCCACCAGTTTCGATTTCTCGATGGCGTTGCGCACCGTCACCAGCAGCCGGTTCAAATCGGGTGGTTTGGTGATGAAATCGAACGCGCCGCGCTTGGTAGCCTCTACGGCATTTTCCACGTTGCCAAACGCAGAGATCATAATAAACTGGGTACCCCGTTCGGCATCGTTGGCCTTCAGGAGCATTTCCAGCCCATCCATCTTGGGCATCTTAATGTCGCAAAGAGCTACGTCATACCTCGATTTGAGCACCATGTCCAGGCCCTCTTCGCCGTCTTTGGCCTCATCGACCTCGTAGCCCTCGTATTCTAAAATATCGCGCAGGGCTGCCCGGATGCTCTTTTCGTCATCAATGATGATGAGTTTGGCCATAATGTGTGTAGACGTATGGGTCGGTAAATGTGTGTGACGACCTGGCCTTCCGGCTGGCCGGTTAAACACATCGTTGGATTAATGAATCGAAATAAGGCTATTCAGCCGAAGGAAACAACATACTGCCGGTAAATATGATTTTTGCCGACGTTTCTTTTGGGACGAACCCCCCGCCCGATGGATACGTACCTACCCTCGAAAACCGAAAAATCTTTCCGGCACCGGTGCTCCAGCTCCGGCGGGCAAGGTTCCCGTTTACAGGCTCACCAGCAAATTACAACCCCGGATATCGGCATTGTCGAACCGGCCTATGACCCTGAAAGCACCCTCGGTACCCACATACTGCCCCAAATCCTGAGTTTCCACAAAGGCGCACGAATCCAGGTTGGCCAGGTCAATGACGTTCACGCCTCCCGTTTGGCGGGCCGCAGTATGCCCGGGCGCGTAGGTCTGAAACGGGTCGTTGAGGTCGCGAAGACGTACCTGAAGGGTGGCTCCGGGCCGAAACACCCCTTCCCCCACCGAATACGCCTGCGAGAGCAGTTCGGTCATGCCATACTCGGAATGAATGGCCCCAACCCCCAGCCGGACCGTGAGTTCGGCGTGAACTTCTTCGCGGAGCCACTCGCGTCGCCGCCCTTTCATGCCGCCGGTTTCCATTACCACCAGGCCGGGGCACTCACCGAGCCAGTCTAGCGTGGCGGGGCTTTGTTCTACCCAATCGAGCAAGCCGAACGTAACGCCCATCAGCAACACCCGCCGCCCGCCGCCCAATGGCCCGGCCAACTCGCGGAGGCGGGCGGTGAGGGCGGCGTGATTATTCAGGAAAAAACCCGACGCTGCCGAGCCGCTCAGGGCCATAAACCGCTGAACCATATATACCAGCGACGAGTTATTTCGTTCCAGATACGACGGCAGCAGGGCCAAAATATGAAACCCCGCTAGGGGGCCGTAAGTGGCCTCGAACAGCCGTTGGCAAACCGCGTCGTAGAGCGGCAAGTCGGGCACGGTGTGGCGGCTGGTGGCGGGGCCAGTGGTGCCGCTGCTGGCAAACGTTAATCCGCCCGGTTCCTGCCAGGTACGTACCGAACGGGTCTTGAAAAAGCTGATCGGTAAAAACGGTATTTCGTCCAGACTCTGAACGTGGGCCGGGTTTCGCCGAAGGTGGTTTAAGTAGCTGGCATAGAGCGAGTTATACTCTGCCTGGTACTGAAAAACAGCCAGAGCCAGGTCCTCGAACGTGGGGGTCGACACGCTCAGAATTCGTTGCCGGAGGGCGGCCCGCCGGGCTTTTTGGGAAGAAAACACAGGAAGCGTCTAAAAATTTAGTAGGTTAACCCAATGCGTACACAACTAATTCAACGGAGTTTGCTGGGCCTGGGGCTGGCCACCGTCCTGTTGGCTTGCCTCGACGAACCCAACTACAGCGACGTACCAACCATTCGGCTGGTTGGCCCGCCCACCAAAGTTACCCTCGAACCGGGCATCCTTGTGGGGCAGTCCCGCCGCGATTCGGTCATTGTCACCATTGGTTTCCAGGATGGTACCGGCGATTTGGGCGAAGACACCCGCGACACCACCCGCCAACGGCTAATATTCGGCAAAGAACCTTGGGGCAACTACGAAATCCGCACGTTTCAGTTCCTGAACGGTACCTTCACCGAACTGCCTCAGGGCGATAACAAAAAGTTGTTTTTCCCCCGCCTCACCCGCGAGGGCCAACGCGGCCCCATTGAAGGCGATCTGGATTTCAGCCAGGTTTTTCCCTACCAACGGCCGTTCCGCATGGTGCCGGTCAAGTTTCAGATCCGCATTCGGGATCGGGGTTTGCAGGTGAGCAATATCATCGAGACAGATACGATCTCGGTGCCGCTCAACGCCCGGTAGCCTCGCTGCTAGCTTGCTTTTTTCGGCCCCCGCAGCGTGAGCAGCGAGGGCTTTTTTTGGCGCACCACCGGCACCGTAGGCAACACCCCCGGCTCCCGTTTCAGCACCACCCGGAACGTGGTGCCCTTGCCCACTTCCGAATTTTTTACAAACAGCCGCCCCTTGTGGTATTCTTCCACAATGCGTTTGGCCAGGGTGAGACCCAGCCCCCAACCGCGTTTTTTGGTGCTGTAGCCTGGCGAGAAGACCTTCATCATGCTGGCTTTGCTCATGCCCTTGCCCGTGTCGGTGATGTCGATACCCACTTCGTCGTGGGGCAAGGGCAACAGCCGGATGCGCAATTCGCCAATGCCGCCCATAGCATCTACGGCATTTTTGCAGATGTTTTCAATGACCCACTCGAACAGCAACCGGTTGATGCACACCATGAGCGTGGCGGGCAGGTTGCTCTCTACGCTCATTTTTACTTTGGTGGAAATGCGGCGGGCCAGGTACGTGGTAAACTGCGTCACCACCTCGTCCAGGTTCTCCTCTTTCAGCGTCGGGATGGAGCCGATGCTGGAGAACCGCGCCGTGATGGTTTCCAGCCGTTGCACGTCTTTTTCGATCTCGTCGGTCACGTCGGCTTCGTACCGGTCGGGGTCCGAACGCATATACTCCACCCAGGCCAGAAGCGAAGAGAGGGGCGTACCCAGTTGGTGGGCCGTTTCTTTGGCCAGCCCCACCCAAACCCGGTTTTGTTCGGCCCGCCGCGACGAACTGAACGACATGTAGGCCAGCACCCCCAGTGCCCCCAACGTGGCCAGGAGCGCAAACGGAAAATAGTTTAACTGTTTCAGCAACAGCGAGTTATTGTAATAGACCAAGCCAAAATTCCCGTCTTTCAGGTCTACTTTGATGGGGTAATGATTTTGGCGCATTTCCTGCACCTGCTGCTTCAGGTACGTATTTTTCTCTTGGTCGGTCAGCCCGTCGGGGAGTTCCAGGTTGTGTTGCGCCGGTTCGTTGTGCTCGTCTACGTAAATAGCCGGAATGGCGTTGTTGGCGTTGGTCTGGATAATATCAGCCACAATAAAGTTTATATTCTCCTGATTATCAGCCGTTTGTATGGCGTAGGCCAGTGCTTTAGCGTACAGTTGCATGTATTGCTCCTCCCGCGCTTCCAGCTTGGTAATGATCCGGTTGGTAAACAGCATAGACCCCGTTCCGATCAGCAGCAGGTTTAACGCCACAATAATCTTCATCACGTTGTTCTGACTGTATATATCGAACGATTTCAGCATAGTAGTTGAAGAAACAAAGACTCTTTGTCGACGGCAGCAACAGGGTAACGAAGCAAAGAACCCGAACGTGCCTTGAGGTGTTTCATTACTAGATGGGTCGAGTAGGATTTTAGCCGGAATTGAGTCTTTAATTTATATCAATTCTAAATAAAAATCATTGCCTGTTTCCCTTCCGTGCTTAGCGGTTTGTGCCGTAATTTTGCACCCCATTTGGCTGTTTACTCTGCGTATTGGCTATGTTTGACCTTTTTAAATCGATCACGTTATCCCACAAAACGGCCCCGTTGGCGGTTCGTGAACTAATTGCACTTAGCGAAGAGGAGGCTAAGCGGCTGATGCTTCGCCTGCGCGACGTGCTGGGCCTGACCGAACTGCTTGTGGTCTCGACCTGCAACCGCACGGAGGTCTACTACACCGCCCCCGACGACCACAACGCTACCGTGGCACGGTTGCTATTGTTGGAAAAAGGCCTGACCGATACGGCAACGTACCTGCCCCATTTTCAGCTTATTCCAGATCATACCGAAGCCGTTCGGCACTTGTTTGAAGTGTGCGTGGGCTTGCATTCGCAGGTTATTGGTGATATGCAGATTCCGAACCAGGTGAAACACGCCTACCAATGGTCGGCAGATTTGGATTTGGCCGGGCCGTTTTTGCACCGGCTTATGCACACCATCTTTTTCACCAACAAGCGCGTGGCGCAGGAGACGGCCTTCCGCGACGGGGCCGCTTCGGTTTCTTACGCCGCCGTTGACCTCATTGACGAACTGCTGGGCGAACGCAGCAACCCCTCGGTGCTGGTGGTAGGCCTGGGCGAAATTGGAGCCGACGTATGCCGCAACCTGGCCAACCGGGGCCTGACCAACATCACGCTCTGCAACCGCACCCGCGCCAAAGCCGACGATCTGGCCACCGAACTCAACGTCCGCTCGGCCGATTTCGACCACCTGGCCACCGAGATTCAGCGGGTCGACGTGGTGATTTCGGCGGTACAACGTGAGGAGCCGCTCTTTACGCCCGCGCTGCTGGCGGGGGTTTCCATGCTGACCTACAAATATTTCATTGACCTGGCCGTGCCCCGCAGCGTAGATGCCGCCGTAGAGCAAATTCCGGGGGTGCTGGTCTACAACATCGATCAGATTCGGCAGCGGGCCGACGAAGCCCTGAACCGGCGACTAGCGGCCATTCCACATGTGGAAAACCTTATTAGCCAGGCCATTACCGATTTTGGTGATTGGTCGAAAGAGATGATGGTGTCGCCCACGATCAACAAATTGAAGAACGCGCTGGAGCAGATTCGGAAAGAAGAAATTGCCCGGCACCTGAAACACCTTAGCCCCGGCGAGTCGGAGCAGGTCGAAAAAATCACGAGGGGCATTATGCAGAAAGTGCTGAAACTGCCCGTGCTCCAACTGAAAGCCGCCTGCAAACGCGGCGAAGCCGAAACGCTGATCGACGTGCTGAACGACCTCTTCAACCTGGACGCACAACCCGTTGACACCGACGAGCACCCCAGTCATTTCTAGGTACGTTTGTTCCGCAAAAAAGCCCCGCTCTGTTATGGTTCGGGGCTTTTTTGCGTGGGGGCCAATGTAGATAGTATAGGGCATAGACGGGATGCTTTTGGTTTCATGCAACGTACCCGACGAATTGTAACACACGATGAACGCACCTATTACCCCACCGGCGAGCCAATTTTTACCTATGAAACTGATTTATTTGCTACTATTTACCTCTCCCCTGCTTGCCACGGCGCAGGTGGGCGTGGGGACCAAACCGCCCAAAGGGGCCGTGGTGTATTTCGACGGAACGCTTGCCGGGCGCGATGCCAAGTGGCAGTATTGGGATGGGCCGGGCCGCACCGCCACCGGCCCCGTGCAGTGGGCATTGGTAGCCGACCCCGTAGACAGTGGGTTGGTGATGAACAGCAACGACCCGGCCTCGGCGGGGGGCAAGTATGGCGCGGCAGACCTGGTCACGAAAGACACCTTCCGGGATGCGCGGATTCATGTGGAATTTCTGGTGAAGAACCCCGGCGGCAACAGCGGCGTGTACCTGCAAAACCGCCACGAAATCCAGATTCTGGACGGCGACCGAAGTCCCCACGGCATGGGTGCGGTCATCAACGAATCGTATTCGCCCTACGCCGCATACGCTGGTTTGGGCAAGTGGAACGCCTACGACATCACGTACCGGGCTGCCCGGTTCAAAAACGGCAAACGGGTGGAAAAAGCCCTGGTGACACTGTATTTCAACGGTAAAAAAGTACACACCAACCAGCCCATCAGTCAGGTATGGGGTGGCCCCAAATCAGGTATCGACGGGGGGAACGACGGGGGCAAAGGCATCACCGACACGCCCGGCGGCTTGAAACTTCAGGCCGAAGGCCACGACGTGCTGTACCGAAATATCTGGATTAAACCACTGACAATCAGCAAGTGAGTATTTCGGAGTAAGCTGACCCACCTTTTTCGGAGTGAACTGGTTCTTCACCACTTTGGCCGAAATACACAACTGGCGAAAAAAACTGTTTATTTCGAGGAAAAGAACCGTTGGCCTGGTGTGCGCACGCAGACGGTTGGTGGTCATGGTCGGGCAGGTAAAGGCAAGGTGGTATGTGTATAATTTTGTTGAGAAATCACTTTATTAGTGTCGCAATATATTTGACTTATATTATCCAGATCGTCTTACTTAAAAAAGAAAAAATGGTCCGGGCGGGCGAAATCGAAACAGGTTATTTTTGCCAAAATGGCTGGTTTCAAAAAAACTCAACGGTCATTTTTCTATGAGCAATCATTCCAAAAACATTGACAAAATGACGGCGGCGGGGCTACTGGTGGCCGTGGGCATTGTTTTCGGCGACATTGGTACCTCGCCCCTCTACACCTACCGCGCCATTATTGAAGACCGCGTGGTAGACGAAACCCTGGCCCTGGGCGGGGTGTCGGCCATCTTCTGGACGCTCACCTTCCAGACCACGCTCAAGTACGTGTTGCTCACCCTTCGGGCCGATAACAACGGCGAGGGGGGCATTTTTTCGCTCTATACCCTCATTCGGCGGTATGCGCGGTGGCTGCTGTTTCCGGCCATTGCCGGGGGTGGTTTCCTCATTGCCGACAGCATTATCACGCCACCCATCTCGGTGTCGTCGGCCATCGAGGGGTTGCTGCCGCTTTACCCCAACTTGCCCACAGTGCCCATTGTGCTGGCTATTCTGTTCCTGCTGTTTGCCGCCCAACAAGTTGGCACCGACAAACTAGGCAAGGCGTTTGGCCCTATTATGGTGCTGTGGTTCACGATGATCGGGCTGATGGGCACGGCGCAGGTGTGGCAGAACCCCGGCGTAATCCAGGCACTGAACCCGGTTTATGCCTATGACATGATCGTACACTATCCCGCCGGGTTCTGGCTGTTGGGGGGCGTTTTCCTGTGCTCTACCGGGGCCGAGGCTCTGTATTCAGACATGGGGCATGTGGGGCGGCGCAACGTGCAGGTGTCGTGGTTCTACGTGAAATTGTGCCTTATTTTATGTTACCTGGGGCAGGCGGCGTGGCTTTTGGAACACACGGGCAAACCGCTGGGCACCACCAACTCGTTTTTTGGGCTGGTGCCAGACTGGTTTCTGTTGCCCAGCATTGGCATTGCCACCCTGGCCACCATCATTGCTTCGCAGGCCCTTATCAGCGGCACCTTCACGCTGGTGTCAGAAGCGTTCCGGCTCACGCTCATGCCCAAAATGCGCATCGTGTTCCCCTCCGACGCGCAGGGGCAGGTCTACATTCCGGCGTTCAACTGGCTGCTGATGGCGGGGTGTTTCGGGGTAGTGCTCTACTTCCGGGAGTCGAAAAATATGGAGGCGGCGTTTGGGCTTTCGGTTAATCTTACCATGCTGATGACCACCGTGTTGCTGGCCTTTTATCTGCTGGCCAAAAAGCACGTGAATGGGTTGGTGGTGGGCTTTTTTCTGCTCGTTTATTTGGGCATCGAAAGCAGTTTTCTGGTGGCCAACCTGCGCAAGTTCGCGCATGGCGGCTGGGTATCGCTGGTGCTGGGGTTTTCGCTCATTGCCATCATGCTGGTCTGGTATTACGGTAGCCGAATTAAACGCCGCCTCACCACCTTCGTGAGTCTGCCCGACCATCTGCCCCTGCTGAAACAACTCAGCAACGACGACACCGTGCCCCGCTACGCCACCAACCTGGTTTTTTTGACGGCCTCGCCCCAGCCCAAACAAGTTGAGGAACAGATAATTAGCTCCATTCTGGGTGGTATGCCCAAACGCGCCGACGTGTATTGGCTCATTCACATCGAACTCGTTGATGATCCCTACACCACCGATTATACGGTGGATATTCTGGAACCCGAAGAAGTAGTTCGGATTACGTTCCGGCTGGGGTTCCGGGTGCAGCCGCGCATCAGTTTGTTGTTCCGTAGGGTGGTGGAAGAACTGGTACGTTGCCACGAGATCGCGATCAGCCCCAAGTACCGCCCGCCCCAGGCCCACCCCGATTTTATCGGCGATTTTCGGTTTGTGGTCATCAACCGGTTTCTCTCTTACGAAAACGAACTGAGCAGCCTCGACACGTTTGTAATGAACGGCTACTTTGGCCTCAAACGCCTCAGCCTCGCCGACCAACGCGCCTACGGCCTAGACACCCAAAATGTAGAAACCGAGCAAGTCCCGCTCATTGTCCGTTCCGCCGAGTTTGTACGCTTGCGGCGCGTTCACCGGGAGGAAGGCGTGGAAAAAGGCTAAGGAGTACTATTTGTTTACCTCGTTTCCTCTTGCATTGAGCACAAAAGCAGCGAGCAAACCCAACCCCGCGCCCCACAAAATCCAGGCCGCCCCGTGCAGGGCAACCTCAAACGACGAGCTGTAGAGCGGGCGAAACCACGCCAGAGCAACGCCGTCTAAAAGCGTTGCTGTGATGGTCATAACAACTATGGGCTTAAGCATATCGGCATAAGATATGCCAATTATGAGCTTGATAATCAGCAGGAAACCCCCCGTAATTGGGATACCAAGCAGATAAAACAGAATCAGGTAGGGATTCTCTGCCGTGAAGACCAGTGTACCAACGTACCGGACGATGAGGGCGGCACTAAGCCAAAAAAAGACTCCGAGAACGACAGAAAGAAAAATTTGTTTGGTTTTCATGGCAAATCAATGGTTGATTACCCCAAAGTTGATGGGCACACTGTCCAAATTTTAGACGCTACCGTACAACGCCTCCCGTTGCTGGTTGTGTTTGAACGCCCGCACCAGTCCCTGCATCTGTTGCACAAACCCAAGCAGCCACTCAAAAGAGAGCGTTTCGACGGTGAGTTGGGCAAAGAAGTTGTCCAGAGCAACGCGCAGGATCATCCGGGCTAAATCGTGGCTATTGGCCAGGCCCATCGACGCGGCCCAAATCGGCAAAATACCGTCACCAATGGCCTCATTGGCTTTCTCAAAGCAGTGCCGATAAGCACCAACGGCACGATGAATACGGAGTTGACGGCTAAAGAGCAAGTCTTGCCGGGCATCGATCAACACGTTCAGCAGATCGGGCACTACTTGTTGGCAGGTACGTTCCAACTCGGCAAGCTGCCGCGCCTGAGTGAGGTGATGGGCCAACAGAAATTCAGTGAAGACATCTAGGTCGGCAAAATGATGGTAGAACGACGATTTGCTTTTACCTACCCGCCGTGCCAATACCTCCACTTTCAAGCCCTGCGGCCCCCCGCTGGCAAACAAGTCATACCCGGCCAAGACCCACGGTTGTCTGCTATCGGTCGCCATTACTTATTTGGTTTGTTTAAACGGCATTTTACGATTGTTCACCTACTCAATTCCGTATTCCTGAATTTTTCGGTACAGCGTTGTCAGGCCAATACCCAACAGGCGGGCCGCTTCGGGTTTGTGGCCGTTGGTGTGGGCCAACACCCGCCGGATGTGGTGTTTCTCAACCGTGGCCAAATCCAGGGCCGAGGCATCGGGCAACGTACCTGACTGCATCTCGAAGGGCAGAAGGTCGGGGGTGAGGTTGGGAGTGTCGGTCAGGATCACGGCGCGTTCAATCACGTTGCGCAACTCACGGATGTTGCCTTTCCAGGGGTGTTGACGGAGTTTTTGCTCAAACGCCGGGCTGATCTGCACATCGCGCCGACCTGTTTTGACCCCCACCTGCCGGGCAAACTGCGCAGCCAGTTCGGCAATGTCTTCGGGGCGGTCGCGGAGGGGCGGCAGTTCGATGGCGAACACCGAGAGGCGATAGTAGAGGTCGAGGCGAAAGGCACCGTCGGTGGCTTCCTGTTCCAGGCTGCGGTTGGTGGCGGCAATAACCCGCACATCGGTTTTGGTGGGTTTGGTGTCGCCCACGCGCAAAAACTCGTGGGTTTCCAGCACCCGCAACAGCTTGGCCTGAAGATCGAGGGGCATCTCGCCAATTTCGTCCAGAAAAATGGTGCCTTTGTTAGCTTCGGCAAACAGCCCTTTCTGGTCGCGGGTGGCACCGGTGAAGGCCCCGGCGCGGTGGCCAAACAGTTCGCTTTCCAGAATATCCTTACCCAACGCGCCGCAGTTGATGGCCACAAACGTACCGGCACGGCGCGTACTTGCCCCGTGAATGGCCTGGGCAAACACCTCCTTGCCGGTGCCGGTTTCGCCCGTGAGCAGCACCGTGGTGTCGGTCACGGCCACGCGGCGGGCCAGGGCAATGGCTTGTTTTATGGCCGAAGAAGTTCCGATAATCTGTTCAAAATCAGGATGTTGACCTAGTTTTGCTTCCAGTTGACGCACCCTGAACTGAAGCAGTGCTTTTTCGGCGGCGCGGCTTACCAGCGGAATAATCCGGTCGTTGTCGTCGCCTTTGGTGATGTAGTCGAAGGCTCCGTTTTTGATTGCCGTAACTCCGTCGGCAATGGTGCCGTAGGCGGTGAGCACAATCACTTCGGTGGCGGGGTAGGTCTGTTTAATCTGGGCCACCAGGTCGATACCGTTTTTGTCGGGTAGTTTCACGTCACTCAGCACCACGTGTATCTCTTCGCGCTCCAGAATTTTGAGGCCCGCACGGGCGTTTTCGGCTTCCAGCACGGTGTAGCCTTCCAGGCTCAGAATTCGGGCCAGCAACCCCCGCAGGCGGGCTTCATCGTCGATAATCAGCAGCGAAACGGTCATAGGCAACAGGGTATGTTTAGTCGGCCAAGACCACCGCCGTGCCGTTGGTAGAGACCATCAGCATGGTGCCGTTGATGGTCTGGTAGTCCATATCGACCCCAATTACGGCGGTGGCCCCCAGGCGGGTGGCCTGGTCCATCATTTCTTTGATGGCAATGCTTTTAGCTTCGCGTAGGGCCTGTTCATACGCCCCCGACCGACCGCCCACGATGTCGGTGATGCTGGCGAAAAAATCTTTTAGCACATTGGCCCCAATAATGGCCTCGCCGTTGACCAGCCCAATGTACTGGCTGATGCGTTTGCCTTCGATGGTAGAAGTAGTGGTAACGAGCATAAGAATAGAGCAGAAGATTGGCCGTAAAGATAGCCGCTGCGCCCATTTGCCCCGAAACCTGGGATTACAGGTACGTGGCCGGGATAGTCGGCCACGGGCCGGGATATAGCTACAAAACTCCAATCGGCTCGGCCCTGAACCCAACCGATTGCAGCACCTGGGCCGAGAGCAATTCGATGATGGTTTGGCGGCGAAACCGGTCGATGAACGCGTGGCGAACCAGATTTTGGTAAGGGGCCGTGAGGAGGTGGTTGGCCAGGGCGTGGGCATCGCCGGGGGCAAATACAAAACTGTTGGGTACGTGTTGACCAATAAATTGGGCCGCATAGCCCGCCACCCCCGCCAACACAGGTTTGTCGGTGGCGGCATAATCGAACAGCTTCGAGGGCAAACATCGCTCAAAAGCTGTCAGGTTGTTGAGGTGCAACAACAGATAATCGGCCTGTTCGTATTCGGTCAGGAGCGCGGCGCGGGTCATGGGGTCACGCACGGCCACGTTGGTCAGGCCTTGGTCGGCCACGGCTTTCTGGAGGCGGGCGCGGGTGCCTCCGTCGCCGATGATGACAAACTGGTGCGACGCGGCCAGCAACCGGGCCGTGGCCGGAATAATTTTTTCCAGACCCTGCCCCTCGCCAATATTACCCGCATACAGCACCGTGCGGCGGGCGGGCGGAAGGGCCAACGGGCGCGAAGGAGACAGGGTCAAAAACGGCTCGTCGATGCCGTTGGTGTAATGGCTATAGGTGGCCTGGGGGTAGGCCCTGAAGTAGTCCTGAAAACCTTCGGAAACCAGGTTGATATGGCGGGCATAGCCGAAGGTATAGCGTTCGATGGCCCGCAGCACTGGCGAAAGACCCAGCCGAACCACGGAGTTATTGAGCAGTTCCAGAATGTTTTCGCGGAACAAATCCCGGATGTCGAGTACAAGCGGCACGGCGCGTTGGCGGGCTAGTTGCGCCCCTAAAAACGCCGAAAATAACCGCGACGATGAGGCCACAATTACGTCGTAGGGTTGGGTATGGGTGAGGGCGTAGGCGTTTCGGTAAAAATGTACATACGCCCGAATCTGATCGGCAAAGCCGCTGGTGTGGGTCGGTACCGAAATACGGCTGATGCGCAGGTTGCCAATTATTTCGTTGGCCGGGGCCTCGGCCCGGAACGACCGGTAGCGGTTGGGTTGCGTGGTAATCACGTGAACGGTGCCGGTGCTGCCCACCTGCCGGGCCAGTTCGTGGGCCAAAGGCGTGTTTCGAAACGACCCCGCACTGAGGTCGGGCGCGAAATAGTAGGTCAGCAACAGGACATTCACGGAGGGGCAGAAATTAAGGTAGTTAGCGTAGTGGCAAAGGGCACGAGCAAGTAACTGGCAGGCGTAGTTTGGTTGAAACCCGTGGCCCGGTGGTAAGTACGTACCTGTACTGGATTAGTGTTATCAAATTCAATAAGGATATTATTGATGTTTACTCTTGAATTAATTCGTTCACTGTTCAAATCTATACAATTGCACAAATAAACATACGATTGCTTGATACTTTTTTCATTTGAAAAGGTGTCATATATTCTGAGCGTATTGTTTTGGCCCAGAACCCAGCGGCGGCGGTGGGTTTCGCCTAGGTGCGCGTAGCCGTTGTGGGTGGCCTCTAGGCAGGTAGGCGTGTCGGTCAGGAGCGTGACCTGCGCCCGCCGCCCCACCCGAAAAACGCCCCACACTTCAGAGGAATTTTGCCCTGCCACCACCACGGTGTTGTGAGCGGCGGTGCTGCGTTCCCACTGGCGACGGGGGCCGGTCTGGTACGTACTGGTGCCAGGGTCAACCACCAGCGGTTGGCCGTCTACGTGCAGCACAAACGAGAACGTGTCGGCGTGGGCGTGGCCGGGCTGGTGGTTTGGCCCCACCGGCCCCACGTCGGCAAACAGTTCCAGGCGGGGGGTGGTCAGCATTCGGTAGCCGCTTTGGCCCAGGCGGGTGGCCACGGGCGCAAACCCCAACGCCCGCGCCCGGCCCAACAGCGTAGCCGTGGTGGGGGCCACGCCCGCCGCCGCGTCGTTCACCATCGGTACCGATCCGTTGCGGAAGGTGACGGCCACGAGCCAGTTGAGCATGGCGGCAGTTTTAGCCCGCACAAACGCGGACAGAGTGGGGTGGGCGGGGGGCGGGGTGGCCTCTAGCAGTTGGGTCAGGTCGAGGAGGCGGGCGGTGAGGAGTTGGTGGTACACAGGGCTTCGTTCGTAATGCCCGCCGTCGGTCAGGATTTGCTCGGCGAGTTGCGCCCGCAAGAGGGTATTGCCAGTGCCGAGCCAGGCGGCATTTTCCAGAAAAACGCCCATTGTGACCAGCGCACAGGCATTTTCGAGCAAATGATTACCGCCCAGGTGGTATTCCAGCCGCCCCCGCAACAGGGCCGTTTGCTGGCGCATGTGCCGGAGAATGACCGGGTCATGGTGGTTTGTTCGAACCAAAAACGCTCGCCAGTGCAGGAGCCGCAACGAGGTGGGGTAGGGTTCCAGCGCGTCGTGCAGGGTGTTTGTTTGCCGAATAAAGTCGTAGATCAGCGCGAGACCTTCCTGGGCGGGGCGTTGGGGCAGGTCCTCAAAATAGGCCAGGCAGTAAGTCCAGAGTTTTCCGTTTTCGGCATGATTCCAGTCTATTCCGTTTGTAAACGTCACGGGCTGGTTCAGGTACGTAACCGTGAGCGGAAACGCCAGGCCAGGTACGTTGGTGGGCAAACCGTTAGCCCACCGAAGGCGGGGCCGGGGCCGGAGTCGGTTCCAGATCTGATACGCCAACTGTCTGACGGTCAGGTGCCGGAGGGTGCGCCAATACAGTAGGGGGGAGGTCATAGCGGTAGCACCGAGGCTGGAATCGATTAGGTACTCACTGCTTAAGCTGAAAGTTTTAGAGAAGTCGGCCAGGTAGCAAAATAACACGCCTAATGGAGGGTTAATCGACGTAGCGAGCAATCAAAGGCTGATTTTTCCAGTATGATACTCTTGTGACCACCAGCCATATACTTCACAGCACTGGCCTGATTACTGTAAAAGAAACGGGCTGACACAATGGCTGTTGCCAGCACACTGCTGTGGCCGACTTTCGGGTGAGCCTGGGGCTTGAGTGAAACATACCGGGGACCGACTTCGGGAGAGAAATCGTCTGGGAAGCAGTAAATTGCAATCACGTTTTCGGACATGGCCAGAGCAATTTACTACTGTTTTCGCCCCTCAAAGGTACATTTGCTCTGTATGGCTGTGCGCTCATCAAGCCGCTGGTTTACGCCAACTGGTTCATTCTTTACACTTCTCACCTCCTCAATAAATATATTCTGCTTAATGAGCATTTCAGCCAGGAGTTCAACTGTACGATCTTCATTTTGCATAGTATTTTGCGGTGGTTAGTTTTTAGCAATATAACGTTTTTAACCTCAAGTCATCACAGACACCTCACTACTATGAAGTCACTTAAAGGCCCCGGCATCTTCCTGGCTCAGTTCATGGGCGACGAAGCCCCCTTCAATACGCTGGATTCCGTTGCCCGCTATATGGCCGATCTGGGCTACAAAGGCATCCAACTTCCCTCCTGGGATTCTCGCGTAATGGATCTTCAGCTTGCCGCCGACAGTAAAACCTACTGCGACGAACTGAAGGGGAAACTCGCCGACATTGGCGTGGAAATCACCGAACTCTCTACGCACTTGCAAGGGCAGTTGGTAGCCGTTCATCCGGCCTACGCCCCCATGTTCGACGGTTTTGGTCCGTCAGAGCTGACTGGTAAGCCGACTGAGCAGCAGAAATGGGCCGTGAACCAGATGCTGCTAGCGGCTAAAGCCAGTCAGAATCTGGGGCTTACCGCCCACGTGTCGTTCACGGGGGCGTTGCAATGGCCGTTTATGTATCCGTGGCCCCAACGCCCCGCCGGACTGGTCGAGACCGGTTTTGCTGAACTGGGTAAACGCTGGTTGCCCATTCTGGATGCGTTTGATGAAGCTGGGGTAAATATAGGCTACGAACTACACCCAGGCGAAGACGTGTTCGACGGAGCCACGTTTGAATTATTCCTGGAAGCCGTTGGCAATCATAAACGGGCAGGCATCAACTATGACCCCAGCCATTTTGTACTTCAATGCCTCGACTACCTGGAGTTTATCGACATCTACCACGAGCGTATTTACGCCTTCCATGTGAAAGATGCCGAATTCAATCCCACCGGTCGGCAGGGCGTGTATAGCGGACTTCAGAGCTGGGTAAACCGGGCTGGACGGTTCCGATCGTTGGGCGATGGCCAAGTCGATTTCAAGGGCATTTTCAGCAAAATGGCGCAGTACAACTACGATGGTTGGGCGGTGTTGGAATGGGAGTGCGCCATCAAGCACCCCGAACAGGGTGCCGCCGAGGGTGCTCCGTTCATCCAAGATCACATGATCCGCGTCACCGAACGGGCGTTCGATGATTTCGCCGGTAGCGGTTCAGATGAAGGATTCAACAAGCGGATACTGGGTTTGTAGGTGGTGTTGTCCAGAGCACAAAAAGCCGCCAGGTACGTATCTGGTGGCTTTTTTTTATATTTACTTACCATATAATTTTATTTGGTAATATTTTCTTTTGGCACAAAAAAAGCCCCCACTGTTTTCGCAGTGGGGGCTTATAATGATTAGGGGTGGCGAC
>JAYUKZ010000017.1:0-20986 GCA_043763995.1 Fibrella sp.
CAACTCACCCGAATGCCCCGCCCCCTGCGCTGGCTGCTGGGTGGGGTCGTTGTGCTTCAGGGCTATTACGTCATGGCCCTGAACAAACGCATTTTCGACGACATTGCCCCCAAGTACACCCAGTTTAACGTACCCAGAGGCAAGAACCCCTACCCCCTCATTGCCGCCCGTATCAACGCGCAATACACCCCCGGCGATACTATTTTGTACCCCGCACCCAAACTGCATCCCCACGACGAGGTGGAAAAAACCTACTGGTCCTACTCCATCACCGACGCGCAGTTTACCAACCTCTACCTGCCCCACACGGCAACGTACCGGCAACGGATGGACACCACTCAGGCCGACCGGGTATTTTTGGTAAAGGCCGACAAACGGCGCATCGAGTTATTCAATTTCAAGGGCAAAACCTTCCGGTACTGATGCGGCCCACCACCCTGCCGCCGCCACCGTGGACAGGCTGGCTCTACGCCATCCTGTTTACCTGCTTTCCTCTGGCGGCTATGGCCTGGGCCTGGGCCATGGGGGCCGTGAACGTACCCAAATGGGACGACCACGCCCTGAAAGGCTTTCTGGAGGCCCTGGAACAGGAACATAGCCCACTCGGCGTGATTAGGCTGTTCCTGAAACAGCACAACGAACACCGCATTGTCTACGACCGGCTGCTGGTTTGGGCCGACCATGCGGTGTTTGGTAAACTCAGTTTTACCCGGCTAATGGTCTACGGAAACCTGAGTTTGCTGGGTTTGGTGGCGGTGTTGGCGGCGGTGGCAGCCCGCCATTCCCGGCGGTGGTATTTGCTGGTGCCGCCCTTTATGCTGTTTATTATCAGCCTGGCGCAGTGGGAAAATTTTTACTGGGCGTTGTCGTCCATCCAAAACTTTTCCATCGTGTTCTGGGTACTTTGGTCGCTGTATGCCCTGAGCCACCGGCAAACGCCCTGGCGCGGTATTGCCCTGGCTACCGTGGCCACGCTGGTGAGCGGCAATGGTTTTCTGGCCTGGCCCTGCGGCGTAGTAGTGCTGGTGGCGCAAAAGCGTTACCCCTTATTGTGGCCGTGGCTGGGGGCAACGGGGCTGCTGGTTTGCCTCTATTTTTGGCATTACACCCAACCAAACACCCACCCTGCCGCCCACACTACCCTGACCGAAACGCTGGCGGCGGGGCTTGCCTTTCTGGGCGGTGCCGCCGATGCTCTGCCCGTCGAGTCTGGTACATTCTGGCCCTGTGCTGCGCTGGGTGCCGGGCTGCTGTTGTTTTGGGGCACTGTGGCCGGGCGGCGAGTGGCAGATTTTTTCACCGAAAAACGGGCCACCGCACTCGACGCGTTTATGCTCAGTGCCGTGGCCTTTATGGTCTGCACCGCCATTGTGGTGGTGGCGGGGCGGCTGGGCTACGGGCGCGAAAGCCTGCTCACCAGCCGGTACCGCATTTACAGCCTTACGCTGCTTGCCCTCACGTACCTGTATGTGGCCCTGCGCCACGGCCAACAACGTACCTGGGCAGTAGCCCTGGCCGGGCTGGCCATCAGCGGCACACTCTGGTGGTCGGCGTTCAGGCTCAACGCCCACGAGTCGCTGGCGTTGCGGCGGTCGTTGCTGACCAGCCAGTATAACTGGACCTACACCGGCCCCATGCCCGAAGCCCGGCTCGATGCCACCACCAAACGGCTTGTCAACAACGCCCCGGCCTACTACGACCCGCTGATGACCAGTCTGTTCCAAACGCCAACGGACACGCCGATCCAAATGGAACCCGTTCAGAAAGACGACCAAAACTACACCCTTACTATTGTGCCGGGTAGCCTCGCCCCCGCCGTGCCCACAATTGCCCACCCCGATGCTGGCCTGACTGTTTTGCTCCGCTCCGGCCAACGAACGTACCTGTACCCCGCCCTACCCATGCCCCGCCGCCATTGGCGCGTGGTGGCGGGCCTCCTCCCCGCCTACGACCCTCACGCGCCCATCCGGGTGAGCATACCCACCCCCGAACCCGCCACTGGCACCTACACTGTGGTGGTGATTGACTGCCCGCCCAACGGCCCCTGCCAACTGCGGCCCACGGGCAAACTGCTCACCGTCGCCCCCCACGCCGGTCAGGCCAACCGCCCCAAAAACTGGTAAGATGGAACACCCACACACCCCCCGGCCACAACCCATTGGCAAACCCCTCACCCACCTCATTCAACTCGACGGGGTGCGGTTTGTGGCCGTGGCCCTGGTGCTGTTCGACCACTGGATGGCCGAGCGGGTGGCCCTGCCGCTGGGTAGCCTGGGCGTAACCATCTTTTTTGTGCTCAGCGGTTTTCTGATCTCCCGAATCCTATTAGCCGGAAAAGACAAACTGCCCATACCCAAACTCGACCACCTGGGCGGCTATCTCAAAACCTTCTATGCCCGCCGGACGATCCGTATTTTTCCGGTCTATTACCTCACCCTGCTGGTGCTGTATCTGGTCAACGAACCGCCCGTTCGGCGTACCATTGGCTGGCTGGGGCTGTACGCCAGTAATATTTACATTGCCTACTACGCCACCTGGATGGGCACCGTCGATCACCTTTGGTCATTAGCGGTGGAAGAGCAGGTGTACCTGGTGTTGCCTTTGCTGCTCTTTTTTATGCCCAAACGCTGGGTGCCCGCCACCGCCACCGGCATGATTGTGGGTAGCGTTCTGTTCAGGTACGTGTTATTTGCCACCGGGAATGCCTGGTTCATTGGGTACGTGTCCATGCCCGCTTGCCTGGATGCTTTCGGGCTGGGGATGCTCATGGCCTACGGCTGGCTGTACCACCGGCCCCGTTTCGAAGCCCTGTTCAGCACCTCTATTGGCCTCATCATCACCATCATACTCTTTTCGGCACTGGTGCTGGCGGGCAAATGGCTAGCCGCCCAAACACCCCTGGCCGACCACCACAACGTAGTGGATTATGTCTGGGAACGGCTGGCGGCCTCGCTCATCGGCGTATTTCTCATTGGCCGCGCTATCACCGGGTTCAGGGGTTTAATGAAGTGGGTGCTCGAACACCCCATCAGCCAATACCTGGGGCAAATAAGCTACGGCCTCTACCTGTTCCACAATTTTGTGTTCAACGTCTACCATACCCCACCTACCCACCTGGTATTGCGCGTATGGCGGAAGTTAACGGGCTATGTGCCCCTGCTGACTACCAACTACGCCTTTCAGTTTATGTATTTTTTGGGTATAACCATTGCGCTGGCTTCGGTGTCGTGGTTTTTAATCGAAAAACCCATCAACCGCCTCAAAGACCGGTTCGCTTACTAACTGGTACCGGTACCTAACGGAATGAGCTATTTGGAAGGGTGGGCCAAACAAATACCTATCTTTGTGTAGTTATTCTGGTAAAAATGTCCTCCATTCCGGCAACCGCTTGCCCCCCTACTGACCTATCCCGATCCATGCGTGTTTTGTTATCCATTGTCATGCCGGCTTACAACGAAGAAGCCTGCATAGAAGCTGTTGTTACGCTCTGGACTTCCTTTCTCACTCAACATTTTCCCACCGAACCTACCCGGCTCATCGTCGTCAACGACGGGTCTAAAGACAACACCGGAGCCATTCTGGACCGCATTAAACCCAATTTTCCTGCCCTTGTGGTGGTGCATCAGCCAAACGGCGGGCATGGTAACGCCGTGGTTCATGCTTACCGCCAGGCCGTGGCCATCGGCTCGGAGTTTATTTTTCAGACCGACAGCGACGATCAGTTTGTGCCCGACGATTTCCTGAAACTCTGGGCCAAACGGCATCAGTCGCCCTTTATTTTGGGTTGCCGCGAGGTGCGCTACGACGCGCCCGCCCGGCTGGTTATTACCCGCATTTTGCGCCTGACGCTCTTCCTGATCTACGGTACCTACATCAAAGACAGCAACATTCCGTTTCGGCTCATCGAGGGGACGTACCTGAAACGCCTCTTGGCCCAACTGCCTACGCCCACACCCTTTGCCCCCAATATTTTTCTGGCCGTGATGGCCCGGAAAGCCGGAAACGACCTGTTCAACATTCCGGTCACGCACAAAGAACGGCTCACGGGCGAGGTCTCGATTCTGAAATGGAAACTGCTGAAAGTGTGCGTCCAAAGTTTCAAAGAACTGGCCCGTTTCCGGCTGGAGCTTGGTCAAAAAGTGGCCGCCCTGCAACGTCCCGAACCCGTTTACCAATAACCAAATGCCGCCAGGGTCTACATCAACGCACTCAACACCTATGAAAACAAAATACGTCATCATCGGCTCCGGCCCAACCGGATTGGGTGCTGCCTATCGTCTCAACGAACTGGGAATCAGCGACTTCGTGGTGCTGGAAAAAGAAAACAGAATCGGTGGTCTGTCGAAAAGTTTCGTCGATGAAAAGGGTTTCACCTGGGATATTGGCGGGCACGTCCAGTTTTCGCATTACAAATATTTTGATGATCTGATGCTGCGGGCATTGGGCGAAGACGGCTGGCTGAAACACCAACGCGAGTCGTGGGTCTGGATCGAAAACCGGTTTGTGCCCTACCCGTTCCAGAACAACATCAAATACCTGACCCCCGAAACCATGTGGAAGTGCCTGGAAGGCATTATTCAGGTGTACAAAAACCCCACCAATACCAAGCCGAAAAACTTCCGGGAATGGATTCTGCAAACGTTTGGGCCGGGCCTGGCCGACACGTTTATGTTCCCCTACAATTTCAAAGTGTGGGCCTACCCTACCGAAGAAATGAACGCCGTGTGGGTGGGTGAGCGCGTGGCCGTGACCGATTTGGGCCGCGTGACCAAGAACATCCTCTTCGACCAGGACGATTTTTCGTGGGGGCCAAACAGCACCTTCCAGTTCCCGAAAGAGGGCGGCACCGGCGGCATCTGGGAATCGGTGGGCAACCTGATTGGGCGCGATAAAATCAGGCTCAACACCACCGTGGAGACCGTTGATGGCAACGACAAAACGATCTACCTGACCAACGGCGAGACCATCACCTACGAACATCTGCTCAGCACCGTTCCGCTCGATATTTTTACCCAAAAAGTACATGGCCTTGATCCTGAGTTGGTTACGGTAGCGCAGGGCCTTAAACATTCGTCTACCAACGTGGTGGGTATTGGCCTAAGAGGCAAACCGAAAGAAAGCCTGAAGACTATGTGCTGGATGTATTTTCCCGAAAACAACAGCCCCTACTACCGCGTCACGGTGTTCTCGAATTACAGCCCTAACAACGTACCTGCGCCCAACACCGAAACAGGCGAGACGTACTGGTCGCTGATGACCGAGACCAGCGAATCATCGGCAAAACCCGTTAACCGCGACACGCTGATCCAGGATACCATTCAGGCCCTGATCGACGACCAGCTAATCGAATCTGCCGATGAGGTGGTGTCTACCTTTCACCGCGCATTCGAGTACGGCTACCCCACGCCATCGGTGGAACGCGACCAGATTTTGAAAGCCGTTCTACCCGCCCTGGAACCCTTCGGTATCAAATCGCGCGGGCGGTTTGGGGCCTGGAAATATGAAGTTAGCAACCAGGACCATTCGTTGATGCAGGGAGTGGAATGGGCCAACCGTGTGGTAAACGACGTACCGGAACTGACCATGTTTTTCCCCGATACGGCCAACGCCATGTGGGGCAAATAACCCACCACCCAAACGTCCCCGATCTTCTCCGTAAGTTTGGCCCATGAAACGACCCTCGTGGCGGTCGGCCATTGTTGTGCTGGCCGTGGTGCCGCTTCTGCTACTTGGCTGGCTGGGCTATCAGCACTGGCTACGTACCTACCGCAGTGCCGCCGCCTTCGTCCCCGCCGATGCGCTGCTGGTCATCGAAAGCACAGACCTGCTCAAAACCCAGACTCCGGCCAATACCGGAGTCATGGTACCCTCCATTGGTCAGTTGCCCCTGTTTGCGGTTGCCGCCAATCGGGTGCGTCAACTGGTGGGGGCCGGTCTGGATTCGGCCACCTCCGTTCGGCTGTTGCAGCAAAAAGCTATCCGCTATTCGCTGCATCCAACCTCGCGCAACACGTATGAGTTTTTGTTCTACGTACCAATAGATCGGGATGAGGGTTTATTGTCGCACCTGCAACGACCTGACCCACAGAGGTTTAAATTGCTTAGCCGCCAGTACAATGGTCGCACTATTTTTAACCTTCGCGACCTCACTAATCAGTCCTTTGGTTTTTACCTATTTCACCAAAACTACCTCATCGGCAGCCCGTCGGGGTTGTTGGCCGAACAACTTGCCCGCCACCTGGACCAGCTTTTTCCCGCGCCGGGGGTGGCCTTCTCCCCCTCGCCCGACAACGTAGCCAGCGTATACCTGCCCGCCCAAACGCTGGACACGATGCTGGTAGGCCCAACGTCAACGGCTTCGTTGATTCGCCTTTTTTTACCCGAAACCATTACCCTGCAATTTCGTCGCTCGGTATCGCCCACACATTGGCTGGGCTTTTCCGCCGATGCCGTGGGCAACCGCCAGGCCGTGGCGGTACTTTTCGAGAGCCAAACGCCCCATCGAATCCGGCAGGCGGCCCTTTTACCCACAACCCTAACCAGTTTGTGTCACCTCGCCCTGTCAGATGCCCCGCGCTTTGGCGAAGCCGTACTGGCGTTGATGCGCGGCACCGGCAATGTAGGCCTGAAAAACCGGCTGAACCAGACCGGCGAACTGATACCTGCTTTTTACACGGCTCTGGCAGGCGATGTGGTTTTATGTCGCACCGAAACGTCAGCCGAAACCGCCGAGCAAATTATTTTAGTCGAAGCCACAGACATTAACCGGCTCAGCCAGGCGTTTCAGCGCATTGCCTTCCGACTGGGGGCCGCCACACCCCGCCCCAAAACGTTTCTGGGCCATCAGCTTATCGCGTTGACGGTGAACGAGTTGCCAGCTACATTACTATCAAATCTGTTTGCTGGTTTCGGCGAAACGTGGCTCACCCAACACGACAATTACCTGGTGCTGGCCAACTCCGAAACGGCCCTTCAAACGTACTTGACCCGTTTGAACAGCCGGGCCGTGTGGGAAACCGATGCCCGCCTGAACCAGCTGCTGACCCAAACCTTGCGACCCGCCCACCTCACCACTTTCACTAAACTGGACTCACCAGGTACGTTGTTACCCACACAACAAACCACGGCCTGGCAAACCCTTCTGGGAGCATCGCCGTTTGGGCCGGTCGAAAACCTCGCCTATCAGGCTACCTACGGGCAAGGCACCATTCTGTCAACAGTACTATTGGGCCGAACCAACCAACAGTCGGACACAACGGTGCTGAATAAATTGTTGCTTCGGAAACGTATCCCGTTCAACGCCAGCCTGATTGCCTCGCCGGTAGTCATTGGCCGACTGGCCGAAACATCGGTGCAACGCCCCCCCCAAATTTGGGCGCAAAACTCGGCCCGGCAGTTCGTGTTGCTGACGACCGACAAAGACAAACTGGTGCAAGACACCACCGACGGCCCCATTCGGAGCGCAGTGGTGGGTATCGACTGGCGGAAAAATGGCAAACTCCAATACCTTTTTCTCACCGACCGCTCACTGTACGTGGCCGATCTGGGCGAAAAAACCGTGCGGGTTGAACGCATTAACCGCCCCCCCGGCCTGGAATCGTCGTTGCTGGTGCCCTACAGCGGCAGTAGTACCCTGCCCGACGTGGTGGCCCTGTTTGCTCACAAAGATGGCTCGATCTATGGCCTCGACCGCGCCCAAAAACTGGTTATCCGACTGTTTGTACCACCTACTTCAGCCCCGTTGCGGCTTCCGTTTCAGGTCATTAACCAAGGCAAGACAACCGCAGTGCTGGGCCTTCAAGCCAATGGAAAACTAAACCAATGGCTCGACCGGGGCAAGCCGCCCTACCCGCAACCGCCGGGCTTTCCGGTTTTGGTAGCCCCCCCCACCGACAGTGCCCGGTTTAGCGGCCCCGCCCTCTGGCTACCCGCCACCGAACAGTTTGTGGCCGTGACTACGGCGGGAAGCCTGATTCACTTTGACAAAAAAGGGATGCTCATCAGCCGAAAACAGTTGTACCGGCCGTTTCGGGGGGGTACGTTCCAACTCTTCCCCGACACCGAACAGACCGGCTTTGTGCTGCTCCGAACCACCGACACCGGCATTGCCGTGCTGGATGCCGAGGGGAACCGGGGCGTGGAACTACGGAACCTGAAACCAGCCTCTACCCACCTGCAATACCACCGCATGGGCAACGGACTGGAGATTCTGGCCGTAAAATCGGGCTTGTTTACTACGCTGTATACCCTGGCGGGAAAGCAAATTGGCGACCGGGCCATTCCGAGTCTGTTCCCCGTCACGCTCCAATACGACGCGCAAACCGGCGATTTGTACATCGTCAGTAGCGTTGAGAAAGCCGTTCAACTTTTCACCATTCGGTTACAATGAAATTCCTCAGGTACGTTACTCTGCTGATTATCAGCATTCTATGGATGGGCGGTTGCTCCAAAGCCGTTATGCACCTGCTGTACCAAACCCGCGTTATCCCAGACGACTACCGGTTTGGCGACCTATATAGAATGGCCAATTTGCCGCAGTTTAAAGACCCTGTATCGCCCTGCCCTCCCCGGCACGTACCTGGCAATTCACGACGGATTCACCTGTACCTGATTGGCGATAGTTTTACCGAGACAGGGCGGCTCAGCCGGGAAGACCTGCCCGTGGCCCGCTACCAACGGGTGGCCTGGGATAAACAAACCGCTATTCAACTCGACACTTCGGCTACTAATATCTTGCTGATCGAGTCGGTGGAGCGGCACTTACGGGAGCACGCTGCTGAACCTATTCAGAACTTCGCGGTGGTGGCCGACACAAACAGAATGATCGGTCTGGAAAAAAGGGTTTCGTTTCTCGCGCAGTTAGTCAATCAGATTCGGGGTAAGGGAATGGAAGAACGGCTGGAGACAATTCTATTCAGTCATGATATTTTTCTATGGTTTCGGGAGTTAAAAGCCAGCCTGACGCTCAACGCATTCGACCGGGTTACGCCCACCACTGCCCTCTCTACCGACCGGAAACACCTGCTGCTATCCCTGGATACAGACCCTATCAACCGGCTAAATGCAGGTACATCGCCTTTGCCCGAAAAAGAGCTTAACTCCCTGATAATGAACCTGAACGATAGTGAAACCCGGTTCAAAGCAGCAGGTTTCAACCGGGTACTGTTGGCCGTTATTCCGAACAAAACCACCCTGCTCGACCCGGCCCGGCAACCGTATAACCGGCTGGTAGAACGGGTACAAACGCACCCCACCCGGCACCTGCCCATCGTGGATGTGTATACGGCTTACCGGCAACAAACCCAGCCCGTCTACGCCCACGGCGACTCGCACTGGAACTGCCGGGGCCGCACCATTTGGCTCGATTCATTAACGAGACAGCTACTGACCCAACCGGCAAACTGACCACTCCGGTCAGGCAGTGGCGAGCATGGATACGGTTTTTGCTTCCAACATACTTGCGCCCAGCAACGGCCCGCGCAGGTACGTATCGGCAGCGCGGGCGGCTTCCCGACCTTCCGAAATAGCCCATACCACCAACGACTGTCCCCGACGCATATCGCCGGCTGCAAACACGTTTGGGTGGCTAACGGTCTGGTAATTAACTGTTTTCACATTCCCCCGCTCGTCAAGTTCCAGTCCCAGGCTCTCAACAAGCCCTTCTTTTTGGGGATGCAGGAAACCCGCCGCCAGCAGGGCTAACTGGCAGGGTACGTCGCGCTCCGAGCCAGGCACCTCCACCATCTGCATTCGGACTCCGTCCTGTTTCCATTCCAGGTCTACCAGGCGCAGGGCCGTGAGTTCACCGGCTTCGTTGCCAATAAACGCTTTCGTGTTGATGCTCCAGTGGCGGTCGCAGCCTTCTTCGTGGCTGGTGCTGGTACGCAACATCATGGGCCAATGCGGCCAGGGAGTGGTTTCGGCGCGGTGGGTAGGTGGCATAGGCATCAACTCAATTTGGGTTACGCTGACCGCCCCCTGCCGGTTCGACGTACCTACGCAATCGGAGCCAGTATCACCCCCGCCAATAACGACCACGTTTTTGCCGGTGGCCAGCAATTCGCCGTTGGCATAGGCCATACCCTGATGGTCATGGGCCACAGCACGAGTGGCGTTGCGCTTATTTTGCTGACTCAAAAATTCCATCGCCGGGTACACACCGGTCAGTTCGCGCCCCGGAATGGGCAGGTCTCTGGGAATGGTACTACCCCCGGTCAGCATCACCAGATCGAAGTTGGCCAGCAGGTCTTTGGCTTTGATGTCCACGCCCACGTTCACCCCCGTTCGGAATATGATGCCTTCGGCCTCCAACACAGCCAGCCGCCGGTCGATAGTCCATTTTTCGAGTTTAAAATCGGGAATACCATACCGTAGCAGTCCACCAATTTGGTCGGCGCGTTCAAATACCGTGACGGTGTGACCCGCCTTGTTCAGTTGCGCCGCAGCCGCCAGCCCCGCCGGGCCACTGCCCACCACGGCCACCGTTTTCCCGGTACGTTTCAACGGAAGTTGCGGCGACACGTACCCGTTTTTAAAGGCAATTTCCGCAATCGACTTCTCGATAAATTCAATTGCCACGGGCGGTTTATTTATCCCCAACACACAGGCCGACTCGCACGGGGCCGGGCAAATGCGCCCCGTAAACTCGGGGAAATTATTGGTTGAGGAGAGAATTTCCCAGGCATATTCCCAATTTTGTTCATACACCGCATCGTTAAATTCCGGGATGATGTTGCCCAACGGACAGCCGCTGTGGCAAAACGGCGTACCGCAATCCATGCAGCGGGCAGCCTGCTGTTGGGTAATTTCCGCCGAGAATGGCTGGTCTATTTCGTTATAATCGGCTACCCGCACGGCCACATCGCGCTTTTGGGGCAGTTCACGAGTAAATTCTAAAAATCCGGTCGGTTTTCCCATTGGGCAGTTAGCGGGCTGTGGCTGGTTAATTTGTTTAAAGTTGATGGCTCTGTTAGGCAAGTAATTGCCCCTCAGGTACGTGAAGGATGGCCATTGCCTGGTCTATTTTACTAATCTGATTGCGTTCTAGTGTCTCAACCGCTATCGTCTGACCACCAGCGTTCACAAACTCCACTTCAAAAGCTTGTTGATCACCGTGAACCATGGCTATTGTGCCAACATCTCCACGGACCAGATTCGCTCCCGGAAGATCGATGAGCAGGGCTACAAGGTCAGTTTCATCAATAGGTGTCATGGTCAGTTCGGATATGCTGTTACTAATTTAGGAATTGTTTCATTTTCACTGATGAACCAAACGGATCTAATTGGATAGTGCTTACCATTAGCACAAGGCATCTGCCCCTCAACAACGTACCTGATCCCATGTTTAGTCAGCTCCACTTTAGCAACTTCACAGTAGGTTATATGCCATAAAAGTGCTTTCCGCAGTTCCTGAACATTTTCAGTAGTAAAACCAACAAGCTCATAAAAGGCAGCTTTGCCTCCATTTTGTGGATGGCCATGATCTAACAGGTAGCTGCCCAATTTTCGGTCTGGTATATCAGCGAGTTCGGCGTTGGGTAGCTTCATCGTTTAGCCGCCAACCACATCTACGGTAATATCCTGATAGACAACGTTTTTGTTCCGAATCTGATCGCTCAGGCTGATACCCCTGCTGGCCAATGCGGCTTTGAAATCGGTTGGCATCACCTTCACGAACCGGCTAATTTGCGCGCCCCAGTCCTGCATCAGGGCCAGGGCTACGTTGCTGGTGGTGTGCTGAAAATGCTTCTCCACAAACTCGCGCAGAATCTGCTCGTCTTCAGGGGTCAGCGTTTCCAGCCGCACCATTTCCCGGTTCACGTTGGCGGGAAAACTGCCGTCCGTATCGTAGACGTAGGCCACGCCGCCGCTCATGCCCGCCGCAAAGTTACGGCCCGTTTTACCCAACACCACGGCAACACCCCCGGTCATGTATTCCAGGCCGTGGTCGCCCACGCCTTCCACCACCACGTTTGCCCCGGAGTTTCGGACCGCGAAACGCTCGCCCGCCATGCCCCGGATGTAAGCTTCGCCCGACGTAGCTCCGTAGAACGACACGTTGCCGACAATGCTATTTTCTTCGGGCCTGAAGGTGGCCACCCGGTCGGGATACACGATGAGTTCGGCCCCGCAAAGGCCCTTTCCGAAATAATCGTTGGCATCGCCCTCCAGTTCGAGGCGGATACCGGCGGTGGCAAACGCGCCGAAACTCTGGCCCGCCGTACCTCTGAATTTATAGTGAATGGTGTTGACCGGTAAACCCACACCCCCATACAGTTTCGAGATTTCGTTCGACAACATCGTGCCGATGCTCCGGTTGATGTTCTGCACAGGGAACTCGGCATAGACCGTTTCGGCCCGGTCGAGGGCGGGTTTGGCGAGCGTAATTAGCTGACGGTCAAGCACCTGATCGATTCCGTGCTCTTGATCGGTCTGTTTGTACAAAGCCACATTGAAATCTACCGGTTCGCGGTAGAGCAGGGCAGACAGATCCAGCGTCTTGTATTTCCAGTGGGTAATGCCCTCCCGCATCTGAAGCATCTGCGCTTGACCAACCATCTCGCTGATGGTGCGAAAACCCAGTTCGGCCATGATTTCGCGGAGTTCCTGCGCCATAAACGTGAACATATTCACCACGTGTTCGGGTTTACCCGTAAACAGGGCACGGAGTTCTTTGTTTTGGGTAGCCACGCCCACGGGGCAAGTATTGAGGTGGCATTTACGCATCATAATGCACCCCGCAGCTACCAACGCCGCCGTGGCTACGCCGAACTCTTCGGCCCCCAACATGGCGGCAATGGCCAAATCGCGCCCGGTACGTATCTGCCCGTCGGCTTGCACGGTTACGCGGCCCCGCAGCTTGTTTTTCACCAGCGTTTGGTGGGTTTCGGCCAGGCCCAGCTCCCAGGGCAAACCCGCGTGCCGGATGCTCGACAAGGGCGAAGCACCCGTGCCGCCATCGTGGCCCGACACCAGAATATGGTCGGCGTGGGCTTTGGCAACGCCCGCCGCAATAGTGCCCACGCCCGCTTCCGACACCAGTTTAACGCTGATTCGGGCGGCGCGATTGGCATTTTTCAGGTCGAAAATAAGCTGCGCCAGGTCTTCGATGGAATAAATATCGTGGTGCGGCGGGGGCGAAATCAGGCCCACGCCGGGGGTGCTGTGGCGGGTTCGGCCAATCCAGTCGTCTACTTTGTAACCCGGCAACTGCCCGCCTTCGCCCGGCTTTGCTCCCTGCGCCATCTTAATCTGCAATTCGCGGGCGTTAGTCAGGTAGTGGCTCGTGACCCCAAACCGGCCCGATGCCACCTGCTTGATGGCCGAATTCAGGCTGTCGCCGTTGGGCAACGGTGCAAAACGCAGCTCGTCTTCGCCGCCTTCGCCCGAATTACTTTTGCCGCCAATGCGGTTCATGGCCACGGCCAACGTGGTGTGCGCCTCCCAGGAAATAGACCCGAACGACATGGCCCCGGTGGCAAACCGTTGGAAGATGGCCTCCACGGGTTCAACCTCGTCCAACGGCACGGGCTCGGCTTTTTTGAAATCCAGCAACCCGCGCAGCGTCAGGGCGTTTTTGGTCTGATCGTCAATGAGTTGGCTGTATTTTTTGAACAACGAATAATCGTTTCGTTGGGTTGATTGTTGGAGCAGGTGGATGGTATCGGGGTTGAAAATATGTTTCTCGCCCCGCTGTTTCCACTGATAAATGCCGCCCACTTCCAGCCGCCGCGCCGACAGCGAGGGTACCGGCGGAAAAGCCGTGTGGTGACGTACCAGGACTTCGCGGGCAATTTCGGCCAGCCCCATGCCACCAATGCGCGACACCGTTCCGGTGAAATACCGGTCTACCACTGATTTATGCAGCCCTAAACACTCGAAAATCATGGCTCCCTGATACGATTGCAGGGTAGAGATGCCCATTTTCGAGAAAATCTTCAACAGTTCGCCGTTTACGGCTTTGATATAGTTTTTGAACAAAACCCCAACCAACACTCCCTCTGCCGGTAGGGCCACCTGCCCGCGTTCGTGCATACTGGCAATGGTCTCGAAAGCCATGTAGGGGTTCACCGCCGAAGCTCCGTAGCCAATGAGGGTGGCCACATGGTGGGTTTCCCAGACATCGCCCGCTTCGACCAAAATACCCACCTTGCCGCGTACTCCTTCCCTAATCAGGAAGTGGTGCACCGCCGCCGTGGCCAACAACGACGGAATGGGCGCGTGATTGGAGTCGATGGCGCGGTCGGATAGTACCAGAATAGAATAGCCGTCTTCGATGGCATCTTTGGCGTAACGGCACACCCGTTCCAGGGCGCGTTCCAACGATTCGCCCCGCCCATCGGCCAGAAAAAGGGTATTGATGGTTTTGGCCTGAAAATTAGGCCGGTCAATGAACCGGAGTTTATCGAATTCAGACGTGGTCAACACCGGCTGTTCCAGTTCCACCTGTCGGCAATGCGTGGGCGATTCGGTAAGCAGGTTATGGGTAGCCCCCACAAACGAGATCAACGACATCACCGACCGTTCGCGGATGGAGTCGATGGGGGGGTTGGTGACCTGGGCAAACAGTTGTTTGAAATAGTGGCTCAGGTGTTGACTCTGCTCCGAGAGTACGGCCAACGGAATATCGGTACCCATGGAGCCGAGGGCCTCTTTGCCGGTTTCGACCATCGGCCCCAAAATCATGCGCAGGTCTTCCGACGTAAACCCGAAGGTCTGTTGGCTGGTCAGCAGGGTTTTTTCGTCGTACCGGCTGTAGGTACGTGCCGGAGCGGGCAAATCGGCAATTCTGACTTTGTGTTCGTCCAACCACTGCTGGTAGGGTTGTGCCGAGCAGATGGTGCGTTTAATCTCGTCGTCGGCAATAATGCGGCCCTGCTCCATATCGACCACAAACATTTTGCCGGGCTGCAACCGGCCTTTGCTCACCACCCGGCTTTGGTCAATGTCCAGCACCCCGGCTTCCGAGGCCATAATCACCACATCGTCGGCGGTGAGCCAATAGCGCGAGGGGCGCAGGCCGTTGCGGTCCAGGGTGGCCCCCACAATGCGGCCATCGGTGAAAGAAATGGAGGCCGGGCCATCCCAGGGTTCAATCAGGGCGGCGTGGTATTCGTAGAAGGCGTGGCGGAGGGGGTCCATCTGCGTGTTGCCATCCCAGGCTTCAGGAATGAGCATCATCATCACGTGCGGCAACGACCGCCCGCTCATCACCAGCAGTTCGATGGCATTGTCGAGGTTGGCCGAATCAGACTGCCGGTGGTCGCAGATGGGCAGGAGCATGTCCATCTCGTCGGGCGTAAACTGGCTCGATTCCAGCATCGACTCGGCGGCTTTCATCCAGTTTACGTTGCCTTTCACGGTGTTGATTTCGCCGTTGTGGGCAATGTAGCGGAACGGCTGCGCCAGTTTCCAGGAGGGGAAGGTGTTGGTTGAAAACCGCGAATGTACCACACCCAGGGCCGATACCACGGCTTCGTTGGCCAGGTCAGGGAAGTAGGTTTCGAGTTGTTCGGTGGTAAGTTGCCCCTTATAGGTGATGGTTCGGCAGGAGAGTGACGAGAAATAGAAATCGCCTACGCCGGTCACGCTTTCGTTGATGATGCGGGTACTGGCGTTTCTCAGAATGTACAGTTTTCGTTCAAAGTCGTCGGTGTTGGTAACGGTGGCGGGGCGTTTAATGAACAATTGCTCCATTTGTGGCTCGCAAGAGCGGGCGGTGCTGCCCAGTTCGGCGTTGCTGACGGGCACCACACGGCTACAGAGCAGTTCCAGGCCCAGCTTTTTCATTTTACGGTTCAGCACCGCCCGGCATTCCTCGCGCAGGTACGTGTCCTGCGGGAAATAGACCATGCCTACGCCATACTCCCCGGCGGGCGGCAGGTGAACGCCTAGTTTGCGGCATTCGTCCACAAAAAATTCGTGGGGCAACTGAATTAGCAGGCCCGCCCCATCGCCCGAATTGGCCTCGTCGCCCACGGCCCCCCGGTGTTCCATCCGGCGCAACATCGAAAGTGCGTCCGACACGATTCCGTGCGATTTGCGGCCTTTGATGTGGGCAATGAAGCCAATACCGCAATTGTCGTGCTCAAATTCGGACCGGTACAGACCCGCCGAAACAGGCGCATCGGTGGCTAAATCAACGGGAGTATTCATGGGAGGAACGGGGGAGTAAACAGTTATATGTGACACGTAGAAAGTACAGGTCAACGAACTACCATTTTTACAAAAATTCAAAAATCTTACAAACCGGCAGGGCAAACACATTAATAACTAAACCCACAACAAAGAACTAATTGTAAGGAAGGAAGGGCAATATACAACCCGAATTGTTTGGTAAAAAGACCAAAAGACCAAATTTAGTTCGCAACACCTGCATTATAGAAATAGCAATAAAACTCCTGAAAAAATAACTATTTCTCAACAAAATACCCCGTCAAGTGTAAGCCTGACGGGGTAGGAAAAGGAACATTTAGTGGGTAGTATCGGCGTAGCCCCCCGCCCTGAAGGGTGCCTTGCTTGCGCCCGACTTGGCTCTCGCGCAAGCAAGGCACCCTTTAGGGCGGGGGGCTACGCCGTATACGGGCTACACCGACTTCGGGCTACGCCGAAACTACCCTATCCGTTCGTGACAAACGGCAGTTGCTTCTGCCAGGCGGGCTGCTCCCATTCGGTCAGGATGAACGCGGCCAAATCGGTGCGGGTGAGTTTAATGCCTTTTACGGTACCCACGTGGCCCACCTGGTACGTTCCTTTGGCGGGGTCGTCGGTCAGCATTGGCCCGCGCACAATGGTCCAGTCTGTACCACTGGCCCGGATCAGGTCGGCGTGACTGATGCCGTCCAGAAGGGCGTTGCGGGCACCCGACCCGGCCACGTTTTTCATAATGAAAACGATCATATTGTCCATGAAACCGGGCTTGTCGTTTTCCGCATCCCGCACGCCGCCGCCCGTGAGGCTGATGAGGCGGGTGATGTTCATCCGTTTCATGGTGTCGAGGATGAGTTTGGTGGCGCGGGTTTGCAGGTCAGGCTGGCTGGCTTTGTCCTGCCCCAGCAAACTCACCACCCCGTCGGCCCCGGCCAGCACGGTTTCCACATCTACCATCACCAGCGCATCACCCTGAACCAGGTGTAGGCGCGGGTGCTGGATGGTCATTTTGGCGGGATTGCGCACCAACGCCCGGATGGTATGCCCGCGCTCAAGGGCTAATTTAATGAATGGAATACCGGTTCGACCGGTGGCACCAAAAACGGCAATGGTTGACATGGAAAAGTTTTTTTGTTTGTATGTACACGCGAAAATACAGAACAAATGCAACAAGTCAATTTTTGCGGGGTAAACGCCGGGTCAGGTACGTATAAACGCGTAACTTACCAGAAAACGACAGGTCGTTGGTATGACAACTGTGAAAAAATATTTGACGGGGCTGATTTTAGGGCTGGCCGCTTGCCAAACGCCCGTGTCCGATGCCGTACCTACTGCCCCACCCGCCCCGCCGCAGGACATGGCCCTGTTTGTGCGCCGCAACGGGCAGCAACTGGTTCAAAACGGCCAACCGGTGCAGCTTAACGGGGTGGCCTTTGGCAATTGGGTCTGGAACAACTCCGGTACTCCGCCGACCTTGCACCACAACGAACAGGATTTTGCCCGCCTCCGCGAGATGAACCTGAACTGCATTCGCTTCTACCTCAACTACGCCTATTTCGAGTCGGATGCGACTCCCTACACCTACAAAGCCAGCGGTTGGGACTGGCTGGATCAGCAGGTGTCCTGGGCCAAAAAGCACGGTATCTCCCTCATTCTCAACATGCACGTTCCGCAGGGCGGGTACCAGTCGCAGGGAAACGGCGCGGCCCTTTGGAACGTACCAGAGAACCAAAAACGCCTCACGGCCCTGTGGCGGGCCATTGCCCAACGCTACCGCAACGAACCAACCGTGGCGGGCTACGACCTGCTGAACGAACCCGTTACGCCCCGCTCCATCGATCAGTGGAAAGACCTGGCCCAGGGCATAACCGCAGCCATCCGGGCCGTAGACCAGGCGCACCTGATTGTGGTGGAACGCCTCAATGCGGTGGGCACCGAGTGGAAAGACGTAAACGGCGAGCGGAATATGTTTTTGCTTCAGGACGATAACGTGCTTTACGAATTCCACACCTACGACCCCTTCGAGTACACCCACCAAACCTTCGACTGGGCGGGGCGAGTGGCGACCGAACGCGAACAATATCCCGATGAGACGCGCATCAGTAGTCCGCCCGATGCCGCCTGGTACACGGCTATTTTCACCAACCCGGTTGTGCCCGCAGGTACGTCGGGTTGGGCGTTTTACGAGGGCGTTCGGTATGCCGCCACCGACCCGGCCCTGAAAATTGGCGTGGCGGTCTACCAAACGGCCAACCTCGGCACCGGCAAGGCGTTTCTGGATCAGCTAACCGTATCGGAATATGACCCACAAAACCGGCTCGTGAGCCGGGTGGTGCAACCCGGCACCGCCACCACAACGGGCTGGTGGCTCTGGAGCAAAGCCAACACCGGCACTTTTGTGGCCGGGCCGGGCGGACGAACGGGCAACGCCCTGACCGTGAGCGGCACCACCGACGACGCAAACATTAGTTTTGGCCAGCAAAAATTCCGAATCACCACCGGCAACAGCTACCAGGTAAGCGGCTGGCTGCGGGGCGAAAACATCCCTGCCACGGCCAATGTGCGCCTTCGGGTCGATTTTGAAACCACCAGCCAACCCATCACGGCCCGCAACAAAACTTTTTTGCGCGAATCGGTGCGGTTCTACGCCGACTGGGGCCGCAAAAACAACGTACCCACGTACCTGGGCGAATATGGGGCCGGTTCGCCTTGTTTCAGGCCGGGGCTGGGCGGGCTGATTTACGTGTCGGATATGATCGACATTTGCCGGGAGTTTGGCTTTCATACCACGTACCACTCCTACCATGAAGACTCGTTTGGCTGGTATTATGGGCATACGTCGCTACCGGATATAGCCAATGCCAACGGGCCACTAGTAGACTTGTTCAGGCAAAAGTTTGCGAAGTAACGGCTCAAACACGGTGTTGTTTTTATCTAATTGAAAGAATCGCTAGGATTATTCGGAGCGGGTGCCAAACAGGATTAATAATGGGTTAATTTTATCCCCCGTAGTTAACCTAAAAAACACATATGCTACGAGTACTTTTACTTACACTAACATTAGTTGTTAGTATTGGCCTTGCCTGGGGGCAGGTCACCACCGCTACTATCAGCGGACAAATCAAGGAAGCGGGCGGCGGCTCGTTGCCCGGTTCAACGGTTTTGGCCGTTCACCAGCCTACGGGCGCAAAATACGGCGTGACCGTTCGGGAAAACGGCACCTACACCCTGCCCAACCTGCGCGTGGGTGGCCCCTACACCGTCACGGTGTCGTATGTAGGCTACAAAAGCGAGACCGTCGAGAACATTTCACTGTTGTTGGGCCAACGCTTCGCGCTGGATGTAGCCCTTAAGCCTGAATCGTCGACGCTTTCGGAGGTGACGGTGCGGGCCAATGCCAGCGATGTGATGAGCAGCGGACGTACCGGGCCGAACACCAACATCAGCAGCGACCAATTGCGCACGTTGCCCACCATTAAACGGTCGGTGTTCGACTATACGCGCCTCACGCCCATGTCGGGCGGCGACGGGTCGTTTGGCGGGCGTAACAGCCGGTTCAACAACTTTTCGCTGAACGGAGCCATTTTCGTGAACCCCTTTGGGCTGGATGCCGCCACCCCCGGCGGGCAGGCCGACGCGCAACCCGTGTCGCTCGATGCCATTGAGCAGGTGCAGGTGGCCCTCTCGCCGTATGATGTAACACAGGCCGGGTTTACCGGAGCGGGCATCAACGCCGTGACCAAATCGGGCACCAACCAGTTTCACGGCACGGTTTTCGGGTTTACGCGGAATCAGGACCTGACGGGCAAGCGCGTGAAGGGCACTGACATTACGGTACCGAGTTCGAGCCAGAATCAGTTTGGTTTCAGCCTCGGCGGGCCGATCATCAAAAACAAACTGTTCTTTTTCATCAACGCCGAATTTGACCGCCGTTCTGACCTCGGCACGGCGGGCTGGGTGGCGGGTCGGCCCGGTTTGTCGGGTGCCAACGTATCCCGCGTGACGGCGGCTGACCTGGATCTAGTGTCGAGCACGTTGAAATCAGTGTACGGCTTCGAGACGGGTGGTTATGAGAATTTTACGCACAAAACCCAGAACAGCAAAGGCGTTCTCAAACTCGACTGGAACATCAACCAGGTGCACAAGCTATCGTTTTTGTATAACTTCCTGGATGCCAGCCGTGATTTGCCCGCCAACCCCTCGGCCATTGGACGGCGCGGCCCCGATTTCCTGACCCTCCAATATGCCACTTCAGGCTACCGGATCAACAACCAACTGAACGGCGGCATTCTGGAACTGAACTCGAACTTTAATGGGAAGTATGCCAACAAACTTCAGGTGGGCTACACCCAATTTCGCGATGCCCGCGACCCGTTTTCGACTCCATTCCCCACCATCAGCATCGGCAAAGACGGGATTCGGTACATTGTGGCGGGCCACGAGCCGTTTTCGATTAACAACAAACTCGACCAGCGCGTGTTTCAAATTACCGATAACCTCAACATCTACGCTGGCAAGCATACGTTCACTATCGGTACAAGTTTGGAGCGTTTTAGTTTCGACAACTCCTTCAACCTGACAGGCTACGGCGCACGGGTATTTTTTGGCCCTGGCGAACCCATCGCAACTGCCGCTACTTTTATCAGGTCGGCGGGTTTTGCAAAAGAAGTGGCTGATGCCCGCGCGGCATTTACCAACAATAACGCCAAAAACAGTTGGGCTTTGGCGCAAACTACCCTCGGTCAGTTTGCCCTTTATGCCCAGGACGAGTACGCCGCCAGTGACAAACTCACGCTTACTTATGGTTTGCGGGTTGATATGCCGTTGTATTTCAACA
>JAYUKZ010000018.1:0-5331 GCA_043763995.1 Fibrella sp.
CCTGCCAATGTGTCACAAAACCGGGCCAAAGAAAGGACTGGCATTTAGCTTGTTATAGAGGTACAGACTGACGCTTCGACAGAAGCCGTTGGCCAATAAACTCAGTACACAATCGCTAAATCAGCAGCTATCCCCAACGTACCTGCGGGGGTTTAATTAACTGAATATGGGAAAGATCATAGGCATCGACTTAGGCACCACCAACTCGTGTGTGGCCGTGATGGAAGGCAACGAACCGGTTGTTATTCCGAACAGCGAAGGGCGGCGCACCACACCATCGGTCGTGGCCTTTATGGATAATGGTAACGGCGAGCGCAAAGTGGGCGACCCCGCCAAACGCCAGGCCATCACCAATCCGCAAAACACCATTTCGTCTATCAAGCGGTTCATGGGTAAGCGTTTCAACGACGTGTCGGGCGAGATTTCGCAGATGCCCTACACCGTGGAACGCGGCCCCAATGACACGCCCCGCGTAAAAATTGGCGACCGCCAGTATACGCCACAAGAGCTTTCGGCCCTGATTCTGCAAAAAATGAAGCAGACCGCCGAAGATTACCTGGGCCAAACCGTGACCGAGGCCGTCATTACCGTGCCCGCCTATTTCAACGATGCCGAACGCCAGGCCACCAAAGAAGCCGGGCAGATTGCGGGCCTCGACGTGAAGCGGATCATCAACGAACCCACCGCCGCCGCCCTGGCCTATGGCCTCGACAAGACGGATAAAGACATGAAAATCGCTGTCTTCGACCTCGGCGGTGGTACGTTCGATATCTCGATTCTGGAGCTTGGCGACGGTATTTTTGAGGTGAAAGCCACCGACGGAGACACCCACCTGGGCGGCGACGATTTTGACCAGGTCATTATTGCCTGGTTAGCGCAGGAGTTTATCAACGACGAAAACATTGACCTCCGCCGCGACCCAATGGCCCTGCAACGCCTGAAGGAAGCCGCCGAAAAAGCCAAGATCGAACTCTCAAGCTCGGCCTCAACGGAGATCAACCTGCCCTACATTATGCCCGTAGATGGCATTCCCAAGCACCTGGTACGTACCCTGAGCCGCGCCAAGTTCGAGCAACTGGCCGATTCGCTCATTCAGCGCAGCCTGGAGCCATGCCGCCGCGCCCTGAAAAATTCGGGCCTGTCGGCCAGCCAAATCGATGAAGTGATTTTGGTGGGCGGTTCCACGCGCATCCCGAAAGTGCAGGACGAAGTAGAGAAAATGTTTGGCCGCAAGCCATCCAAAGCCGTTAACCCCGACGAGGCCGTGGCCATTGGTGCTGCCATTCAGGGCGGAGTGCTCACGGGCGAGGTGAAAGACGTGCTGCTACTCGACGTGATTCCGCTCTCGTTGGGTATCGAAACCATGAACGGCGTGTTCACCAAAATGGTAGAATCGAACACGACCATTCCGACCAAAAAAACCGAAACGTTCTCGACCGCATCAGATAATCAGCCCAGCGTGGAGATCAACGTGTTGCAGGGCGAACGGCCCATGGCGGCGCAAAACCGTCAGCTTGGCCGGTTCATCCTGGCCGATATTCCGCCCGCCCCTCGTGGACTGCCTCAAATTGAGGTGACGTTCGACGTGGATGCCAACGGGATTCTGAACGTAACGGCCCGCGACAAAGGCACCGGCAAGGAGCAGAAAATCAGGATCGAAGCCAGCAGCGGCCTCACCGATGCCGAGATTGCCCGGATGCGCGAAGAAGCCAAAGCCAACGAAGCCTCGGACAAGATTGAGCGCGACACCATTGAGAAAGTGAACAGTGCCGACTCGATGATTTTCCAGACCGAAAAGCAGCTCAAAGACTACGGTGACAAACTGTCGGCAGGGAACAAGGATGCCATCGAAGCCGCCCTGACGCAGTTGCGTTCAGCCCACGGCTCACGCGATTTGGCCGCCATCGACACCGCGATGGAAGCCATCACCACGGCCTGGAACGCAGCCTCGCAGGAGATTTACGCCGCCACGCAAGGACAGGAAGGCGGAGCCAACCCCATGGACGGTTTCGGCGCACAACCCGGCGCGGGTCAACCCAACGCGGGCCAAAACCAGCCCACGGACGGCGACGTATCGGATGTGCCGTATGAAGAAGTGAAATAATTCGGATAAACGAAGAAGCCCCGCCAGAGAAATTTGGCGGGGCTTCTTCGTTTGTGGTGAATTTTTGGCGTGTAGGGGTGACGCATTATTTGATTCGGTGTATTAGTATCGGCGTAGGGTATTTGGCGCATTGGTTCGTCGGCGTATTTGAATCGGTGTAGGGCGGAGGCAAGCCCGGACGCGGGACCGCCCGCCCCTACAATGCCGTCGTTCTAACAAATTACCATTTTGTGTGATGGTTGCATTGTAGGGGCGGGCGGTCCCGCGTCCGGGCTTGCCTCCGCCCTACGCCGAATACCCTACGTCAATAACCAATGCGCCAAATACCCTACGCCGATACCAATACACCGAATACCCTACGCCGATACCAATACGCCGTATCAAACAATACGCCGATTCAAACACCATCACATATACCTAAAACTTTCCGGTTCCTCAAAGTCTTCCCTACGCCTTCGCCGCGCCAACCCGCCTGTTTCGGAGCGAAAACCACGTACCTGTGGTAATCAGAGCAATCAGTAACAGGTTGGCTATCAGGTCGAGGCGGTTGCCCAGGGCTACCACCGCCGGCTCGAACCGAAATACAACCGTGTGCTGCCCCGCCGGTATGCGGAGGCCCCGCAGCACGTAGTTGGCCCGGAAATGGGGCACGTATTTCCCGTCGATGCTGGCTTTCCAGTCTTCGTTACCCCGGTACCAGGTCTCCGAAAACACCGCTACCTGTTCGGTAGGGCTGTTGGTCTGGTACGTTAGCGCATCGGGGGTGTAGGCCGTGAGTTGAATCGTTCCGGTGGGGGCTAACGTACCTGGCAGGCCTGCTAGCTGATCGGCGAAACGTTTATCGACCACGGCGGTCTGCTTAGCATCGAGCGTTTTCAGGGCGGTCATTTCGGCATCGGCATCGGGCACCTGTTGCACCGTTTGCACAAACCAGGCGTTGCCCAGCGCGTTGGGGTTTTGTTGCGCCTGTGGTTCGCCCACGGGCCTACCGGTGCTGTCGAGCGGGGGAGCAATCACGTATTTCATGTTCAGCATATTCAGGATATTGTCCGAATTGGCCGGGAAGGCGTAGGTGATTAGCTCCTGATACCGCTGCAATTTGGCCGGACTGTAGCCGCCAATGGATTTGTGGAAATACGAAGCCCGGTTGTCGCTCATAAAATTGCCGGTGTTTTCCAAGACCCTGTAGCTGAGTGATTTATCCTGCAAAATCTGCGTATCGACGGGTGTTATCTCAAACGCGGAATCGACGGTGGAGCGGGGAATGAAGCTCTTGCTGTCGATAAACCGCCGCCCCAGGGTGAAGACATCCACCGTGTTGAGCACAAACAGCGCGGGCAGCAACAGGCTGGCTTTCAGCTTGTTGGCCAGGTACGTCCAGATGAGGCCCGCCGCCAGGGCAATGTAGAAAAACGCCCGGAAAGCATCCGTCCGCAACAGCCCCGCCCGGTCGCTTTCCAGGGCGCGGAGCAAATCTGATGCATCAGCCCCAAACATGGCCGCGTCGTTTGGCCCCCTGAAGTCGAGCAAGCTACCGCCCAGCACCCCCAACCCCAACGCCAGGCCACCCGTGAGGCCGAAGGCAATCAGGAGAGGCCGTTGGATGGCTTTGACCGTAGGTTTTTGGGTCAGCAACGCTTGCAGGGCCAGTGCCGCGCCACCCGCCAGGAAGATGGGTGTCATGGTCAGGGCCATGGTCACGGCCCGGAACTTGTTGAAATAGGGCAGGTAATGGAACAAAAATCCGTTGAACCACAGCATATTTTTACCCATTGCCAGCAACAGCGTCAGCAGTACCCCGCCGAGCATGAACCACCGCCCCGATGAGCGGCTGATGAACAGACCAAGCACAAACAGAAACAGCAAAATGGCCCCCGCGTAGGCCGGGCCGTTGGTTGTTCCCCAGTAGGTCGGGATCTGCGCAATCAGTTCATCGGCGGCTAACCCTCTGGCCGTCAGTATTTTGTAGGTATCCGATTTATTGTCTAGCCCACCCGCGCCGGCCAGTCCGCCGTACAGGTTCGGCACCAGCAGGGTCAGGGCCTCACCCACACCGTAGCTGTACTGAAAGGCGTAGTCCTCGTCTAGCCCGTCGGCGGGTTTTGGTGCGGAGGCGGCTTGTCCGGGGGCGGCGGGAGGGGCCGTAGTCTTGGCCGTCAGGTCGGATTTACCCCGGATGGTTTCTTTGGAAAACTGGTTCAGAATCATCAATCGCTTGCTGTAAGCGGCCATACCCATCCCCGTAGTGAGGCCGAAAACGGCCAGCCCCACCACCAACCGACGCACCTGGAGGCCGCGTACTGCCGGGTTGGCCCGCACCACCCGGATGCCTTCGATGAGCACGTACAGGCCCATCAGCAGGAACATATAATACGTGATTTGCACCATGTTGGCACTGATATTCAGGCAGGTAAACAGTCCCGTCACGGCGGCCCCCGACCAGTAACGGCCCCGCAAACACAGCACCAGACCGGCCAGCATACCGGGCGCGTAGCCGAGGGCCAAAATTTTCGAGATGTGACCCGCCTCCACCGTAATCAGGTTCCACGAGGCCAGCCCGTAGGCGGCGGCACCCAGAGCCGCCACCCACCCGCGCAACGTACCAGAGAGCGGTTCGGTCTCGTCAGCCTCATCGCTCAGGTGGCTTCGGCCCAAGAGCACGATGAGCAGGATGTACAGGCCAAGCATCTGCACAAACACCACGTCGATGGGCCGGGGAAAGAGCCTCAGCACGGCGGCAGCAGCCAGACCGACATACGTATTGGGGTAGTCGTGGGCGATGAGAAAGCCGGGCATTCCGCTAAAAAGGGCGTTTGTCCAGTTGGGAAATTGGCCAGTTTCTTTTTTGTACTGCCGCAACTCTTGGGTGGCGGCGTTGCCCTGCCGAACGTCCTGAAGCGGGAGTTCTTTCCCCTGCCAGGCGGGCATAAAATAGAGCGAAGTCAGGATAAAAAGCCCCAGAATAAACAGCAGGTGGGGCCGTAGCCGCTGCACAAATGTCGGTTGTTCCATACGGGGCAAAAGTAAGCCAAAAACGGCTTACAGCAGGCCGTACTGTTTCAGCACGGCATCGGGCGGACCATCCCAGGTGTTGGGTACGTTGCCCGCATAGCCCAGATCGGCAATACCGATTTTACTGGTATAAAAACCGGTGAGGGTGAAGTTGCGCAGCAGCGTGAAAAATGCTGCCCCCGCCCGGTGCTCCGGTTTGGTTTGGCCGGGGTAAG
>JAYUKZ010000019.1:0-1530 GCA_043763995.1 Fibrella sp.
ACGCTTTTTGCCCTCTCGGTGGTGGATGCCAAAACGGGTGCCCGGCTGGCGGCCACGGTACGCGTACATGCCTATTTGGCCAAAAAAGATTATGCCGGTGCCGCCACCCCCGCCCAGGATTTTGAGTTTGTTATGACCCGCGCCGATTCCATTTTGGTGCAGGCCACGGCCAAAGGCTACGAAACCGGCGAGTTTGTGATGGTAGCCCCCTGCGACACCTGCACGCATTACGGCTACCCCGTGCCGCTCGATGCCATTGATTCTCTGTTCCGAGACCTGAAAAAAGGCCAGCCCGTCACGCTCGATAAAGTTTATTTCGACCAAAGCAGTTATCATATGCGTCCCGAATCCATCGACCAACTCGATAGGCTGGTACGGACGCTGTTGCTCGACCCCGCCCTGCGGATCGAAATCAGCGGGCATACTGACAACACCGGCGACCGGAGGCTAAACCATTCCTTGTCTGAAAATCGGGCTAAAGTCATTGCCAACTACCTCAGCTACAAGGGTATTGCCGAACGGCGGCTGGTGCCCGTGGGCTATGGTGGCCTGAAACCCGCCGCCCCCAACGACAGCGAAGAGAACAAACGCCGCAACCGCCGCGTTGAATTTACCGTACTCTGAGACCCGCCTTCCATGACCCCCGTGCCGTTTGTGGCTCCTACGTCAATCGTGCGCCGCATTTGGGGCGATGCCGATGTGATGCTGCTCATTTTTGCGGGAGCTTCGGCAGAGTTTGCCCTCAACAAAGCTGTAGACTGGCTGTTTTTCACCGGAAAACTCCCCGCCGACCCCATTGGGCGGCTTTTCTCTACCGTAACCTACGCCCAGCAATTGGTGTTTGCCAGCCAGGCCGATGCCCACCGCACCCTGGCCCAGATCACGTTCATCCACCGGGGCGTGGAAACCAAACGCGGTTACGCCATTCCCGATTGGGCCTACCGCGACGTGCTCTACATGCTCATCGACTATTCGGAACGAGCCTTTGCGTGTTTGCACCGCCCCCTCACTCCCGCCGAACGGGCCGAACTTTTCGCCGTTTTTGAGCAAGTAGGGCAGGGGATGGGCATCCCCGATTTGCCAGGTACGTATGCCGACTGGCAGACCGACCGCCAAGCCCATCTCCAGGCTGATTTGGCGCGAAGTGCCTTCACCGACGCGCTTTTTCGCCGCTACGCCGAAGCCCTGGGTAGCTGGCGGTTTGCCCTCTTGCGGCAGGCGCAGGGCCTGTTGATACCGCCGCCCGTGGCCCGGTTGCTGCCCACGCCTCGCCCGTGGCTAGGCCGCTGTTTGTGGCTCTACGGCGTGGTCAATGCACTGGGAATGAGAAGATTAATGCAACGAATCCTGCTCCCCACCGCCTACCTCGCCCAAATCCGGGTACTAGACCGTACCGCCACCCCGGAACTGTTTCCGCAGGGAGAAACTTAGGAAAGGAACTACTTCGGCGTAGCCCCCCGCCCTGAAGGCGGTTCGACGGGTCGATGCCCGCTTGCGCCATAGTAGGCTTACGCGCAAGCGGGCATCGAC
>JAYUKZ010000020.1:0-20757 GCA_043763995.1 Fibrella sp.
GCCGAAACCAACAAATTAGTAGGTATTGCGCTCTACTATTTCCGGTACTCGACCTGGAAGGGCAAACGCCTCTACCTGGAAGATATCATTGTGACCGAAAGCCACCGGGGGCAAGGGCTGGGTAAAGAACTTTTGGACGAGACCATTGCCACCGCCCGCCGCCTCAATTGCACCGGCATGATGTGGCAGGTGCTGGACTGGAATGAACCCGCCATTGGTTTCTACAAGCAATTCAACACCCGTTTCGATGATGGCTGGACCAACTGCCACCTCGATTTTTAGGGTGTAAGTCGCAGAAAATCAACTACTTCGCTGGCAAATTCGGGCGTAAACATCGCCGTGTTGTGGGTGCCGGGCACTTGCCGTAGGGTGGCGTTGGGCAGGCTTTCGGCCAGCTCGTGGGCCGGGCCGTTGTCGGTATCGTTTTCGCCCGAAATAACCAGAACCGGTTGCCGGATTCGCCCCAACGCCCGGCGCGAAGTGACGGGTTGGGCTTGCTGCATGTGTTTCAGGGCCACGGTATCGGCCCCGGTTTTCAGGGCGTAGGCAATGGCGGGAGCCAGTTCGGGGTGGCTGCCGGGGCGGTTCAGGGCTTCGTAAAAATCCCAGCGGCGGTGCCAAAGCGGGTTGGTAAAGCCAATGCCCATACCGCCCAACATCGCCCTTCGGATGCGCCGCCGGGGCGAAACCGCCAGCAACCGCGCCGCCAGAATAGCCCCCCGCGAATAGCCCACCACGTCGTACTGCCGGAAACCGAGGTGTTTCATCAGGGCCATAACATCGGTCACTTCGGCATCCTGCTGGTAAGCCGCCAGTTGACGGGGCTTGTCAGAGCGACCGTTTCCCCGCAAATCGAGCGTGACCACGGTATGGCCCGCCTCAATCAGCCGTTGGGTCACAGGGGCGCGTTTCCACGACTCACCCGTGACAATAAAGCCGTGGATAAGCACCACTGCCGGGCCGTTTCCCGTGCGGTCGTAATGAATCCGGGTGCCGTCGGGGGCGGTGAAAAGTGGTTCTCGCGCCTCTTGCGCCCAGGCTGAAAGGGACAAATAAACGCAAAGAAGAAAGGCTGGAATTACGGGTTTCATGGTCAGGTACGTTGCTAAAAGCGGGTGCGGGGGTTTTCGTGCGTGCGGACAAACAGAAAACAGAAATGTTTTCACAGCCCCTGCACCTTGATGCCCGCGTTGCCGTTGGCGTAGACCACCGCCACCATTGCCGTGGGGGTGAGGTACACCTGGTCGGGGCGCACGTCGGTGATGGTGCCGGTCAGGGTTACGCCTTTGGCCAGGGGGTAGTTTGTCAGCCGCGTTTGCACCGCCCCCCGGATGGCATCAATCTGGTCGCCGATGGGGAAGGCTAGGTTTTTTTCCAGCGTCCGGGCCAGGGTGCTTTGCAACAGCCAACTGCCCGCTTTCTGGAGCACATTGCGCGTGTCGAGGTCGTAGGTGAGGTTTTTCAGGGCTACCGATCGTGTGGCGGGGTCGTAATAGGGTTGGCCGCGCAGGTAGAGCGTACCCGTGATGCTGCCGCTGATACCCGCTTTGATGATGAGGTTCTCGTTTTGGCCGTACAGATCCAGGTCTGTCACCGTGACCGTATACGCCCCGTCGCGGAAGGTGAACGCCTTGCCCAGCAGTTGTTTTTTGGCCAACGCCGCCACTTCCGGGTACGTCGCTTCGCTGATGATACCCACCCGAAAATCGTCTTTCACCGTGTTCACCACCGTGAGGTCGGGCAGGTCGAGGGCGGGGCGCACGGCGGGTTTGGCCCCCACGGTGGTGAGCGTGTGCCCTTCCAGGCCAATGGTGGTGCGAATTTCACCGTTCTCGAACCGGAGCGGCGTTATCAGCACCCGGCGCGGCACCACCAGCAGCCACGTCTGGTATTCGTCGGAGACATTATACGGTTCGCGAATCAGGTTCCAGGCTCGCAAAACGGGTGTCCGCAGGTCAATGTTGGCCCGCACCTGCTTGTCCAGCGACTGGCTGATGGTGCCCAGATTTCCCTGAATGGCTTTGCTCACCAACCCCGTGATGGGTACGTCCATGCCCACCAGCCGGATGGTTGGTTTGGTAATAAAATCGAACCCGGTGGCCGTGGTTTGGGTACTCACCCGCCAGTCCCGATCCAGCGAAAAGCGGGTGGAGAAGCGCAGATCCATCTCAAACGTGGTTTCGCCCGCTTGCATAAACCCCAGGATTCGTTTGCCGGCTTTGGCCCATATTTTCAGCGGAACGGTGAAATAAAACAGGCTGTCGCCCTTTACCACGCCCGCCCGCACGCCAATGGGGGCGCGTTTGGTCACTTTAGTCATAAACGGCTTACCGTCGCCGTCGTCGTCAAACGAATTGTCTTCGTAAATCAGGCCCTTCACCTGCGCGTTGAGTTGCTGTTCCAGATCGGCCAGGCCAATAGACACGGGGATGTTCACGGTCGAAAGCAGGGCATCCTGCCGAATATCCATCATGGCGGTTTTGTAGCTGGCCGCAGGGGCGTTGGGGTTCAGGCGGCTGTTGGCGGGCTGGCAAGCCTGAAACAGCCCCGCCAACAAACTCAGTACCAACAGTTTACTTGAACGTGACTTTGGTGGCACCATAGCCGAATTTATCTTTCTGGGCATCCTCAAAGAAACGTACCTGCGGGTGGCGGCTCAGTTGCCGGTGAAGTTCCTGCCGCAGTTTCCCGCTCCCCACGCCGTGAATAAACGTGATGTGCGGCATGCCGGTGGCCAGAGCATTTTCCAGGTTTTTTTCAAACGCCAGGAGTTGGACCGTTACCATGTCGCCCGAACTGGCGGGCAGGGTTCCGGCCACCAGTTTTTCGATGTGCAGATCGACCACTGCCGCTGGTTTTTCCACCACCACCATGGTGTTTGGCTCGGTTTTAGGTTCCAACAAAGCCGCCCGCAGGGTTTCGGGCGGGGTCATGGCGGCGTTACTCCCCTCGTCGTCCAGTTGAAAGACGTGGCCCGGCTGGTTCAGCAGCGGCACGTTTTGTTTGCTTTTGACGAATGCCTGGGGGCGCGGTTTCAGCCGTTTCTGGAGGGGTGCGCGGGCGGGTTGCCCCAGCCCCGGCCTGAAATACAGGGCCTGAATGAGCAACGTCGGCCATTGCTCGAACCGGTCGGCCACGTAGGTTTCGCCCACCAGTTTCAGTAGGGTTTTGGGCTTCAGGGCCGCACTTTGCAGGCCCCGCGTTTTGCCGTCGCGGTCTTCGGCCACCGTCAGCAGCACTTCCCAATCGGTGTTGTTGACCAGGTAAAGGGCCACGTCGCGGTCGTTTTGCGGCACATAGGCCAGGTATAGGCCCACACTGGCCAGCACCTGCCCCGCCGACGTACCCAGCGGGGTGGTGGCGCGTTGCGGGGCCAGGGTGTCGCGCAGGGCGGCGGCCTGTTCGGGAGCCGTAAACCGTTCGGCTTCCATCGGCGACACCACCACCAGTTCCGACTGCATGACCGGGATTCGGAACCCGTCTTCAATCTCGATCTCGACCCGGTTGCCGCTCAGAAACCGGACGACTACGCCCTGTTCTTTCGCCCGCATCATTCGTACTTTATCCCCAATGTTCATGCTGTTCGTGCGTGTATTTGGCCCAATTTCGTGGCTCGTTGCTGTCCGGCCCAATCCCCAATCGGTGGGCAGAGCAGACAGCTCAGCGAAGGTAAGACATTTTGATGGGTTGGACGAAAACGCCGAAAAACGGGCTAAAATGAAGCCTTTTGGCCCGTTTTGGTGTTTTATAAGGGATGGAAAACACACGCTTATTCTCCGAATTGAGCACTGCCGACACCGCTACCCGCCCGGCGCGGGTCTGGATGCCCCGCCGGGTTTTGTTCACGCCCGATGCGTTGCTGGAACCCTTCGGTCAGCAGATTTTTGCGCGTGTAGAAGCCCTGAACCTACCCATTGAGGTGATGAAAAACAACCGTCTTACGGGCCTGCGCGGGGCCACCGAACGGGAGACGTACCGGATTGCCAAAAACACGCTGGCGGTGGTAAACGCGCCTCCGTCGGCCATGCGGCTGCAACCCATTCCCCCCTCTGCCGACTGGCAAATGAATCTGGCCGAAGGGTGCCCGGCCCACTGCCAGTATTGCTATCTGGCCGGAAGTCTGGCTGGTCCGCCCGTGGTGCGTACCTACGCCAACTTGCCCACCATGCTGGCCCACACCGCCCCCTACGAAGGCACGTATCCGCCCAACAAAAGCTGGCAAACCAACGTACCCAGCCGCCCCACCACGTTTGAGGTTAGTTGCTACACCGACGTGCTTGGTATTGAGCACCTCACGGGAAGCCTGGCCGAGTGTATCCGGTATTTTGGCGGGCGCGAACGGGGTGAGCTGCGGTTTGTGACCAAGTATGACCAGGTAGACAGTCTGTTGACCCTTACCCATAACGGCCATACCCGCGCCCGTGTAAGCCTCAACGCCGAAACCATAGCCCGGCGGCTGGAAGGCGGCACTGCCTCGGTGGAGGCCCGGTTACAGGCGTTACGAAAACTGGCCATGCCCATGGCGCAAGGCGGCGGTGGCTACCCCGTTGGCGTAGTGTTGGCCCCCATCATGCCTATCCCGAACTGGGAAGAAGCCTACGCTGACCTCCTCGACCGCCTCCAGGCCGCGCTTGATTTTGGCCCCGACCACGTACCAGACCTCACGGTTGAGTTTATCAGCCACCGGTTCACGCCCGGCTCGAAAGAGGTGCTGGAAGAGTGGTACCCTAACACGTCGCTGGACATGGACCCTGCCGGAAGGGCCGAAAAGCGCAATAAGTTTGGGGGTACGAAGTACGTCTATAAACCGCAGGAGATGCAGGCCATGAAAGCATTCTTCTTCGCCGAATGGCAAAAACGCTTCCCCTCCGCGCCCATTTTGTACTGGACGTGAGGGTGGGGTCACGCCCTCAGAAAACAGTATTCCTGGATTTAAACTGAAACGTAAGTCCCACAGAAAACGTAGCGGAACGCAGCGTTTTTTGGCTGAACTGGGTCGTTTGCGGGGCGTAACTGCCCAACGGCGAGGCTACAGGTACGTTGCCGTAGCTGAATGTGGCCGACGAATAGTCGCCGCTGACGTGGAGAGCCACGCAGGGTGTAAGGCGGAACCGGGTGGTAAGGCCCACCCCGGCTACCAATGCCGTGGCCTGTTCGTTCCCGGCGCGGGCAGCGTTTTCGGGCCGATTCATTGCGGCCGATGGGCTGTTTAGGGGGGAGTTTATCCAGATCTGGCCCGCCAGGGCGCGAAGATCGAATGCGAAACGGCCCACGGGGACGGTCAGGTAAGGGCCAGCCATGATACTCCGGCTTTGCAGCCGCTCGGTTTGGCCTGTAGCGGTAAGGACATTATTTGTTAGCCCGGTGGCCGTTTGACCCGGTGCGTTGCCAGACGGGTCAATAGTATTGGTGATGTGTTCGTAGCGGGCCATCAATCCCAGGGGGCCAGCCAGCCGGTAGCCGGTGGCCAGGCTCAGGGCTTGCCCGCGCAAGGCGAGGTTAATGCCTAAATCGCCGGGTTTCTGCACCAACGTACCCATCGGATGGCTGGTACCGATGGCCAGCGAAACGAACCCGTTTTTTTGCTGGGTGTTGAAGATAAACGCTTTCTGCGACCAGGCAACGCCGGTGACAAACAGAAGCAAGGTGGTGAGCGAAAGCCGGATCATGTGCATGGGTATGGCCGTTGGGGTAGGCCTTCTGAACAGGCATTCGCAAATCCAGTGCCAAAGAGTAGACTAACCCTGTTTACTTTGCTCCATGCTGCCGCAAGACCCCTCCGCTATACTCAATCAACTACTTGACGAACAGAATATTAGGTCGAAATACTTCGTGGACGGACTCTTGTCTTCCCGGCGGTACAATCGGTTTTGGCGGTACACTCGGCCCGACGCGAACCTGTTTTTTACAGCCATCAGCGTCTTCACCCTGCAACGGCTGTACCCCCGCCTGACCCCCGCCGAACAGCCGCTGGCTACCCAGTTCATGGCGCGGGCGCAGGCGGCGTATCCCCATTTTCGGAACAAAGACGGGCTGAACACCTACAATTTCTACGGCACGGTACCTACGGCGCATTTTCCGCACGGGAAAATCATGCGGCACTTCCGCCATTTCAAACTTCCCGACGATATTGACGACACGGCGATGGTGTTCCTGACCACCCGCCCCACGCCGCCGGAGCTTGCTTTTTTGGTCGAAAAACTGGCCCACCACGCCGCCAGCCCCCAACAACCCGCCCAGAATACGTACCCAGACTGTGCCCAACTTCGCGCCTACTCTACCTGGTTCGGGCAAACCATGCCCGTTGAGTTCGATGCCTGTGCACTGACCAATATGCTGTGTGTAGTGTACGAAAACAACCTGCCGCCCGACCAACATGCGCAGGATGGCCTGCGATTTCTGGCAAGTTGTATTCAAACCAACCGTTACCGCACCGACCCGTTTGGCTGTGCCCCAAACTACGCCCGCGCCCCGCTGATCCAGTACCACATGGCCCGGCTCATAGGCACTCACAACCCCCCGACGTTGGCTCCGTTGCGGCCCGTTGTGGTGGCGCATCTCCATCAGGATTTGGCCCAAACAACGTACCTGCCCGACCAACTGCTACTGGCCATCTCGTTGCTGAATCTGGGCGAAACACCTCGTTTTGCGCTGCCCGTCCACCTACCCGATGACACGTTTGAGAATTTTACGTTCTTCATTGCCGGGATGCTGTCGGCTTACCCGCAGCCGTGGTTGCGCCGGTGGGCTAACCGCCCGTTCTGGCATATCCGCTGGCGTTGCGAAGGCCATAATCTGGTGCTGTTGCTGGAATACCTGGTGCTAAATCGGCGGTTCAGCCCGCCACCGGCCTGATTTTTTTGTCGGTGATTTGCGCTTCGTGTTCGTCCAGAAAAGCTTTAAAAAGTCGAATTTCTTCCAGTTGGCGGTCAATGGAGTGGGTGAGTGCGTAACTTTCCACGTATACCTCCCGAAAATCGGTGATGAGGTACTCCATCAGTTTGATGCCCCGGCTTTTCAGGGCGTGGAGGTACAGGTTCTGGTGGTTGAAGGTGAACCGTCCCGGCTGGTAGGAGCCGGTCGTTTTAATGTCGACGGCTTTGTAGCTGCCCACCAAATCGACGTACCCATACACCAGTACGTCATCGTGTTGCCACTGGCAGTATACCTGCGTATCCAGAATGGGGTTGGGTAACAGCCGACGCATTTTTTGAAGAATACCGGCCTCAAAACGTTCTTCCTCAATGCCTTTCAGCAGCGTTTCTTCAAACGAAATACCCCGTTGCTGGGCGGCGGTGGTGGGGCCGGGCACCCGGTTGATGGTATCGAGCAGTTGCTGCTCACTGAGGCCACCGCCGTGCAGGTAACGCGAAAATGTGTTGAGCAGGGTGGGGTAGAACCGGTATTTGATGGGAGTCATACTCCTTTAACCGCCCGCCGGGGTTTCAGTTCTCAGACTTTTCCCAGTGCTACCAACGAAGTCAGGGTAGGGGTGGGGCTTCCGCCCAGTTTTTCAATCGTGATGGCAAACGCATCGGCCTGACCAATAGCCCGGTTGGTTTGCTGTAAAGCTTTGGTGTCGGTCGTGGTGCTGAGCATACCTGCGTCGATGGGTTTGCCCCCGGCCAATGCCCAAAGCTGATACTGTTGGTTGGCGGGCAGAGCGGGCAAGCTTTCTACTTCCAGCGTCACTTTTTGGCTAGTTTTGTTCCAATACACCACCACGTCGGCGCGGGTACCGCCGGGTTTCGCTGCCGCCAGCCGAATGGTTTGCACACCGGGTTGGCGTAACAAGGCCAGTAACTGACCGTTGCGGTCTTGTTGTTGCCGAAGCTGCGAGACCTCCGTTTCCAGTTGGCGGTTACTTTGCGAAAGGCCGTCTGTTAGCGTACGCTTGGTGTTAAGCTGATTGATGAGAAAGTAGCAGAAGCCAATCAGCACCAGGGCCACCGAAGCTGCCGCCAGCCAGGCCACCTGAAACACGGGCCGTTCGCGGTGGAGCGGCACAACGGGCGTTTCGGTGGGGGCGGGTTGGGCGGTGGGGGCAAATGTGAGCCGTTGCCGAATTTTGTCCTGCAAATCAACCGGGGGGGCCATGCTGTGCATCAGGGCGTAGTTCTCCAGCGTCAGCGTGTGCTGATCGAGTGCTTCACGAACTTCGGGGTAGATTGCCGACAGACACTCTACCTCACGTCGTTCCTGATCGCTCACGGTGGTGAGCGCGTAGGATTCCAGGATGCCAGAAGCGATGTAGTCGGGAATATTCATTGACTAAATACGAACGTTAATTTTTGGAGTATAGATCGGAGATGGGTACGCAAGTTACTCTCAGATTCTTGACTGACCAGCGCGATATTGCTGATTGACTGTCCCTGAAAATAAATGGCTTCTAACAAAATACGTTGTTCTTCGCTTATCAGATTGGTCGGTATACTGTGATCGGCCAGCGGTCTGGGTTGGGGTGCTTCCTGCCTGGCGTGGGCCAGTGCCTCGCCAACAGCCAACCGGGTGCGCATCAGCAGCCAACTGAGCAGCCTGGACTTGCGGGGGTTAAACTGGTCAAAATCTTGCCAGGCACTGACAAACACATCTTCGGTGAGCTGAGCAGTTTGTTGGGGGGAGCGCAGGGCAGTGAGTATTACGCCGTAGATAACGTGCGAATACTGGTCGTACAGCCACTGAAAAGCCAGCTCGTCCCGGTTGTCGAGTTTCCGCAACAAGGCACTTTCCGGTACTAAAAACGGGGGTTGCTTCACGGCGGTAACGAATGGCAGGTCAAATATAACCAAATTTAGTGGACTAACGAAGCTCGTCAGCCCGTAGCTGCCGCATCCACTTCTCGGTTCCCTGGGCATCGAACACCCGGATGGTAAGCACCCGGTTTTTTTGCGGGCCGCTCACGTCCATAATTGAGTAATTTCGCTCAGTCATCAGCGTGCCGGCCACCACCGTGGGTTGGGTCAGTTCGGTAGCCGAAGGAGTAGCCGGGCCGGATGTTAGCGGCGAAATGGTCAAATCATACAACGGATACGTACCTGGCCGATCCAGTTTGTGCACAATACTGTGGTGGCGGTCGCCGGTGATGAAGACCACGCCCGGAATGTTGGCCTCAGTAATGCGGCGGAACAATTCCTGCCGTTCGGTGGGGTAGGTGGCGTAGTTTTCAAACAAAGCCGCTGGGTTGACGATCTGCCCGCCCGTAACAATAAACTTAAACGGGGCATTGCTGAACCGCAGGGCATCCAGCAACCAGGTAAGTTGTTGGGGGCCGTAATAGGGCTTGTCGGGGTCTTTCAGGCCGTTTGGGGCGCGGAAGGTGCGGTCGTCGAGCAGAAAAAACTGGCAGTCATTCCAGACAAACGTACCTGTACAGCCTTCGTTGAAAATATAATTGGGGTTGGCCCAAAACAGCTTGAACGCCTCCAGCGTGACGGGCTTAAGCCAGTAACTGCGGTCTGAATCGTTGGGGCCGTAGTCGTGGTCGTCCCAAATGGCATAGTGGTGAGTGCTGGCCAGTAGGGGCTGCATTTCGGGCACCGAACGGGTGTGGGTATACCGTTTCAGGACCCCCGTGCGCGAGTTCCAGTCTACCTCGCGGGTGTAGGTGTTGTCGCCGGTCCAGAGCATAAAATCCGGTTTTTTGGCCGCAATGCTCGTGAAAATCCCGTAGCCCCCGCCGTAGGGCGTACCGGGCCGGTCGTAGGGCGGCTCGTTGACGTAGGTGCAACTGCCCACGGCAAAGCTGAACGCGGGCGGGTCGGTGCGGTACTGCCAGAGGGGCAAGGTCTGGAAGGTGGTGGGGTAGGGCAAAGCAATTTCCTTTCCATTCACCAGCACGGTGTAGGTGTAGCGTTTGCCGGGCAATACCTGGTCGGCAATGAGGTGGGCGGTGTTGGCCGTGGCGGCGGTGGTGAGCACCTCGGCAGTAAAGAGCACCGGTGCTTGTGTGCCCTGCTCCACGTACCTGATCTGCACCCGGCCCGGCTGCTTGGTTTGCACCCACAGCATCACTTCGCGCATATCGGCGTAGCCCAGCATCGGCCCGGCTTGGAGGGGGCCGTCGGGTACCGGGGTGGTAGTAGCGGTGGTCGATTTAGGCGGGCTGGTGAGTTGGGCCGTGGCCGGGGTGTAGCTTATCGAAAGAGCAATCCAGGCAAGGGCCGCCAGAAAGTACGTCTGCATAAAAGTCAGAGATGGGGTTTGGCCCAAAAGTACGCCAAAGCCACGCTGGAACACGATTTGACACCGCAACCGGCACTGCCAAACACGCGTGTACAGGCCGTTTCCCGATTAAGTTATTGTTATGTTTCTCGCTTTCTGCGCCCCCGTCCGGCCCGTAGGTACGTTGCCGCTGGCCGGTTTGGCGTGTATATTTGCCACTGAATTCACTTTTTTATGTCTGCCCCCCACCACATTCAGGGCCTTGATCCCCTGGCCATAGCCGATCAGTTTGGTCTTCCGCTCTACGTCTATGATGCCGACCGGATCTGCCAACAAATCGACACATTCAGGACCTCTTTTTCGGGCGTTAACCTGAAAATTAAGTATGCCGTGAAGGCCCTCAGTAACCTGTCGATTCTGAAATTGATGCGGCAGCAGGGCGTGGAGGTCGATGTGGTGTCGGTAAACGAGGCCCGGCTGGCGATGCTGGCGGGCTACGGGCCGGGCCAGATCATGTATACCCCCAGCGGCAATGCCTGGCCCGAAATTCAAGCTGCCATTGAACTGGGTCTGCGCATCAACGTCGATAGTTTGCCGTTGCTGGAGCAGGTGGGCCAGACCTACGGTGCTGCCGTGCCGGTTTGTTTGCGCATCAACCCCGGCGTGGCCGATGGCGGCAACCTGAAAATTCAGACCGGCCACGTCAATTCCAAATTCGGTATACCGGCCCAATACCGCGAGAAAATGGCCGCGTTGGTGGCTCAGTATCAGATACGTGTTGAAGGGTTGCACGTCCATACCGGCTCCGATTTTAAAGACCCTGGTACGTTCCTGAAAGGTGCTTCGGTGCTGTTCGACCTGGCCGCCGACTACCCCAACCTGCGGTTTATTGACTTCGGCAGTGGCTTTAAAGTGCCCTACCGACCAGGCGAAGAGGGCACGGATTTGGCCGCGCTGGGAGCCTCTGTCTCGGCGGCGTTCCGAGATTTTTGCCGGGCCTATGGCCGTGATCTGGAACTTTGGTTCGAGCCGGGCAAGTACCTGGTGAGTGAGGCGGGGCACCTGCTGGCGGCGGTAAACGTGGTGAAACAGCACCCCACCCGCCGCTTTGTGCAGGTAGACACGGGCCTGAATCATCTTATCCGGCCCATGATGTACGAGGCCTGGCACGAGATCATTAACCTCTCCAACCCCACCGGCGAACCCGTTCGCTACGACGTGGTGGGTTACATCTGCGAAACGGACACTTTCGCCACCGACCGAATGCTACCACAGGTACGTGTCGGCGACGTGCTCTCGCTTGAGAACGCCGGTGCCTACGGCTACAGCATGGCTTCGACCTATAACCTCCGCGAACGCCCCGCCGAAGTGCTCATCTATGAAGGTAAAGCCCACCTCATTCGCCACCGCGACACCTTCGCCGATCTGACGCGGGGCATGGTGGACGTATTTAGTGAAGAGTTCAGCGTTAAAAGTGAAGAGTTAATCGGGCTAAATCGACAATAAGTATCTGAATATGAACGGTTTACGAATTTTAACTCTTAACTCTACACCCTTAACTCCTTACTATGGGACGTGCCTTTGAATACCGGAAAGCCCGGAAAATGAAACGATGGGGCCAAATGGCCAAAACCTTCACCCGCATCGGGAAAGATATTGTCATTGCCGTGAAAGCTGGTGGCCCCGACCCCGACACCAACGGGCGGCTGCGGGCCATTATTCAGAACGCCAAAGCGGCCAATATGCCCAAAGAAAACGTGGAGCGGGCCATTAAAAAAGCGTCCTCGAAAGAGCAGGAAGATTACAAAGAGATTGTGTATGAAGGCTACGCGCCCCACGGCATCGGGTTGGTTATTGAAACCGCCACCGATAACCTCAACCGCACTGTGGCCAACATCCGCAGCTACCTCAACAAGTTGGGCGGCAGCCTGGGTACGCAGGGTATGCTCGATTTTATGTTCACCCGCAAATCCGTTTTTCGCATCAGTGCCGAGGGCGTGGCCCTGGACGAACTGGAATTGGAACTGATCGATTTTGGGGCTGACGAACTGGAACTGGACGACGAGACTAATCAAATCGTGATCTACGGCGATTTCACCGCCTTTGGTGCCCTCCAAAAACACTTGGAAGAAGGGGGCTACGACCTGAAAGGGGCCGAATTTGAGCGAATCCCGACCGATTACAAAGAACTGACCGATGAGCAGGTGGCCGACGTGGAAAAACTCATCGAGCGCATCGAAGAGGACGACGATGTGCAGATGGTTTACCACAATATGAAGTAGGTTGCTGGTCAGGAAGTTGGGTCGTTTTTGTTGAAAAATGTTGCCCTTCCGGGTGCCTACGCGCAAAAATTGGCACCATTTTGGCCAAGTGTTTCAGCCGAAACCATGCTCTATTGTGTGGTTCCTGAACACCCATGACAACACTCCTCGGCATTGGCTCGCGCATCCGTCACCCTGAATTTGGGCACGGCGTAATCATCAACCTTAAAGCTACCGGCTACACCGTCACCTTCATGGACGAGGGCATTCGATTATTGGCCTTTTCGGCCCCGCTGGAGGTGCTGGATGCCGTGGAGCCGGACGGCGATCAAGTCAGTTTGCTGGATGTGGAACAAGCCCTTTCCAGGGTGCTGCAACGCTGGGGCGGCCTCACGGAACTGGTGCCGTTGGGCGATAAGTGGAAAGGCGGCAAGTTGATTCTGAAGCCGGGCCGCACCGATCTGGCCAACAAGGAGATTCCCATCGATGCGTTTTTTCATAAAATTGTCCTGGCACGTGACCGCCTTCGGGTGCTGGAACAACGCATCAACGCCAGTCAGCTAGACGACGAAGAAAAGGTCAACCTTCAGCAGTACATCACCCGCATCTACGGTAGTCTCACCTCGTTCAACGTGCTGTTCAAACATACCGAACAAACGTTTATCGGTGAAAAAGGCTCGGTAGAAGCCTGATAGTCAACTAGTTCAGAGGGCCACAGGTGTTGCCTTTCGGACAACGGGGGTTTGCTGGGTCACGTACTCGATCAGGTCGGCTACCAGCCCGGTCCAGCCGGTTTGGTGGCTGGCACCCAAGCCACTGCCCGTGTCGCCGTTGAAATATTCGTAGAACAACATCAGGCCCTTGAAGTTGGGGTCGTGGCTGAACCGATTCAGGTCGCCCATGGCCGGAATTTGCCCGGCTTCGTTCACCCGGAACAAATTGATGAGCCGCTCAGCCACTAACATGGCTGCATCCCGGATGCTCATCACCTGCCCCGAATGGGTGGGGTATTCTACTTCGTAATCGTCGCCGTAATACTGGTAGAATTTCAGGAGTGAATCGACCAGCAGAAAATTGAGCGGAAACCAGATTGGCCCGCGCCAATTGGAGTTGCCTCCGAAAATGCTCGTCTCCGATTCGGCAGGTACGTATTTCACGCGCAGCAACTCGCCGTTCATGTGCAGTTCGTAGGGCTGCTTTTCGTGAAATTTCGACAATGCCCGGATGCCGTAATCACTCAGAAATTCGGCCTCATCGAACATGCGGCGCATGAGCATTTTCATGCGGTGGCCGCGTAATAAACTCAGCAGGTGGGTAGAGCCTTTTCCGGGTTCGTGCCAGCGGCTCACGAGCGAAGCCAAATCGGGGCGGTTGGTGAGCACCCACTCCAGCCGCCGCCGGAAATCAGGTAATTTGGAAAGTAGTTCGTCGTCAATCACTTCCACGGCAAATAAGGGAATCAGCCCGACCATCGACCGGATTTTCAGGAGCCGGGCTTGTTTGTCGGGCGTGTGCAGGATGTCGTAATAAAACTGGTCCTGCTCGTCCCAGAGGCTGATATGCTGCTTGCCGAGGTTGTTCATGGCCGAGGCAATGTGCAGAAAATGCTCGAAGAATTTGCTGGCCATATCCTGGTAGGAGGGACGTACCAGGGAAATTTCGCAGGCAATACGCAGCATGTTCAGCGTGTACATAGCCATCCAGCCCGTGCCGTCGGCCTGTTCAATGCGCCCGCCCATGGGCAACGGCTGGCTCCGGTCGAAGACCCCGATGTTGTCCAGCCCTAGAAAACCACCGCCAAAAATATTATTTCCTTCAACGTCTTTTCGGTTTACCCACCAGGTAAAATTCAGGAGAAGTTTGTGAAAAACACGTTCCAGAAAATTAATATCGCCAACGCCGGTTTGTTGTTTTTCCAGTTCATATACTTTCCAGGTGGCCCAGGCATGAACGGGCGGATTTACATCCGAAAAATTCCATTCATACGCCGGAATTTGGCCGTTGGGGTGCATGTAATATTCGCGCAGAATAACGGCCAGTTGCCGTTTAGCAAAATGCGGGTCGAGCCGGGCCAACGTCAGGGTATGAAATGCCAGATCCCAGGCGGCAAACCAGGGGTATTCCCACTTGTCGGGCATACTCAGGATGTTAGCCGTGTACATATGCCGCCACGATTCGTTCCGGGCATAGACCCGTCCCTGAAACGGCACCGGCATGTTGGGGTCGCCCTTGAGCCACTCGTTCACGTTGTAATAGTAGAACTGCTTGCTCCAGAGCATACCGGCGTAGGCTTGCCGTTGAATGTTGGCCAGTTCGGCGTTGGCGTGGGGGCCGCTCACGGCGTTGGTTTGCAGACCCGCGTAAAAATCGTTGGCCTCGGCCTCGCGCCGGGCAAAAACCGCGTCGAAATCGGCGAAGGGCCAGGCGGGGTTGCCACCGGGCGTGGTGGGGTGGGTTTGGTCGCTGAACCGCAACCGGATGGTCACGCTGCCGCCCGCAGGTACGTTACGGGTGTAGCGGGCGGCGGCTTTGGTGCCAATGTGGTTGGGGTTTACCCAGCCCGGCTTGCCCGTAATGATGTAGTTGTTTATCCCATCTTTAGGGTACGCCGATTGGTTCGTCCGCCCGTAGAGTCGTTCGGTGTTGGTTTCGTTGTCGCAAAAAACCAGTTCGTCGGCTTCTTCGCAGTAGAGTTTGTACTTGCCCAACTGCCGGTGGTTCACCTCAATTTGGTTGGTGGCAATGCCCGTCAGCATGGGGCGGGTGCTATACTGCTCGTAGCCCCACGACCAGGTGTTGCGGAACCAGATGGTGGGCAGCAGCGTCAGGGGCGCGTCTATAGTGCTGCGGTTGTGGGCCGTAACGGTCACGAGCCAGTCATTTTGGTCGGCTTTGGCGTACTTTACATCGATGTCGAAATACTCGTTCTGGTCAAAGATGCCCGTGTCATGGAGTTCATATTCGGGTTCCTGCCGCGAGCGGCGCATGGTCTCGATCACGAGTTTATTGTACGGAAACTCCTGCTGCGGGTACTTGTACCGCATGTGCATGTAGGAGTGCGTGGGCGTGCTGTCGAGGTAATAATACAGTTCTTTTACGTCCTCGCCGTGGTTGCCTTCGGGGCCGGTGAGGCCAAAAAACCGCTCCTTCAGAATGTTGTCGCGGTGGTTCCAGAACGCCAGCGCAAAACAGATGTGCCCTTTGTTGTCCGAAATGCCCCCGATGCCGTCTTCGCCCCACCGGTAGGCTCTGGAGCGCGACATCTCGTGGCTGACATGGTTCCAGGCATCGCCGTAGGCACTATAATCTTCCCGGACGGTGCCCCAGGCGCGGTCGGAGAGGTACGGCCCCCATTTTTTCCAGCCCTTGTTATCGGGCCGGTCATTAATTCGTTCTTTTTCGGCGTTAGCAGACATCAGGCAGGGGAAAAGGAACTTTTTTCATACGGGCGGTGGGAGTGAGAAGGAGTTTTTTTTATTTGCTGAATACGTTTAAGCCACTGCAAAGCCGGAATAAGCCCGGATGGAATCGGGAAGGAAACCAATAACGATATCTGACACAGGTACCCCCTGACTAACAAGGTCATCCGTAATAAGTAAGTCAGTATTATTGACCAATATCCAGATTTTGCCCGTGGGTTTGATCTGGAAATGAAACACAACTTTATACAGATATTGGTCAGCCACCCAGCCTGTTCTGACAACCTGAAAATGATGATGAACAGTGTCTGTTAGCAATGTGTATTCTGTATCGGTAAGGTGCTGACGATGACTGACAAACGTTTCCAGCCAGGTGGTCAAGATTGTTTCGTAGCGTTCTATCTGCTTATCCATTGTTCTATCGTTCTGCTTTGCTTATCAAAGATAACAAGGTTCAACCCAAACTTGACCACTATGAGCTGCGTAGCCGGTTCTCGAAAGAAGCTATCGTAAACCGAAGAACTTATCGCAAGCCAAAGAGTACGATCTGGTTCTTGAATGGCCATAAACGTGTGGTAATTCAGGTATTGGCCCATTACAGCGTGAAACTCATAGGCTACTGATGGTGAGACAAAGCTCTTCACCTCAACAGCGATTTTTTGCGCATCTTTCTCAGCGGCGAAAAGTTGTTCAGCACCCAAATCGACTTCATAATCGCGGCCCATTGCCCGGATTGGGTATGGGTCGTGTGTAATGAGCCAACCATCAAATTCAAGGGCCTCACGCACTGCGGTGTGGAATAGATCTCTGGCCATATCAGTACGATACAAGCCGCTTTTGGTCGAAGCTAATGTCGCTTTCCATTGCAAGGTCTGGGAGGTACGGCCCCCATTTTTTCCAGCCCTTGTTATCAGGCCGGTCATTAATTCGTTCTTTTCGGCGTTAGCAGACATCAGGCAGGGAGAGGAAGGTATCAGGGGTACAGGGAAAGAGGGTGTCGGGTTTCAAAAATACGCCCTCCCCATTGATTCAGAGCCATTTCCCGAAAAAGTGCAATAACTACACCAAAAATCAGCGTGGAGTGGTGGTGGTCTGGTGCTGTTTGTCTGAATACGGGCCGGTTGCCCCCTATTCTGGCAGTACCAGGCTCAGGTACGTTGCCAGAGCCAACAGCGGAGCCTGACCTGCTAAAATCTATCTTTTTCAGTCAGGCGTTCTATTGTTTGCTAAATAGGTATATATTTGGTGATTAGCTATAGAAAAATAAAGGATGTATGGGATTGCCCAAATGCCCCAAATGTGCGCACGTTGGCGCAGTACGCAACGGAGTCATCAACAAACGGCAACGGTACCGGTGCGGGTCATGCGGGTATAATTTCACCGTCAGCAAGCTGGGAAAATCCATCAGCAGCTATTACGTGGTGAAGGCCCTTCAGTTGTATATCGAAGGCGTAAGCTACCGCGAAATTGAGCGGTTGCTGGGTGTCAGCCACGTGTCGGTGATGAACTGGGTAAAAAAATACCAGATCAAAGCTCCTGATAATCAGGACTATCACCCCACATACAAAGTGCTGACCCACAAAGAACTGGTTGATTTTATGGCCCTGCGCACCAATCTGGAAGGGGCAGGTATGGTCATCACCGAACTGGGCGACAAGTTTATGGTGATCCGGTGGGAGCGGTTCAGGGGGTAAAATCTATAGTGTTTGCAAAACTATACCTATAAGTTGTACTAATCGTAGCTGTTTTTGTGCTTTGAGGCCGAAAGTCTAACCTCAAAGCCAACCTATGCGCCGTACACTTCTTCTTACCTGCCTGTTCTTTTGCAGTGTCTGCCTACTATCCCGGCCTGCTCTGGGCCAGGGATCAGCCGATTACGGATCGGGTCTGAAACTTAACATAAACCCGGAGGGCAGTAAATATATCCGGTTCATTATCTGGAACCAGATGTGGTTTCGGTCCATCGAGATGAACCCCGGCACGATGGTGAATGGGGTACCAACTGAAAACCTGACAGATATTGGTGCCCGCCGGTTGCGGATCCTGGCCTACGCCCAGATAACACCCCGCTATTTGATTTTGGCTCACATTGGTATTAACAACCAAACCTTTGTGAATGGTGGGGCTGCCGGGTCAACCGGTACCGGTGCATATGGTCAGGGCAAGAAGCCAGGCATCTTTTTTCACGACGTGTGGAATGAATACGCCGTGGTACCTGCGGGCAAGAAAATTGACGGCACACCCGTCAAAAACACGCTCTACATCGGGGCCGGACTACACTATTGGCACGGCATCTCCCGCATGACTTCGGCCAGCACGTTGAATTTCCTAACCGTCGACGCGCCCATTTTTAACTGGCCACTGATTGAAAACTCAGACCAATTTGCCCGGCTTTTTGGGGTTTATGCTAAAGGCAAACTGGGCAAACTGGAATACCGGGTCAACTATAACAAACCCTTTGCCACCAATGTGGCCATACCTATGAGCGGCACGGCCGTGGTGCCCAACGTGGCGGTAGACAACAACGGCCTGAGTAAAATGTCGTATGGTGGTTACTTTGAATACCAATTCCTCGATTCGGAGGCCAATGTGCTGCCGTTTAAAGTAGGTACGTATGTGGGCACCAAACGGGTGTTCAACATTGGGGCCGGGTTCTATTCGCAGCCCGAAGGCACGCGGTCGTTCAGCAACGGGCAGGTAACTAAACACAATATCAACCTGTATGCCGTGGATGTGTTCGCCGATTTGCCTTTCGGCCCTAAAGAGAAAAATATGGCCGTTACGGCCTATTCCACCTATTACCGGTACGAGTTTGGCCCGAATTACCTGCGCAACCTGGGCATCATGAATCCGGGAGTAGCTGACCCGGCATTCACCGGGCAACGCGCTTTGGCCGGTGCGGGCGATGCCAGACCTTTCCTGGGAACGGGCGATATCTGGTACACGCAGGCCGGATTGCTGTTGCCCAAGCCCAATGACAAACCCAAAATGCGGATTCAGCCCTTTGCGGCCTACACCATGAAATCGCTGGATGCGCTCAAGAAAACGGGTAATTATTACGACATTGGCTGCAACTTCTACTTAGACGGGCACCACGCAAAGATTACCCCCCAATATTCGCTGAGACCCATCTACACCGATGCGTCTACGATCAGCGGGAACCGGGGTGAGTTCATTTTACAGGCCCAGATCTACTTATAGTCCGACAGACTTTTTGCTCCTCTTTTCCTCCATTTGTCTTTCTTCTAAAATTAACCATGACAACAGAATCTCCCGGCGTAGAGACGTTCGACAAAAAGAACCTCTACAAAGTAATCGGCGCGTCGTCGGTTGGTACGCTCATCGAGTGGTACGATTTTTACATCTTCGGCTCGTTGGCTGTGGTGTTGGCTACTAAATTCTTCCCGGCAGATAACCCCACGGCGGCGTTTCTGTCTACCCTGGCTACGTTTGCGGCGGGCTTTGTGGTGCGCCCGTTTGGTGCCCTGTTTTTTGGTCGCCTGGGCGATATAGTTGGTCGTAAATACACGTTCATGGTCACGCTGCTGCTTATGGGCGGGGCCACCTTCGCCATCGGCCTGATTCCCTCCTTCGAGACAATTGGCTACCTGGCTCCTTTTTTAGTGCTCATTCTCAGGCTGTTGCAGGGGCTGGCCCTGGGTGGTGAATATGGCGGTGCCGCTACATACGTGGCCGAACACTCGCCACCGGGCCAACGTGGCTACTGGACATCCTGGATCCAGACTACCGCTACCGTGGGGTTGTTTATCTCGCTGCTGGTTATTTTGGCCACCCGGCTGTCGCTCTCAAAAGAGGCGTTTAACGACTGGGGCTGGCGTGTACCGTTCCTGGTATCGGTGCTGATGGTGTTCATTTCGTACATCATCCGCCGCAACATGCACGAGTCGCCGTTGTTTGTGAAAGCCAAAGCGGAAGGAAAAACGTCGACCAACCCGCTGAAAGAAAGTTTCGGCAATAAGTACAATTTCAAGTTTGTGCTGTTGGCCCTGTTTGGCATGGCCATGGGGCAGGGAGTGGTTTGGTATACGGGGCAGTTCTACGCCATGAACTTCATCAAAACGGTGTGTAACGTGGATGCCATGCAGACCGACGCGCTAATGAGCATTGCGCTGCTGATGGGTACGCCGTTTTTTGTGCTGTTTGGCTGGCTTTCGGACCGGATTGGCCGCAAATCAATTATGCTGACCGGTATGCTGATTGCCATTCTGGCCTACCGCCCCATCTACGAGCGCATTTATCAGACCACCAACCTGAAAAACAAAACCGAGATCACCGAAAAAGCCACTACCGACGAAGCCACCGCCGCCGACCCCAAAGTAGCGGGCGGCAGTATTGTGACTAAGACCGTGAAGCGGGAATTCACCGACGGGACAAAGCAGGAAGAGGTGACGAAAACCAAAATTTCGCCCGATGCCACGGCTGAACCCGCCAAGCCGGAGGTAAAAAAGACCACCACCATTGTCAATAGTGATCGCTGGTCGCTGATCTGGTTGGTATTCATTCAGGTGTTGTTCGTTACCATGGTGTACGGCCCCATTGCCGCGTTCCTGGTCGAAATGTTCCCCACCCGGATTCGGTACACGTCCATGTCGTTGCCCTACCACATCGGCAACGGGGTGTTTGGCGGGCTGCTGCCGGCGGTGGCAACGTACCTGGCTACCAATGCCAAAGAGGCCAACATCACCGCCGAGAAAGCCGGTCTATCTATTCCCTTCGATGCGCCCTATCTGGAGGGCTTATGGTACCCCATTGCCGTGGCCAGCGTATGTTTCGTGATCGGCCTGATCTACGTCACCGACAAAAAAGCCGTCGATTAATTCACTCACCTTAAACTAACTACCTGTCTATGGACGCTGTAAAAAAATTCGCCGGTGTGATCTGGCTTGCCCTTGCTG
>JAYUKZ010000021.1:0-20552 GCA_043763995.1 Fibrella sp.
AGCATCACCTGCTCACCGGCTTCGTTGGTGAGGGTGTCGGTCATGGGGTTGAACGTCAGGTCGCCGGCAATGGCGAAGGCGGTCACGATTTCGGGCGAAGCCACAAAGGCGTGGGTGCTGGCGTTACCGTCGTTGCGTTTGGCAAAGTTGCGGTTGAACGACGTGATGATGGAGTTGGGCCGGTTGGGGTCGTCCATGTGGCGTGCCCATTGGCCAATGCAGGGGCCGCAGGCGTTGGCCAGCACTACGCCGCCCATTTCCTCGAACGTACCCAGAATACCGTCGCGTTCGGCGGTGAACCGCACCAGTTCCGAGCCGGGCGTGATGGTGAATTCGGCTTTGGCTTTCAGGTGTTTAGCCGTGGCTTGCGCCGCAATGGAGGCCGAGCGGGTCATGTCTTCGTAGCTCGAATTGGTGCAGGAGCCAATGAGGCCCACTTCCAGTGTTGAGGGCCAATTGTTGTCGCGCACGGCTTTGGCGAAGTTAGACAGGGGCCAGGCCAAATCGGGCGTGAAGGGGCCGTTGACGTGCGGCTCCAGCGTGTTGAGGTCAATCTCGATCAGTTGATCGTAGTGGCTGGCCGGGTCGGCATACACAGCCTCGTCCGAGCGGAGGTGGCCTTTTACCGCGTCGGCGGCATCGGCAATGATGGCGCGGCTGGTGGCCCGCAGGTAGTCGGCCATTTTCTGGTCGTAGCCGAAGATGGACGTGGTGGCCCCAATTTCGGCCCCCATGTTGCAGATCGTGCCTTTCCCGGCTGCGGAGAGGGTTTCGGCCCCGTCGCCAAAGTATTCCACTATGCAACCCGTGCCGCCTTTCACGGTCAGGATGCCCGCCACGCGCAGAATCACGTCTTTGGCCGAAGCCCAGCCGCTGAGTTTGCCGGTCAGTTTCACGCCAATGAGTTTAGGCATTTTCAGTTCCCAGGGCAGGCCCGCCATCACGTCGCAGGCATCGGCCCCGCCCACGCCAATGGCAATCATGCCCAGCCCCCCGGCCATAGGCGTGTGCGAGTCAGTGCCGATCATCATGCCGCCGGGGAAGGCGTAGTTTTCCAGCACCACCTGGTGGATGATGCCCGCGCCGGGTTTCCAGAACCCGATGCCATATTTGTCGGAAACCGAGGCCAGGAAATCGTAAACCTCTTTGTTTTTATCGTTGGCGGTGGCCAAATCGGCTTCGGCTCCCACTTTGGCCTGAATCAGGTGGTCGCAATGCACGGTTGAGGGCACGGCCACCTGCGGCCTGCCGGCCTGCATGAACTGGAGCAGGGCCATTTGGGCGGTGGCATCCTGCATGGCCACGCGGTCGGGCGCAAAATCGACGTAGGCGTTGCCCCGCTCGAAGGCTTGGGTGGCGTTACCGGCGGAGAGGTGGGTGTACAGAATTTTTTCCGACAGGGTGAGGGGTTTGCCCACAGCCTGCCGGGCTGCGTCGATGCGCTCGCCGAGTTGGGCGTACACGCGCTGAATCATCGCTACATCAAATGCCATATAGTATGTACTGGAAAGGGGTGAAAAACAGGCTCGTCTACAAAACCAACCGCCGGGGAAGGTCAACGGGTTCGCCGCGCCAATGATTGGTTCAAAATTAACTGGATTCCGGTGAGGTCTACAAACTTTGCCCCTCGCAACCCGGTAAGCAAGCGTGATTTTTCGGTTTTGGGCCGAATGGATACGTACCTGATGCCAACTTTAGTTGTAGCCGGTGGCCAGGCGTTTGAGGTTGTCGCGTTTGTTTTGTTCCGGCCAGGCACCCAGCGGGTCAATCTGCACGGCTACGGCGTTGGGGAGAGCCGGTAGCCAGTCTACCTTGTCGGTGCGGCCAGCGGTGTAGAGCAGAGCCAGTTGCCGGTGTACCACGCGCCCGTTTTTGTCGAGCAATACCACCGGCACATAATCGGCCAAAAGTTGCTCCCGGAGGTTTCCGGCTGAGTCGGCAACGTACTTGTGGGCCACAAACGACACGCCCAGCCGGTCGGGGTATTGCCCCATTTGGCCAATCTGGATATCGAACACAGGGCGTTGGTTGAGGTAGGTGGCCAGGTACGTTAGCGAGTCGGGGAGGGCGCGGGTGAGGTTAGCGGCGTAGGCTTGCGCGGTTTGGGTGCGCCCGGTTTGCAGAAACTGCCCCACCTGTTGGCAAAGCTGGTTGTGCCCCCACACCTCGCCAATGCAGGTGAGCGAGAGCGGCCCCAGCGCATCGGCCACGTAGGGGGGCAGGTTGGGTTGCAGCAGCGTTGGTTCGGGGCGGCGGCTTTGGCTTCGTCCCGCCCGGTAGGCCCGTTGCCGGTTGGCCAGTTCGGTAGCCAGCCAGCCGTTGCCGCGTTGCTGTTGCACCATTTGCAGAGCCAGGTACGTAGGTAAACTGTTGGTAATGAGTTGGTTGTTTGCATTGCCCGCTTGCACCCACTGCCGGATAATGCGTTCGGTAATGGCCAGATCGAACGCGGGGCCACTGCCGGGTTGGCGGGTGTCGGTCAGCCAGCCGTCGTGCTCGCCCAGGTCAAGGTGGGTGGGGGCAGGGGGGCGCGGCGGGGCGTTGTGGGGCACTTCGGAAATGGTCAGTTCGGGCACCGGGAACGTACCCAGCCAGGTGGCACCCTGCACCAGCGCGTGGGCCACCGCCATTTGCAGTTGGGCCAGGTTTTGGTCGTGAACATAGCGGTAACGCACCGTAACGGTCCGGCCCGTCACCTCCACCGTTTGGGTGGCTTGCCGGTAGGCCACCGGTACGTTGTTTTGGCGGGTCGATACCGTGTTTTCGGGAAAACGTAGGTACACCTGACTGACAACGACCCCCGCCAAAACGGCTCCCAGCCACAGCCCGTAGGCCGGTTGGCGCGTGGCCCGCCACCGGTAGGCCACCGTGCGAAGGGGCACCAATACCCCCCGCTGCCCCAGACCCACGGCCAACAGCACCAGGCCCGCCGCCGCCAGTGTCCACATCAGCGTATACAGCCGCCGGAGGGGTTCGGCCCCGCCGTAGCCCGTCAGTTCCGAGTAGTGCCAGGAGCGGGGGAGGCTGCCGAACAGGGCCAGCCAGGAGCCATTTAGCCCGTTTTTGTCGAATGAAAGCAGCACCAGAAACAGCGTGGCGGCGGCCAGTTGACCGACTAACCGGTTGGTGATCAGCACTTGTACGAAAAAAGCCAACGCCAATAGCTGCGCGTACCGAAGCCAGCCGTCGAGCAGTAAATCCTGCGCGTAGACCAACCAGTGGAGGGGCGTTTGGCCGTTGCTCAGTTGCACACCCACGCCCGCCACCAGCAACGTACCTGCGAGCAACCCGGCCACACCGAGCATCGCCACGTATTTGGCCAGCAGAAAAAGCCAGGTGGGTTGGGGCAGGGCATCCAGCAGGGGCCACATCCCCGTGGTGCGCTCGCGGTGGAGCAGTTCGCCCATGAACACGATCAGGAACAGGCCCATGAACCCCAGCAACGGTAGGCGGATGAAGGTCATGCGTGCCGTGAACGGCAGCAACCGTTGCCCCGACTCGCTCCCGTTGCCCAACCCAGTGGCGTAGCCCAGAATGGCCAGCAAAAGCAAAAAGCTGACCACCAAAAACGCCGGTTGCCGCACCACCGACCGAAAATTATACCCCGCCAACCGGGTAAACGTGTACACCCGCGCCAGTCCGGTAAATTTCTGCCTTACTCCTGTAATGATTTGGCTGTCAGTAAGCTCAAGTACGTTACCGGGCATTTTTTCGCCCTTCTTTCGGCCCGAATTGGCTTCGGCGGCGGCCCAATGTTGAAACGTCAGTCGGTTGGCGGCCTGGAACAACAAACCGCCGCTGAGGCCCAGCCACACGAGCCGGTTAATGAGCATCAGGTCGGGGATGGGTAGCCAACCGGCCACTTGTTCGGCGGGCAGTTGCTGACTCAGCGCGTCGCGCACCAGCGCATGGCCGAAGGGATCGAGTAGCAGGAGCGCGTCGTTTTCCACTACCGTCGTTTCTCCCAATGCCAACAGCACCTGCCCCACCACCAGCGCAAGCAGGGCCACGTAGGCCCCGGCCATGCGCTCCGTGAAGGCCGTGAGGGCAAAGGCCACGCTGACCACCACCAACACGTTGGGCACCAGCAGCACCACAAACCCGGAGGCCACGGCCATTGCCGGGAACGTACCCACGGCCCCGGTAGCCCAGAGCGGCAGGGCCAGCGCACCCACCCCCACGCCCGTCGCCAGCAACACACACGTACCCAGCACCCCCACCAGTTTCCCCGCAAAATAAAGCCGTTCGTCCAGCGGAAGGGCGTACAGATACGGCCCCACCCCATACGTCCGGTCGCGCAGTAGCGACTGCCCCGTGAGCAGGGCCGACAAGGCGGTCAGCAGCACGCCTACTGCCGAGAAAACGTCGAAAAACAGGCCGGGGGCATTGGGTTGCGCGTACTCGCCCCCTTCCCACCGGGCAAGGGCGTAGGCGAACCCCTGCGCCACGGTCAGGGCGTAGAACAGGTAGAAACCCGGTTGCCGCAAGTGACACCGTAACTCGAAACGGGTAGTTTGCCAGAAGGTGTGCATAGGCGCAGGTCAGGGAAACAACTATTTTTTTACTCAAATCACCAGCCAATCAGGCCTACATATGACTGACTGGCATTTTCATCAAAAATAGCAGCGATTACCTGAAACTGTTACCCAGGTTAGGCAGTTTGTTAGTAGGTTATGTGCTCAAACTAACTACGTTCTTTCCACGTATGTGCATTTAGTACTAACCTTTTTTCTCCTATCTATACAAATCGAAAGAATTATGAACTTACAGACTACCTGTTTTTCTGTACTTGCTACGGCGGCGTTGGCCCTCACGCTGATTTCCTGCAACGACCACAATCTTGCTCCGACTAATGCGCAAATTGCGCTGACTTCTACTCTCAGTGGCTCTGCCGAACGGCCCACGCCGGTTGTTTCGCCTGGCACCGGCACGTTTACCGGTGTTGTTGACCGGGCCACGCGGGTGCTGAGTTACACCGTGACCTATTCGGGCATCACGCCGGTGGCCGGTCACCTGCACCGGATCAACAACAGCACCACGGGCAACGGCCCGGTCGAGATTGGGTTTGCCAGCTTGGGTTCGCCCATCGTTGGCACGGCTACGCTAGCCACCACCGGGCGGGTAGATAGTCTGATAAACGGATTCTACTACGTCAACTTGCACACGGCGGCTAATCCGGGCGGCGAAATTCGCGGGAACGTCCGGGTAGTGGGTTCTATCCGGGTTGGTGCCGTGCTGAGTGGGGCTAATGAACTCCCCACGCCCGTCACCTCGCCAGGTACCGGTACGTTCACCGGCGTAGTTGATCCTGCCACGCGGGTGTTGAGTTACACCGTGATTTATTCGGGTATTTCGCCCACGGCGGGCCACCTGCACCGGATCAACAACAGCAGCACGGGTAACGGCCCGGTTGAGGTTGGATTTAGTAGTTTGGCCTCGCCCATCATTGGCACTACCACCCTGACCACTATGACCAGGGTAGACAGCCTGTTGAACGGGTTCTATTACGTAAACCTGCATACGCCAGCCAATCCCGGCGGCGAAATCCGGGGGAATATCCGATAGTAATTCGCGGAGTTATTTCATTACCGAGCCTGGGAAGAGCCATCTTCTCAGGCTTTTTTTGTGTAAAAGCCAGGCTTCAGGTACGTGCCAGTGACCGATAATCCAGGCTATGTCTGACCGGAACAAGTAACGCCTGGCTCCAGCCAGGCAGACCAGGCAGATTGGATAGATTGGTTTAGTCTTAACTGCCTGGTTCTGGCTCTGCGGCCCGGCTGGAGCCGGGCGTTACGTAAACAAAAATCCCGCTCAGGAACAGCCGGGATTTTGCAGAGAGAGGGATTCGACCGGCAGCGACCGACCGCCCCGGACCTGTAACAGTCAATGGTTTTCAAGACCATTGGGTTTGCCCTGGCCTTTGTCCGGCTTAGTTGGGGTGTAAGTCAGTAGTTGCCGTGTACAAAAAAACCCACTGACGACCAGCGGGTTTTGGGTTTGCAGAGAGAGAGGATTTAACACCCCCCGCCACTTACTTAGTATAACTCATTCATTTAAAGACCGTTCCACTTAGAAAAACACTAAGCAGACTTTCGACGTAACCTCATCTGTAACCGCAACGTGCGCAAAAAAAGGGGAAATACCCTCTTTAGGCCACCTCCTGACGCTGGGCAAAAAACCGCCCCACCGCCGGGTGTTTGCAATAACCAGACCGGTCTGAAACTACGTCGTCAGACTTTCCCGGCAGGAGCGTTGCCTCCAGTATTCGTTGTAGGCTGGCGATCTGCTGATCCTTAACTTCCACTTGGCTGGTTAGCCGGGAAAAACCCTGCTCCATTTTTTTCAGCAATTCAAGCAAGTACCCATCCTGCTGTGTAGGCGGAGTGACTTGCTGGGCTTTGAACATTTCGCCTTCTCCTTTCATCAGCCAATCCGGGCTGACTTGTGGGTATGTTCTCAACACCGCGTCCAAAACGTCGTAACCTGGCTTAGTCCTGCCCTTGCAGGTGTTCTCTACCGCCGAGTAGCTCTTGTCAATTGCTTGAGCGAAACTGCGTACATTTTGGTGAAGGGCTTCAATTAATATATTGAAGCGTTCATTAATTGTTGTCATGCTGTTCACAGATTATTATTTGTTTTTAATCAAAAGCACTTCGATAATGCGAGTAGCCTGCTCATCGGCAACGGTCAATCCCTTCTGTAAATCAGCCAGCAGTTCCTGCTCTTTCTGACCTACCACACCGTCTGCCAACATAAAGTCCACAGCCACAGCGAAAACGGTTGGCCGACGTTCGGCGGTAATAACTGGTAAAGCAGCCGCCACCAGTGCTGGTATACCATGTTTGTTGACAATGCCCAGCATACGCTCATACGTAGACAGAAGATCAAGGCGACTCAGCATCGGGTTGGTGTTCCCGTAGCTAACCAAACTGCTAATCTCCTCATCACTGACAGCACCATCGGCACGCATGCAACAGTAAAGGATGGCAAATACAGCCTCCGCTTCGCTGTTTAAGTGAATGCTGGGCGTGGACGCACCAGAAAAAAGTTTGCTGAAAAGCCCCATTTTGATTGAATTAAGGTGGTTTGAAATTTTTTTCGATGTTTTTTCATCTAAAAAGTTGCACAATTCATTTTTATAAATGAACATTGCAACACGATTCTGATAACAAATATAGATTCTGCTATCAGAAACAAGTCAATATACCTCATATTTCTTGTTAACGGTACTCCCACCCGCATGGAAAACCCGATTGAACGCCTTCTCGATGCCCTGCCCGCCGCCGTGGCCGAACAAATGCGCGACAACATCCAGACCGACCTCAAAGCCGCCGGGATGTTTGAACACTGGCGGCAAAACATGGGCAAACCCGGTAAAGACATCTCGCTCATGACGTTCAGAGCAGTGGCCGTTTTTGTCAAACATACCGGCCTCAGCTACGAATTCTTCTCCGCCGAACCTGAAGCCCAGGAAATCGAGACCCTGCGCATTGTGCAGCACCACTACGATGCCCTCCTGAACACCCTGCCCGCCGTATCCGCATGAACACCTGGATCACCCTCTACGGCTGGTTCTGGCCCGCCCTCATGTTTGCCCTGCTGACCGGTATGCTCACCGTGGGCGGCTACATAACGTACCTGATCTGGTGCGACACCCGCCGCACTGGTCGCAAAACCAATACCCTTACCTAATATCAGTATCCGTTTCACTAAAACCGCTAAACACCCGAACGTGCCATGCAACCCCTGAACACCACCCCCCTCCGCTCTCTACTCTCTATCACCCAGGAAGAAGCAAAGCAACTTTTTAAAACCACCCTCCCGGTCATGGGCAACATGGAAAGTTTCCAGTTGACCACCGACCGCTATGGAATAAAGTTGACCACCGACCACTACTATCTATTTATTGAACAGAATGGCTACGTAGAGGCCAGGCGTATTACCGCCACGGGCATCGAAACCCCGGAAGCCATCAACGTCGTGCGCATGATGGCCCTACTCGATTTGCTCAACATCGGCGTGACAACCCTATGACCTACCGCCCCGAAATCGACCCCCAGGTGCCGCCCCTCCAGTGGGTCGGTGGCTGGCAAACGCCCCACCTGCTCACCGCCCCCTTCGAGCACCTGCCCGTCCAGGAACGCCAGTACCTCATCGACCGCATTGAGCAAAAACAGGATCAGTACCAGACCTGGCTTAGTAAACTACCGCCCAAAAGCCTGCCCGCCGAACAGGTTAAACAAATTCTGATCGATCTCAAAAACAGACGGTTGCAAATCTTCCTCAGCATCCGCCCCGCTTTTGCCGATAAAATTAAACGCGCTTCCCAAACCCCCTGCCCATGAACCGAACCTACCACCCTGACCTGCGCGACACGCTCTCGGCCTACGAGCAGCGCATCAATTTCTACACCGCCCTGGCCGGCCGCGCCGTGCGCTGGCGTAACCGTGCCACGGCCTTTCAGCTATGGCCCCGGTGGCGCAAACGCCTGGCCGGAGGGGCAATCGCTGCTTTAATCCTGACCACCATAGCCGACCTCTACGAGAGCGACTACCTGGAGGCGGTCATGGACTTCGATAACTCCCTCTCCGGCGAGTTGATGTAAGCCGTAAACCGTCCTCTATGGGCAGGTACCCCCCCGGTACGTTTGCCCGCAGAAATGCCCCGGTAGGGTGGCGCAACGGTAGCGCAGCGGCTTGTATCGCCGACGGTTGTTGGTTCGAATCCAACCCCCACCACGAGAACCGGAACCTCCGGCCATCACGCATACGCATAGGTTTTTAAACGTTCGGGACAGGGTACCCGGCGGGTAAGGGTAAGTATGTCTTACCAGTATCGGGTACCCATGTTTACCGGTTCAGAAAACCAGCGTATACACATAGCCGTTCGGCACTCGAACCCCGCCAGAAGTACTGCTGGATGGGTTTGGAACGGCCCCCGAAAAAAATAGCCACATTGGCTAGCGGGAAGAGGTATGCCCTTTTTAATCATTTTTTAGCCCCGTGCTTTCTATAGATGTCTATAGAAGTCTATCGACTACTCCGGTAAACCGATAGAGCGATAGAGCGATAGAGTTCCGTGTACACTCTAAATACTATAGAAAGCGCAAAATCAAAAAAACGCCATGCAGCGCGAAAAAGCCCGTACTTCTGCCCTCAAACCCTCTGATTCTCAGTCGCTTTTCAAGTTTCGGCTCGATTTCCACGCCGCCACCGAAGAGTTTACCCGCAAGGCCGGTAAGCCCTGGATCTGGTACAGCTTCGACAAACCCGATGAACGCGACCTCTTCCCCCCCGCCCTGGCGGGCCGCATGCGGGAGCAGTGGCAGATGGTGCTCCAACGAACGTTCAAATACCCCGATCTCTATGACTTACTGAAAGATTGTTACCCCGTCCAGAAAGTAGACCCCAGTACCGAAGCGACCACCGCCACGACCACCATTATCTGGATGCCATTGGACAAAGTAAACCAGTCACACGTCCTGAGCCACAAATACGATACCGTAGTGACCGATGTGTTATCGCTCGTCGGCTGGGAGAACATCCAGTTTAACCACTCGAACAAACTCAAAATGCAACCGGGTTTCAGCCCCCGCCTCATCACCAGCCACGAGTTCTACGGCATCCAGGCGTTCGAGCAAAACCCCCAGATTGCTTACTGGTTTGCCACCAAAAAACTCCGCCTGGTAACGGTCTACGACAACCGATGTTACCACGCCGACAACAAGATGGGCATCATCACGCCCGCCCAGTACCCCGCCCCCACGGGCGTTTTGGCCCCGCCGCCCCGCCTTAAACCCCACACCGCCGGAGCCGTGTCCAGCCCCGCCGCTCCTGCCGATGGCCGCAGCCGCGAAACAGCCAGCGTTGGGGCCATGCTCAAACACCTGGCCGTGCCGCCCGCCACCCCCGCTTTCTGACTACCTCCACCCCCTCAAACACCTCTGCCATGCTGTTCACCTTCGAGACCTGGGTTAGCTACCCCGCCCGCGCCGTAAACGCTGAGGATGGCCTCCGCGTTGAGTTCACCATCCCCGTCCACAGCAATTTGGTGGCGGCAATGAAAAACCCTGAAAAGCGCGAGATTCTGTGCAAATACCGCGTCCGAAAAGGCTTTTTGTGGGGCCAACTGGGCCGCAACGCCACCGTCCGCATTGAGGCCACGCTGGTAGACGGAGCCAGGGGTGGCCAGCACCTCCATTGTTCCAACGTCGAGATAGTGACCGGCGTACCCCGTGTTGCCAAAGCCGATCCTGCCGCCCGCCGCCAGGAGAAACGCCTGGCCAAAGCCGCCGGGGTGGCCCTCACTGACCTGCGCCCTGCCAAGCCTAAACGAGCCAAACACGCCAAAGCCAAACGCGCCCAAACGCCCATTCCTGCCGCGCTGGCCTATACGCAGCTTCCCCTTTTCTAGTCCGTCTGCCCCTGTTTTTCACCCTAACAAACACATCGTTTATGCTTGCTCTCCTTGCCCCAGGTACGTCGGTTTCTATGCCCGTACCCCCCGTTTCAGACAGGTTTCGCGCCATCCGGCTCTATCAGTTCACGGCCCAGATGCGGCTGGTGGCCCGCCAGCAAAACCGCCCCGCTCTGGCCGAAGCCCTCACTCAACGCCTGACGTTTCTCCAGGCCCAAATTGGGCGCGTATGAACACGCTGACCCTGCGCATCACGCCCGACGAGTTTTGGGAACTGCTCAGCTTCCTCCGGTTCATTACGGCGGGCCACACCTCCGTACCCTTGCCGCAGAGACCACTAGTTGTGGCGGTGCTGGCCACCTACCTGCTTAGCCTAACACCGGCCCGACTCTATGCCTGGCAACTGCGCGACTACAGCAAAACCTACGCCCTCAAATTGTCTCTGCCCACGGCCCTGGCCCTGCACACGGATATGCAAAATACCCTGCTCAACCATACGCAACAATGCCTGCTGGGCAAACTAGACCTGGCCCTGACCAACTTCCGCGAACCTTCTCAGCCCATCAGCATCAGGCAATTGATGAGCAGTATCACAGACCACTAATCAGCCCAAACCCCTCCTGGCTATGGAAAAACCACCCCCCCCGAACCTCACGCCGCTCTCGGCCCGGCAACTCGAAAAACAGACCACCACTGAAATCCTGGAACGGCTGGCTATTCTGCTTCTGGCCGAGTCACCCCTTCGCACCCAGTACCAGGCACACGCCGACAAACTGCGCGGTAACATCCTGGCCGCACTGCCCGACCCCAAAACCCGCCAGGCGTTTCTGGATAGCCGCAACATCCTGACCGAACTGGCCACGCTACTCACCCGCTGCCAGGACCGCACCCAACTGGCCCGCGCCCTGAGCTACATCAAGGCCCTCAACGCCGGAGAAGTGCTCATTGCCCAGGACGATCCCCGCGAAAGCGAGATGCGCAAACGGGTTGACCAGTTCATGCGCCAGCGGTTTAGTTCGTGGCTGACGGAAGAGGAACTCACCGAACTCATCAACATGGTGCGCTTTGTGGGCCACGACCCACTCGTCTAATCCCCTTTCTTCTACCATAACTAACACACAAACACTATGTTACAAGTACAGATTATTGGCCGATTGGGCCGCGATGCGGAAATCCGTGACTACAACGGCACCCGCTTTGTTTCCTTTGCCGTGGCCGTAGACGACAGCTACAGAGACCGCAACGGCGTGAAGGTTTCGCGCACCATCTGGGTCGATTGCGCCGCCAGCGAAACCGGCGTAACGCCCTACCTGGTCAAGGGCCAGCAGGTCTTTATCGAGGGTGATGCGAAGGCCGAAACCTACGAGTCGAAGAAAGACAACAAGACCTACGCCAAACTAAAGGTGCGGGTCAGGCAGGTGCAGTTGCTGGGCGGCAGACCCGATGCCCCCACCGCCGACGATCAGGCCGAGCATCCCGCCCCCGCTCCCGCCGTGCCGCTCGTTACGGCCCCCGCCCTGCCCGATTCTACGGCCAGCCTGGGCGGCTTTGCGCCCGATACCAAAGCCGACCTCCCGTTCTGACCATGAACCACCACCTCATCGAACCCATCGTGGGCGGGCATACCCCTGGCCACCTCATTATTGCCGTTGATTTCGACGGCACCATCTGCCACCACCCAGACACCGCATTCCCGGCCATCGGCGCACCAGTGCCCCACGCCATCACGGTGCTTAAACGCCTTCAGGATGCCGGGGTTAGGCTCATGCTCTGGACAATGCGTGACCACACCACCGCGCCCCCCGCCCTGGAGTACCTCAACAAGAACGGCATCCGGCTGTGGGCCTATAACATGAACCCCTACCAAAGCTGGAGCCAGTCTACCAAGCAGTATGCCCACCTCTACATCGACGATGCCGCGTTGGGTTGCCCCCTGGTACGCCCCCCGAAAAGCCGGGCTTTCGTCAACTGGTTCACTGTCGAAGATATGCTGATCAAGGCTGAGGTGCTGGAACCAAATAAGGAGAGCAAACAGCAGTATATCCTGGATTATCAGATCGAGAGCCTCTTTGGCAGTCGGGTGCTTACCGCTGCTACTCACGGCGACACCAAAGAAGAGGCCATTAAGCGAATTGAACTTTGCGGGTACAATGGCGCACCCATCACGGTGGTGAATATAGACCCCGACGAGGACACCAGCATCTGGGCCAAAGACGAAGACGAGTGGCCCCAGCCAAACCCCGAAGATGCCATCTGGAAAGCCGAGGCCGATGCCGAAGACGTGTACCTGCGCAAAGTTGACCAGCGCGGCTATCTGTGATGAACCAGTATTTCAACACGCTCCCGACCAAAACACTGAACGCCCTGCTGGCCGGTTGGGAGCGTGAATTTGACCGCACCGCCGCCGGTGATTCCGGTACGCTACCCGCCGATTACCTGACCCGAAAAATGCACGATATCCGGCAGATCATCGAACACCGCGCCGAGCAGGATCATGACCGGCGCGAAGTAAATCAACTCAAACACGCCCGCCGGGCAAGAAGCAAATGACCTCAATCGAATTCAACATAGACCGTGTGAAGCAGTTTGCCGAACGCACCAACCAGACCGTGGGGCAGGCCACCGCCCAGATCATGAGCACATTTGGTACCGACTGCAACCAGCAAGCCGTAAACGACCTGATCGACCCGGTAGTGGACGAAATTTTCAAAACGCATAACCGCCCTAAACCATGAGCACACAAATCGACCTGTTTGGCTGGGACGTACCGCCCCCCGCCGCGCCAATCCTGAAAAAACATGACCATCCCGTGCGGATGCAGGACAAACTGGCCATTGCCAGAGCGCAGGGCAAGAGGTTGATCCGGCTCGATGCCCGCCCCTGGGATACCACCTGGATCATCAAAACTATTCTTGACACCGGCGGAGGAGGCTGGGCCACCCTCCACAAATTCGCCACCGCCCACGAAGCCATTGCCAAATACACCGAACTACTAAACTCAAACCTGTATGCCGAAGGCTAAAGACATCACGCTGGACGACGAAATCCGCGAACTGGAGCGCGAACTGGGAATGCGCCAACGCTGCTACCCCGATTGGACAAAAGGCCCCGCGCCCAAGCTGAAACCCGAACTGGCCGAGCACCGTCTGGCCTGCACCCGCGCCACCCTGGAACGCCTACGCAAACTCCAGGCCGTTACCAGGGGCGCACAACAAACGCTGGCGTTATGAACACGTTCTGGGACGACATCGCCTACGATGCCCGCCCGAAGCTGGCCCGCATTGACCACCGCCTCTCCCGCAACACAATGGAATTGCGCCTACTGAGCCAAACCAGCCAACTGTTGCGGTTGCGGCTCCCGCAGTTCGTGACCGAATTACGGGCCTGGATGGCCCGCGAGTACATGGGCAACAGCAATAAATTCTGGACAACCTACGTGGTGCTCGATGGCCCGGACACCGCCCAAATCTGGCACACCAACGTGGAAGGCAAACCTGACCGGCACCTCTGCACCATTACTAAACTACCCGACCACGATGTCTACTAAACCATTCGCCAGCTATTTCGGGGGCAAAGAGGCATCGGGCACCTACCAACAGATTGTCAACCAGATACCGCCCCACAGCGTGTATGTGGAGCCGTTTTTGGGCGGCGGGGCTGTCTTCCGCCGCAAGTTGCCTGCCCGCGTCAGCCTTCTGGCCGATGTAGACCCGGCGGTAGTTGACCAATGGATTACCCAACTGGGCATTCCTGAACGAAGCTCCGCCCTGCTGGCAGCCTGTGGCCTGGGTGCCCAGATTTGCCTGGCCGATGCCCGGTTGCTGCTCCGCCAAAATCAACCCTGGCTCGACTATCCAGATAAATTCATCTACGTAGACCCGCCCTATCTGCTGGAAACCCGCACCTCGGCCACCCGTTACCCCCACGAACTGGATGAGGCGGGCCACATCGAGTTGCTCACCATTCTGACCAGCTACCAACAGGCCAACATTGCCATCAGCACCTACCCCAACGCGCTTTACGCCGAGGCGTTGTATGGCTGGCGGTGCATCGAGTTCCAGAGCCAAACCCGTGGCGGCACCCGCACCGAGCGGCTCTACATGAACTACCCCGAACCCACCGACCTCCACGATTATAGGTACGTGGGCGAGGGCTACCGGGAGCGCGAACGGATCGCCAAAAAGGTACGTCGGCACGTGCGCAAACTTGCGGCCCTGCCCGATCTGGAGCGAAAAGCTATTCTGAGTGCATTATCAAAAACCACCTGACAAACCATGAACGACAGGAAAGAAATACCGCTCGGCCCCAACGAGAGCCTTATCGTATTTTCGGATGGTACCGTTATTCACCAAAGAGATGAATGCCAATTCTACCCCAGGGTATTCATTGAGCAGCAGCAGCGAAAGTTTACCAATTATCAGTACAAACGCTTCTATTTGAAGGGAAAACGCTATTACCTCCACCGGATACTGGCGATTTGCTTTGTGGAAAATCCGGCAAATTTTGGTTTTGTGAACCACATCGATGGCAACTCGCTCAACAACACAATCAGCAATCTGGAGTGGTGCCATAACTCCAGCGTCATTATCGATATGTCCCGGAGACAGGAGGCTGATAAGCATTATCAGACTATTGACCGGGACAGGCTAACCGGCCTAAGTAAAGGCGTTTATAACTACTACATGACCGGCGACGAAACGACAATTCGGCAACTTTTCCAGACAGACCGACTACGCGACATCTGCGCCTGGGCTGTTGCCGCCGACAGCAGCAGCCGCTTTGATCTATTGTACGACGATCTGTATGAAAACATTCTGGCCAAAATCAGGCGGGGAGTTTTCCTGCCCGGCTACGATGAGCGAGGTGACCACCGGTTTTTCAATTACTGCGTTAATACTTGTCGCTGGATGGCTACTGAGAGGCAAAAGTTGTTTGCCGGAATAACCGAGCGGCCTCAATATGTCGATAGAATGAAGAGACGGGCGTATGATGCTTCAACGTTCTGTTAAGCCATGATCGACACCGATACCAAACGCCAGTTTGAGGCCGCGCAGGAACAGGTCAACACCGACCATATTCGCGTTGATGGAAGGCGGATGTTTTGCACTCACTGCGGCCATCAGCGCGAGATCAGACTACCGGTCAGCATTCCGGAGTTCGCCCGGATCAGCGAAGCGTACATCCAGCGACACCTACAATGTAAACCTAAATCAGTGTAAACTCCGCCATACTTCACTGCGCCCTAAAGAGGTGTCGCGCCGCACTCGACTAACTCTCCTGTCAGCGGTGACACGCACCAGCAGGGCTAACCACAAACGCACAATGACTACACTACCCGCCGATGTAACCCGTTGCACTGGCAACGAACGAGACGACGACCACCGACCTTGCCCGTGGCGGCAGACCTGCGCCCGTTACCGAGACTTTTTTGCTACGCACATACCGATTTACCAGCCTGTTCCGCGAATGTTCGCGCCGAAAGTCTGCAATGATATGTACATTGAATACACAGAACCTGCGTAACTAACCCGCTCCCTGTCAGCCGCAACCCACCACCGCCCGTTACTTGCTGAGAATCCTGACAAATCTATTAACAGTATGATTGTCAATATATTGCTACTTGCCTGACCCGCACCCAACGACCGCAGGGGCTGATGGGGAGCGAAGCGAGCCTTTACACCCCTGCCCACGTTGGGCTGAGGGCCTGACCTCTGGGACGCGCTTCCTGTCGCCCGACAAGCCGCCCACGCGGAGCGAACCACCAACGCAAAAACACGACTAAGAAACCATGAAAATCTATTTTGAAACCGAGACCGAAAAAGACGAAAAACCAGTCTTTGTTGAATTTTTTGACGACGGCGAAAGTGCGTTTCTGTCAATCGGAACTCTCGCCGAGTTTGAGAATGAAAAGGAAAACACTGTTGTCCTATCATACGAAACATTGTCAGCATTAGGGCTTGTTTTGTCGGGAAACTACCCGCCGAACAAACAAATAGCCTGACCTCTGAGCCGCGCTTCCTGTCGCCCGGACGCTGGCACACAAGCACTTGATGAGTAAACACCCAACAAGTTATTGTGCGTAAGATCGCTTAATGAGAACGCTTTGTTAATCAGAGCATTTCTCATTAAGCATATAGCACTTTGCCAGTGACCTGCTACACTCTGCATGGAACTTGCGCCCACACTACCGCAGGAACTTGCACGTCGGAAACGGGGATGCGTTGTTTGTCTTACCCAAACGAAACGGGGCTAACAGGCAGATAACCAGATGGAAACGCAGACAATTTTAGCAAACAACACCCTCAATAAAACCGAAAAAATTCGCCAGCTTCTGGCTCTTGGCCTGAGCCGCCGCCAGGTAGCCGACCTCACCGGCGGTAACTACGGCTTCGTCCAAAACGTATTTGCCCGGTATTGGCCAGAGCAGGTGAGCCGCCGCCAGGAACGTACCCAACAGATTGCCCAGGCCACGTTTGGGTTCATTCCTTTTAACCGCCGTTTTGGGGTTGAAATCGAAGCCTACAACGTAGAAAGGCATACCCTGGCCACTGCCCTTCGGGCGGCAGGCATCGAAACCTGCGTAGAGGGATACAACCATACCCCCCGCCCCCACTGGAAAATCGTGACCGATGCCAGCCTGCGCGGGGCCAACGCGTTCGAATTGGTTAGCCCCATTCTGGAAGGCGCGGCGGGCCTGGCCCAACTCGAAACCGTATGCCGGGTACTGAAACAGCAACGGGCATACATCAACCGCTCCTGCGGGTTACACGTCCACTTCGATGCGGAGCACATTGGTCTGCCCCAAACCAAAAACCTGCTCATCAACTATGCCCGCTACGAGCACGTCATCGACTCGTTTATGCCCGCCTCGCGCCGGGGCTTCACCAACACCTACTGCCGAAGCCTGACCAACCTGACCAGCCAGATCGACACGGCCCGGAGCATTAGCCACCTGGCCAACAGTGTCATGCAGAGCCGCTATTATAAAGTTAATTTGCAAAGCTACCTGCGCTACAAGACCATTGAATTTCGCCAGCATAGCGGCACGGTCGAGTTCGAGAAGATCAGCACCTGGGTGTTATTTTTGCACAACCTGGTCGAATACAGCCGCACCAGCCGGGTAGAAACCGCCAGTCTGGAAAGCATCCAGACCTTTCAACAACCCGACATTTATACTTTTTACCATAACCGCCAAAGCGAATTAGCCGCATGACCTACAAAACACCCTCCGGCGACGAGGTAACCGGATCGTCGCCCGCCGAGATCATCTCGGCCCTGCGCGGCGGAAGCCGCTTCACCGAAGGCCAGTCCTTAACCACCTACATGGATGGCTTCAGAGTGCGGGCCGGAGAGTGGCACGGCCCCGCTCACCGCAGCATTCGGATCGATACACCCGACAATTTCGTGGCCGACCTCATCGAGGGCGGCTACCTGACCGCCGTGGCCGACTAAGATTTTTTGCCTGCGTGTATTCTCCCAAAGCCCGATGCCCCTGGTGTCGGGCTTTCTTTATGACCAATGCCCCGATCTGCCACGTCCTTTTTGGTGGGGTGGCCAGGCCAGAACTTTGGCCCATGCTTCAGCAAATCATTACCCTTCTCACGCCCGCAGTTCAATTTTTCAAGGGTACAACGGCCAAATTGGGTACCAGCAGTAACCTGCTGCGGGAGGTGTCGGTGAGCATTTTAACGGCAATGGTGGTGGCTCTGGTGGTGAACCTGCTCACGCCCGCCCCGCCTTCGCCTGCCCAGGAACTTCAGGCCCTGCTGCGGCCCATTCTCTACGCCCAGCACGAAGCCGACTCCCTGCGGGGCATCATTGCCACCTACCCCCTGCAACAACGCATCGATTTTTTGGAAGATGAACTACATGATCGTGACCTGGCCGACTCGCTTCGGGCTACGGCTGGCCTGGGGCCTCTGGATGCTATGCACCGCATCAATGGCGCAATCGGCGGGGCAACCGCCCCGGCCCGGCATTCGCGCCGGGGAGCCGAGTAGGTTTGCCGATAGCCTGACCACTACCACGCGGTTCGTGCAAAACGCGCCCGCCCTGCTCGACTCCCTCACGGCTCTGTACTTCTGCCGGTTGCGCATTGCCTCGCTGGAGGCCCGTCTGGAACGTACCCGCCAGGAGCGCAACCAGCTGGCCGGGCTTTCCAGCAACGCCTTCAACAACCTGCTAAACGGGCAGGAGCAGCTTTTGGAGAGCCAGGCCGAAACCGCCCGGTGGCGCAGAAAATACCAGGTAGCCAACCGTGAACGCTGGGGTTGGCGGCTGGGCCTGGGCCTGGTGGCGGGAGCCACCATTTACGCCACTATGCCCTAGCGGCCTGTCCTTTTTGGCGGAAACGGCCCTGCCCACTTTTGGGCATGAGTAAGCTCACCATTAATAAACGGGCCATGTTTGCCGAGATTCACCAGGATATCCGGGAGGGCGGGGCCGTGCATGAATTTGCCCTGACCTACGTAAAAAAAGACGGTACGCTGGGCGAAAAACAACGGTGCTCCAAGAGCATCTCGCGCCTGACCGGCCCACGCGGGTACCGGGGCAATGTGTCGGCCAACCACGTGTTGCTGCTCACGAACCGCGAGACGGGCAACCCTTTCGAGGTACTTATCGACCTGCTGCTGACCTACAACGGGCGGCGCATTAACCACCAATTTTAGCATGGACATGGATTGGATAGGGCCGAACGTGGCCGTGGTTGCCGCCAAACGCACTCGCCAGGGCACCACGCCCGGCGCAGCCCTGGTGCAACTTACCGAACGCGAAGGCCGCGACCATGCCTACGGTAATGCGGGGGGCTTTTATGCGGGTGGTGGCCAGGAGCACGTGCCCTGGGGCGGGGCCGACAACCAGCCCAACACAATGGGTATTCTGGTGCAGAAGAACAACCAGGTACGTCCCCTGTTGGAGTCGAACCGGGACATGATCTACGGCACGGGCATCAGCTTCAACCAGCGCATCATCCAGGACGGCAAAACCAGCCTGGTACCCTTCGCCGATGCCCGCCTGGACGACTGGGCCGTGGAAACGCGCCTGGCCCACTACGCCGTGGCGGCCATCAACGAACGCCTGACTAATGGCAACCATTTTACGCGGTTTGAGTTTCGGCCTGATGGCGTACCCCTGCTCGACATTCAGGATTGTTACGCCACGCGCATCAGCCAGCGCGGCACCAGGGCGCAACCGGCCTATTTCCACAACCCGTTTTTCGGCGAATCGGCCTACTACCGCTCCCGCGAGAATGAGCCGGTGGCGGGCTACAACCGCACCGACCCCCGCACTAACGTGGTCAGTATTCTGCATTCGCGGGAACACCTCAGCGGCAATCCCTATTACGCGTTCCCCAGTTGGTGGGGTGCCGCCGAATGGATTGAACTGGCCAACCTGATCCCCATTTTTCACAAATCCGGGCTTCAAAATGGGTACAACATTAAATACCTCATCAAAATACCGCGCGATTATTTCGATACCGAAGGGGGCCGAATTGTGCCGCCGGAGAAAGTGCGGCAGAAGTGGAGCGAGTTTTCCGACAACCTCAGCAGCTGGCTGGCGGGTACCAAAAACGTCAACAAATCGCTGATTCTGAAATATGTGCGGGGTGAAGACAACAAGCCTCTGGACAGTATCGAGGTGGTGCCGCTCAAGAACGAGATGAGCGACGATGCCTACGCCAAAGTCTGGGAAATGGCCAACGTCAGCATTGCCAACGCGGCGGGTATTTTGCCCACGCTGGCGGGCGTGAACCCCGGCAAGGGCAACGATTCGGGGAGCCAGATCAGGGTTATGGCCGATTTTCAGATGCACTTCCGAACGCCGGTCCACCACCTGATTTTGCTGGAACCGGTACTGCTGGCTCTGCGCCTGATGGGCTACCGCGACGTGGTGCCCAGCTTCAGCGGGGTACAGATTACTACCCTGGACACCAACCCGACCGGCACCCAAGCGGTCGTTAACCACAACTAGCCATGCTAACCCAGGATATTCTGAAGGCACAGTTGGGCAGTTTGCAGGCGGGCATGAAACCCGAAACCATCCTGCCCTTCATGCACCATGCCGCCCGGTGGCTGGCCGACGAGGTTGGCCCCGACCTCTGGACGTACCTGAAAGCCCTGCCGCCCGCTGCTGCC
>JAYUKZ010000022.1:0-5237 GCA_043763995.1 Fibrella sp.
ACGGTGATGCCGTGATAGGGAAAATCGGGAAAAAACCGCTGAATCGAGTCGGTAAAGGCTAGTTTGCCCGCTTCCTGGAGTTTCAGGATGGCTACGGCGGTGAAAGTTTTGGAAAGCGAAGCCAACTGAAACTTCGACTCTTCAACCAGCGAATCGCGGCTGTCTTTTTCGAAATGGGCCAGGCCCACGCAGCGTTTGTATAGAATAATGCCTTTTTGGGCCACCAGCACGTTTCCGTTCAGCCCACCACGTACTTTTTGCTCTATGATCTCGCTGATCTGCCGCGCCTTTTGGTTGGCCCCAATCGTCTGCCGAATACTGGCCTCCTGACCGGGCGACAAGAGTTGTTCCTGTGCACAGTTGCGTAACTCCGCCACCGACTGATTCATTTTGTAGGTATTGGTGGTCTGCCCGCAAGAGAGGCCCAACCCCAGCGGAATAACTTGGAGGGTGGCCAATACCCACCGACGAACTAAAACGCTTATGCTCACAACCCTACTCATTCTACGCACTATGTATATCAATGACTGAACGCAAAAGTAAAGTTGGCAGTATCGGGATGCAAGGTAGGGTTGTGAAAAAGTGGTTATTCTCGGCGTATTGTTATCTGCGTAGGCTTCGCGAGTGGGCGCAGGGCGGAGGCGTATCGGAATCGGCCCAGGGCGGAGGCAAGCCCCGCCCCTACAATTTGACCGTCACACCATTGGGCAACGTTTCGTTGGTTCCTGTGTAGGGGCGGGCGGTCCCGCGTCCGGGCTTGCCTCCGCCCCTACGCCGATTCCGATACGCCTCCGCCCTACGCCGAACACAATTCACCGACAACCAAGCACTATCGCCCTAAAAAACCGGTTTTGCGCACACTCACATACGTACCTACCGTGGGCGGCAGCAGGTTCCCTACATCCAGCCCCACCGACGCGCCGAGGGTGCAGCCGCCCAGCCAGGGCATGGGAGCGGTGGCGGTGAGGAGGCCCGAAAATTGGCCGGGCGTTGTCTCGAATGGAGCTACATACGTACCCAGGTTGCGGCTGGCCGACAGGCGGGCGGTGAGGTCGTATTTGCCCAGCAGTACCCCGCTCAGGCCCAGGTGCCACAGGCTTACCCGGTTGTTGACCACCCCCACCCGCGTGGGCCATTGGCGTTGCGCCTCGCCCTGAGCCGTGATGAAGGGCGTACCAATGGTTTGCCCCCGGTAGGTCCAGCCGTCAATAAACTGCCCGTTGTTGAAATAATCGTCGCGCCCGCGCTTGAGGTCTTCTTCCAGCACAAAAAAATCGCCGCCCTGACTCACGGTGTAGAGGTGTTCCAGGATTAGCTGGCGTAGGTAGAAGTGCCGGTTTTGGGCGGGTCGCAGGTTTTTCAGCCGCAGGCCATACAGCCCGTCGGCCAGGTTGGTGCCGTAAAACAGCGAGCCATCGTCGTAGACAAACTGACGGTAGGCAAACACGTTTATCCGGCTGATGGTGGCATCGGCAGCAAACTCGATGCTGCCAAGGTGGTTGCCGACCCGGTTTTCATCGAACGACGAAAACTGATTGTAGTTGGCAAAGCGGGGTTTCATGCCCGTTACTACATACGGAAAATATTTCAGGCCGGAGGGCATCGTGCCGTCTACGGTGGTATAGAACGCAAAACCGCCCATGAGTTTGGGGTCGGTGAACCCCGCCCAGACCGCTTGGTGGGTAAGGCCACCGTAGAACCGGACGGGCCACATGGGTTTGCCCAGCCGCCCAAAAGCATACAGTTGGTGCAGCAGATTCCCCTGCGAGAGCCGCCCCGGCGCATCGAGCCAGCCGTGCACGAAGGCCCCCATGACCGAGATAACGCTTTTGGTGAACGGAACAGCCGTGAAAACGGGCAGACCAATCTGGATTTTGGGGATGGGCAGCGCATTGCCCGACCAACTGTAGGAGCCGGACGTAAGCAAAGTATCAGCCAGGCCAATGAACACTTTCTGCCGACCGGCTACAACCTCAAACGCTCCGATTCGCCCTTTTACGTAGCCTTCCACGAGTAGCACCTGATTGGCCATGCCCGTGTTGGCCACTACCTGTGCGCCATAGGCCCAGTCGGCTCTTGGCCGGTGGCCGCTGGAATCGGGCAGTTTGTAGGGCGAATAGACTGAGGCGCTGAGGCGCAACAACGGGCTTTTGAGGGGGACGGCCCCAAACTGATTGGCCCGGAGCCAAAACGGCGTGGTACCCGGCGAGAGCAGTATGCCGGCCTCAACGGCAAATTGGGGGGTATGTTGCGCCGGCGCAGACACGGCCCACAGCATCGCCGCAAGCCAAAAAAGGCGGGTATACGTTCGATACATAGTTACGAGGTAGGGGCGGTCCCGTGTCTGGGTGAGGCATTCTTACCGGCCTCGGCCCTGCACCATCACCCGGAGGGTTTGGGCGATGATCCACATATCGTAGCGGAACGAAATTCGCTCCAGATATTCGATATCAACATTCATCCGCTCAACCAGTTCGTTGGTGGTGGCGGCGTAACCGAGTTTGACCTGACCAATAGAGGTGATGCCTGGTTTCAGGGTTAGAATCCGGTAGTACTCGTGCGGTTTGTCGTGCATGAGCACGTCAACGTCGTACTGTGCCAGCGGCCTGGGGCCAACCACCGACATCTCACCCTGCAACACATTCAGAAATTGGGGCAGTTCGTCGATTCTGGTTTTCCGCATCACCTGCCCCCACGCCGTGATTCTTGAATCTGAACTGCCGGTTGAATGTTGCTGCATCTGGTCAGCATCGCGGTGCATACTTCTGAATTTGTAGATCGTGAATGTATTACCGCTACGCCCCACTCGTTTTTGCCGAAAAATGACCGGCCCCGGCGAGGTGAGGCGGGTAATGACACCCAGGATCAAGAACAGCGGTGACCCTATCAGTAACACCAGGAAAGAGAAACCAATATCGAACGATCTTTTGAAGAACGCCACCCGCATGTCGCCCATTTGCTGGGGCGAAAGATTCAGAACGGGCAAAAAATCATGGTATTCAACCGAGGCTCCTTTGGTGAGGAAGCCCCGGAAGTCTACCAGGAGCTTTACCTGGTAATTACCCTGTTCGGCCAAATCTACAATCAGCTTTAGCTGCGCATTATCTACATAGGGCAGGCAGCAATAGATACAATCAATGTTCCGCTGGGCCACAAAACTAGCCAGTTGGGTGTAGTCGCCTTGCAAGTGGGCCTGGTTCTCGGGTGATTGCCAATCGAAAAAACCCCGAAAATGGAACCCCATTTCGGGGTGTACGGTATAAAAATCGCGGATAGTTTCGGCTAGTTTGCCATAGCCCACCACCACATAGTTACGGCTGTTGAACCCCCGCGCCCGATAGCTTTGCAGAAACAACAGCCCCCCCACCCGGAATAGCCCGCCCAGGACGACAAACAGCAGGTACGTCTCCAGCAACTGAATTCGAGAGAAATAATAGCCTTTCACCAGAATCCAGAACAGGGCAACAATAGCCGCGTGGATCATCGTGAGCATGATTAACTTGGTCAGCAACGGCCCGGCTTTGAACAGTTGCCGGGGAAACACATACGGCTTGGCTACCAGCACAATGCCCGCCCACACCACGTTAAACACAATCCAAAGTGAATAATAAGGCGGTTGGGCAATGCCGGTCAGGCTCCCGAACTTAAGCCAGTAGGCCCCCGCAAACGCTGCATTCAGGCACACAAAGTCGAAGAAGACATGGAGCGGAAAAAGCAGAACGGAATAACGATGCCTCATGGCCGTGGACGGGTGATAAGAAGTGAAAGGTACGGAGGAAGTTGTAAACGGGTGTCATGATAGTAATTAAAAGGTAGTTAGCGTAGGCTTCGCGCACGGCCTAGGGCGGAGGCAAGCCCCGCCCCTACAAAGGCACCGTCAAAATAATACCCATTGGTTTCGGGGGTCAAATTGTAGGGGCGGGCGGTCCCGCGTCCGGGCTTGCCTCCGCCCTGGGCCGCGCCCAATACGCCAACGCCCTACGCCGATACGAATACGCCGATTACGGTTCACGGGGCCTTAAAACTCCGCCGGACACCCAGATACAACCCGGCACCGGACGGGTACAGACCACCCGCGTCGAGAGCCAACCGGGCGATGAGATCAGTGCTGTTGAAGAAAGAACCCCCCCAGCCCGACAGTTGGGGAGAGGCCGTGAGCTGAAACAGCATCGAAAACTGCGATAGGGCGGGGGAGTAGGGAAGGTCGTAGGTGCCCAGGTTGCGGCTATACGACAGCTTGGTGACGTAGACCGGCGACTGCCTCAGCCAACGGGGCTGGAACGGCAACGTACCTGACGCGCCCACGTGGAAGGCGTTGATCCGGTTGTTGCGTGTGAAGCCGCCAAAGGTTGTTTGCCCGTTCTGGTTATAGTCCGGGGTGATGAAGGGCGTACCCAACGTAAGCCGTTGGTAGGCCCAGCCGTCGCGAAACTGAGCGTTGTTGAAATAGTTGACTTTCCCGCGCCGGAACGGGTCTTCGATCACAAATTCCGGCCCACCCTGACTGGCCGTGTTCAGGTACTCGAACAGCAGCGTTTGGAACAGCGCGTTGGGTTTGTGGTTGCGGAGCCGGATCCCGTTCAGCCCGTCGGTGATGCTGGTGAGGTAGAACAACGCGCCCGAATCGAACGGGTTTTGGCGGTACAGAAACAGCGAATGCCGCCGCAGGTCTACCTCCAGGGCCAGATCAATGGAGCCGAGGTGGTTGCCGATCCGGTTCGTTAGGTCGAAATCGGTCAGGGTGGGGTCAATGGGTATCAGGGTTTGGGTGCCGGTGCGGAGGCCCGACACCACCAGCAGGTAGTCGCGGAAACTAGCCGGAAGGCGTTCGGTACTCGTTAGCCCCAACTTCACCAACTCGGCACTGACCCCGCCCCACACTACCTGATGGTTGATACCGGCGTAGCCCCGAAACGTGCTTTGCGGTTTTCCCAGACGGAAAAACAGCGATTTCTGGTGCAGAAACGTGTGGCGGATGTAGGTGCCGCCCAGCCAGCCGTGGGCAAACGTACCCATGACCGACACCCACCCTTTGGTGAACCCAATGGGCGTGAACTGCGGAATGCCGATCTGGATTTTGGGCACCGGCAACGCATTCCCCGACCATATGTACGACCCCGACGTAAGTAAGGTATCAACCAACCCGAACACCTCGCGCCGCCGACCCACATAAGCCTCCAGGATACCGTAGCGGGCTTTCACGTAGGCTTGTTGCAACAGCACCACCTGCGTGGGCG
>JAYUKZ010000023.1:0-20345 GCA_043763995.1 Fibrella sp.
TCTACACCGCCACCACGCCCGAACTCTGCTTTCTGGAATACATGGTACATCTGGAAGGCACCTCCCTGGCCGACCTGCCGCCGCTGATTCTGTGCGAAATACAGGCTCCCGCCAACTCAATCACGTACCTGACCGCCGAACAGCTACCCCTGGGTTGGGATAACCCCCAGGCCACGCCGCCGGGTCTGGCCCAATTTGCCCGGCAACAGTTTAGCCAACACCAGACGCTGTGCCTCGCCGTACCGTCGGCGGTGGTGCCGCTGTCGCCCTCGTGGAATGTGTTGCTCGACCCGCTCCACCGGTTGCGAACAACCTGCGCGGTGATTTCCATCCAGCCCTACCCCATTGACCCTCGCTTGCCCACCGCCACAACCCGTTGACCCACTTTTTTCGGCCAAAAAAAAGACGTGCCCGCCAATGGCGGGTACGTCTCGGAATTGATTCGTAATCAACAAAAAAGGGGTTGGGCGGTCAGAGCGTAAACATATACCCCACCGATACACCCACGCTGCGGTTGCGCACGGGTAGGTTCACCAGCGGCACCTGAAACTGGCGCGTGAACCCGTATTCGTAACGACCTTCGACAAAAAACTTGCCCATGCCGGTTTCTGCCGCCAGACCCAGCCCGCCCACGCCACTGATGTCCCAGGGGTTGAGCGTTTTGCCAAAATCAAGGTCTACATCCATGTTTTTGGTGGTGAACAAGGCCGTGGCGCGGGTTCTAATGCGGCCATCTACGGCGTAGCTCACGGCGGGGCCACCAAACACGTAGGGCTGCACGGGGCCGTCGGTCAGGTTTGCTTTCAGGAAAAAGCCCATTTGTATGTTCTGCGCCTGGTAGGCCACCCGCGCCCCCACGGGCACGTTGATGAAGCCCAGATCCAGGTTAGTGCCTTCGCGGAGGAGGAAGCCTTTCTGCACAAACGCCACTTCAGGCCGAAACGACACGCGGTTGCTGATGGGTACGTCCAGGAAGATGGCTCCGGTAGGGCCGGGCGAAAATTCGGGCCGAACGGGCAGGTTTTGGAGCAGCGATGGCTCGGAAACTGTGCTCCAGTTGGCCCCGCCCCGGAAACCCACCTGCACCTGGGCCTGGGCCACGGGGGCGGTCAGGAGGGCGGTCAACAGCAGGGCGGCAGTCAGTAAAACGGAAGCGAACGGCGTTTTCATGTATGTTGCGGGGTTTCGTGCTATACTGACGGTTGGATGTGGCCAGCCGGGGAAAGGATTAATAGACGGCCCAAACTTTTTTTGGTGCCGCCAATTCTGGTTTCTTTGCAGACCCGTTTCATACCGATTGTACTTTTTCTAGAAAATACGATCTGTTTCTTAGGGTCGCACTTGTTCTCGTTGTTGTCATGCGCTACGTTAAACCCACCAAATTCAGCTACCTGCCCAAACCCCTCGACCGGCTCGACGTGATCGGACTGTTTGAGTGCGATCCGTTTGGTAACTGGTTGCTGTTCAGGCGTATCATTATCTCGGTGGTGGGTTGGTTTACGTATTTTCGGTACACCACCGTGAACCGGATCAAGATTGAGGGGACGGAATATCTGGAGGGTTTACCGGTTAACAACGTGCTGTTTCTCTCCAACCACCAGACGTATTTTGCCGACGTAATTGCGTTTTTTCATGTCTTTTGCGCCGTGAAATGGGGTTTTAAAGACACCATGATCCCGCCCATGTATTTGTTTGCCCCCCGCGCCCGCCAATATTATGTGGCCGCCAGCGAGACGATGCAAAAAGGGATACTGGCCAAAATTTTCGCCCTCGGCGGTGCCCTCACCATCGAACGGTCGTGGCGGGCCGATGGCCGCGACGTAAAACGCACCGTGGATAGTTCGGCGGTAGACAAGATTGCCATTGCCCTGCAACACGGCTGGGTGGTGAGTTTTCCGCAGGGCACCACCAAGCCCTACGCACCCATCCGCAAAGGTACGGCGCACCTCATTATGGCCAACGACCCTATTGTTATTCCGGTGGTTATCAACGGGTTTCGGCGGGCGTTCGACAAAAAAGGGCTTCGGTTCAAGAAACGCAACACCCAGCTTTCGCTCCGGTTTAAAGCCCCGCTGGAATTTGCTCCCGGCGAAAGCGTGGAGTCGATGGTGGAGAAAGTGCGCAAAGCCATTGAGCAGGACATCCCCGACCGCATGGACTGGGTACAGGGGCCGGAGTAGACGTACCTGACTTTTTCGGGGACTGATTCCAACCCGCAGGTACGTTGCAGAGTCATCAGCCAAACCAATTCCCTTCTTTTCCATGAAGTCCGTCCTTGTCTTTTTCGCCCTTGCCGCCCTGTTGGGTTGCGCCAAAACCACCATCGGCCCCGATTGCCAGGCCAAAACCAACCCCACCTGCGTCTGCACCATGCAGTATGACCCCGTTTGCGGGTGCGACAAACGTACCTACGGCAACGCCTGCATGGCCACCTGCGCCGGGGTGAGCTACACGCCCGGCGCCTGCACGGGACCTTAGCCCACGGCGGGTTCCAGCAGCCGGATGGTGCCGGTGGTGGCATCCATTTCGGCCATCAGGCCCACAGGCACGGTGAATTTATCGGCAATATGGCCAATCATGGCCCCGGAAAACGCAGGTACGTTGAGGGGCAGAATGTACTCGCGCAAGACTTCGTCCAGCGTGAGCGAGCCGTAGCCGCCGCTGTCGGGTTCGCATTGGGTGCATTTGCCGAACACCACGCCCGCTACCTGCTCCAGAATACCGGCCAGTTTCAGGTGCATCAGCATCCGGTCAACGCGGTAGACCGACTCATGCACATCTTCCAGAAACAAAATGCTGCCGCGCCAATCGGGCAGGTAAGGGGTGCCTACCAGGTGGCTCAGCACCGTAAGGTTGCCGCCCAGCAGCAGCCCCCGCGCCGTGCCGGGCCGGAGGGTGGTGATACGGTCGGTTTTTTGGGTCAAATTATCGCCCGGTGCGATGGGGTTACGCAGCGTAACGGCCTCGCCCAGCAACAAAACCCGCCGAAACCAGTCGACGGTGAAGGTGTTCCAGGTGGCAGCTCCCTCCGGGCCGTGCATGGTGACGAGGCCCGTTTTGGCGTTGATGGCCAGCAGCAGGGCCGTAATGTCGCTGTAACCGAGCAGGATTTTGGGCGTTCGCCGAATTTGGTCGTAATCAATCAAGGGCAGCAGCCGGGCGCAGCCCCAACCACCGTGCATGGCCAAAACGGCATGTACGGCGGGGTCGGCAAAATGGGCGTTCAGGTCGGCGGCGCGGTGGGCATCAGACCCGGCCAAGTAGCCGTAACGGTCGTAGAAATGGGTCGATAATTTGGTCTTGAACCCCAGTGCCTGCAAGGATTCGATGGCTACCTGTACCGTTTCGCGGTTGTAGGCCGGGGCAGCGGGGCAACATAGCCCAATGGTGTCACCGGGGCGCAGGCGGGGCGGTTTCAGCAGCGCGGGCGGGGCAAACGGGGCAGGAAAACTACCCGGCAGGTGGGGCAAAAAAGGGGCCAGGAGAGCCGATTTGAGCCAGGTACGTCGGTGGGTCATGGGACTGTTTTTTCGGCCTAAAAATACACCACGCCCGGCGTTTACCCACCGAAAAATCGGGCGGTGTTACCCGTGTTTTCAGTCAGTAGAAAGCGATTTATTCACTCTTTGGCATTCTGTGAGTTAGTCAATGGTTGATGTTGACTGTTTTTCGTTTCCTGTTTGCCCGCACTGGCATGAAACCGTATTACCAGTATATGGCCCCCGACCTGGCCGCCGATGATCTGTTCATCCGATGGGTGCAACACCCTGATGATGAGGAGATTGCCGCCTACTGGCACCGCGTGGCGCAACAAAACCCCGCCCTGACCCCCACTCTGGCCGAAGCCAAAGCGTTGGTGTTGGCCATTAGCCAGGCCATTGACCCGCCGGGGTTGCGCCCCGATGAAGTTGCCAAACTCTGGAAACGAATCCGGGGCGAAGATGCCCCCCGACCCACCCACCCGGTTTCCCCTCCAACATGGCGGGTCAGGTACGTGGCACTGGCGTTGGGGGCGTTATTATTGCTGGGAGCCGGGGGCTGGCAACTATACGGTACCTGTTTGACTACCAGTGATTTACAGGTAAACGCCACCACCCACGCCCGGAAAATTAGTTTGCCCGACGGGTCGACGGTGACCTTGCTGCCCCACAGCAGTTTGCGTTATACACCACGCTTTTTCGGCCAAACGGCCCTGTCTACTACCCCCAACCGCGCCGTGTGGCTCACGGGCTGCGCCAATTTTGTGGTGGCCGCGCCCAACACGCCGGGGCCGGAAACGCCGTTTTTGGTACACACCACCAACCTCACCGCCGAGGGCACCAACCCCCGGTTCCAGGTACGTTGCCAGCGCGGAACCACCCGCATTTGGCTCGAAAAAGGCGAACTATGCCTCCGCCACGGCAACCGGCAAATGCAGCAACTGAGCGTGGGCGAATCGGTGCTGGTGGCGGGGAATTATGCCCGGCTACCTTAGCCAATTCGGGGCAAGTCAGACCAGTTTACTTTTCAGCAAGGCCATTTCGGCACGAGGTGCAACAGCCTCATATAGAATACGATACACCGCTTCGGCAATGGGCATATCTACCCCCAACCGGCTGTTTATGGCATGGATGCTGCGGGCGGCGTAGTAGCCTTCAGCAATCATGTTCATCTCGGTTTGGGCCGACTGGATGGTGTAGCCCCGGCCAATGAGGGTGCCAAAAGTGCGGTTGCGGCTGAAGGGCGAATAGGCCGTCACGAGCAGGTCGCCGAGGTAGGCCGAACGGCTCAGGTCGCGTTCCAGGGGGTAGGCCGCGTCCACAAACCGCCGGATCTCCTGCATGGCGTTGGCCACCAGCACGGCCTGAAAATTGTCGCCGTAGCCCAGGCCGTGGGTAATGCCGCAAGCCAGGGCAATAATATTTTTCATTACGGCACTGTATTCCACGCCATATAAATCGTTGAGGGGCGAAGCCTGCACGTAGCGGCAGGTGAGCAGCTCGGCCACGGCAGTGGCGCAGGGCATGGCGGTAGAGGCAATGGTGAGGTACGACTGTTTTTCCAGGGCCACTTCTTCGGCGTGGCACGGCCCGGCAATACAACAAATTCGGCTCGCAGGTACGTCGTAGGTGGCCTCCACCCAGTCTGTTACCAACTGATTGGTAGTAGGAATCATGCCTTTTATGGCCGAAATAACGTGTTTTTCGGCGAAGTGGGCGGGAGTTAGTCCGGTCATGGCCTGGGCAATAAACGCCGCCGGGACGGCCAGAATCACGAAGTCGGCTTCGCGGACGGCCTCGCGGATTTTGGTGCCCACCCGCACTTTTCGGGGGTTGATGCGCACGTCGGTGAGGTAGCTTTTGTTTTGGTTGAACTGCCGGATATGATCGGCATCGGCCTCGCTCCTGAGCCACCACCGGATAGCCACCGGCCCTTCCGAGAAGATTTTTATCAGGGCGGTGGCCCAACTGCCACCGCCAATCATGGCTATTTTTACGGGCTTTTCGATTTTCATAAGCTGTTGACAAAAAAAGTTTAAACACAGAGACGCAGAGATACAGAGAAATTTTTTTTCCAAGATGTTGCCAATTAATTAGTTAAACCCAATCTCTGTGCTCTCTGTGCCTCTGTGTTTAACCATTTCTTCTGATTCTATTCCGCAAATAAACCCGGTTTTTCGTCCAAATGCTCAACCCTTCGGCCCCGCCGCTCCCCCAGATGCTCGTGATTCTTGGCCCCACGGCCAGCGGCAAAACGCACCTTGCCGTGGCCGCCGCCCGCCGCCTCATCCGCGCCGGGCACCCCGCCGAGATCATCAGTGCCGACTCACGGCAGGTGTACCAGGACATGAACATCGGCACGGGCAAAGATTTGGCCGAATACACCCACGGCGGCGAACCGGTGCCCTACCACCTGATCGATATTGTGGCGGCGGGCACGGATTACAACGTGTTTCGGTACCAGCAGGATTTCGACCGGGCCATGCAAACGGTGCTGGGGCGCGGGGCGGTGCCCATTGTCTGCGGCGGGTCGGGGCTGTACCTCGAAGCCGCCCTGCGCCCCACGGCCATGCTGCCCATGCCGCCCAACGAGGATTTTCGATTACACCTCAATACCCTCACCGACAGCGATTTACAGACCCTGCTGATCGACCTGCCCCGGCTTTCGCCCCCGCCCGACACCACCACCCGGAGGCGGCTTATCCGCGCCGTGGAGATTGGTACGTACCTGGCCCAAAACCCCGATGCCCGCCCGCCGCTGCGCCCCGCCCTGCCGCCCTACCACACCATTGGGCTAGACCCGCCCGTGCCCGTGCGGCGCAATCGCATTAGCCAACGGCTACGGCAACGACTTGAAAACGGGCTGATTACGGAGGTGGAATACCTGCTGGCGGGAGGCATTTCGCCCGAAAAACTCATTTTCTACGGCCTCGAATATCGCTACGTGACCCAGTACCTGTTGGGTACGTTGACCCTGACCGAGATGAGCCGCCAACTGGAAACGGCCATCCATCAGTTTGCCAAACGGCAGATGACTTTTTTCCGAAAAATGGAACACGACGGCCTGGCCATTGCCTGGCAACCCACGCCCACCCTGCCCGCGTTCAGTGCGCTTCCGGGCCAAGGCTGAAACAGCGGCGGCAGCGGGCTTCGTAGCTGTCGGTTTCGCCTAGCAGCACCCGCTCCTGCGAGGGCACAAGCCGGTAGGAATAGTGGGCAATTTCGCCGCAAACCACACAAATGGCATGAACTTTGGTGACAAATTCAGCTACGGCCATCAGTTGTGGTAAACAGCCGAAGGGCTTACCGGCAAAATCCATGTCCAGCCCGGCCACAATGACCCGCTTGCCGCCGTTGGCTAGTTGGTTGCACACGTCCAGAATACCGGCATCGAAAAATTGCGCTTCGTCAATCCCAATCACGTCGCAGGGCTGGGCCAACGCCAAAATTTGCGCGGCTTCGGCCACGGGCGTTGAGGGGATGACCGAGGCGTTGTGCGAAACAATATCCTGGTCGTGGTAGCGGGTGTCTAGGGCGGGTTTGAAAATGCCCACGTTCAGGCGGGCAATGTGGGCGCGATTTAGGCGGCGGATCAACTCTTCGGTTTTGCCCGAAAACATGGAGCCGCAAATGACTTCAATCCAGCCTACGCGGAGATGGAGCGGTTCGCGCCGCCGGGTGGGTTCAATGAACATACAAGCAAAGACATGGGAATGCGGCCAAATCCGTTAATTGAGGGGCACCCGGAGGGGTTTATCCGGGCGGTGGTTGGCCGGTGGCCGAGGGAAAAAGACCCGGCCTATAACTTTTTGGGGCTACAAATCGAAGTTTCTAGAAAGCGGGCACTCGATTTCAATATATTTACAAAGCAAAGGCTTTTAACGATGTCGAACAAGTTCAATACAAACGCACTCAACGAGTACAGCAAGTCCTACGCCCGGAGGGTTACGGCTGATTTTTACCACGCAAACTCCACCATCAACGGAAAACAAATTCTGAACCTGACCCCCATCAATCAGATTAACCTGTTCGTTGTCAGTAGTTTATTCGACAAATGGAAAGGCGAGACGGAGAAATTCCGCAGCCCTTTTTTCGATTTCAGTAGCCCCGACGTAGAGGAAGCCCTGCGGTCGTTTATGAACGTGGTTTCCCAGCACATTGCCGTTCGGCGCGAACACCTGGAACCCCTCCTGGCCGAGGCCGCTCGCCGCACCCTGGTGGCCCTTTTCGACCCCCGCTATTATTACGACGATTTGCTGCGCAACCAGCCCGATTTTACCCTCACCGCCGAAAACCTACGCCATCTGCTGCGCTATACCCAGATTAACAAGTTTGTGCCCCAGGCTCTGGAACAACGCCTGAACGGGCGAACGTTTCTGTACGTAAACCAGGCCCTGGGCTACCTCGACGAAATTCTGACCCAACGCGTGACCGACCTGGAACGGCCCGAAAAATACGTGGATTTGTTCTCCGAAAAGGTGGCCATCGACCTCACCGCGTTGCTGCGGGGGCAAGCTCTGGAAAACTATCAATCGCCCTCGGCGCGGTCTTTTTTCGATCTGGACGAAGAACCGGCCCCCACCGCCCCAACGGCTGCCGCCGCGCCCGAACCAACGCTGCCCGAACCGGCCCTGCCCCCGTCCGAACCCGTGACGGTGGCGGCGTTGATGGACGAAGAACCCGCCGCCGGGCCGGAAACGGCAGTGCTCAACGGTGGCGGCTACTCCGATACGTACCTGGAACCTGCCGCGCCCGCCTACCAGCCCCCCGTTGCCGTCCCCGCGCCGGAAACGGCCCCCGAACCCCCGCAAGAGGCCTTGGCTACGTTGGGCGACACGCTCCAGAAAGCCGCGCCGGGCAGTGTGGCAAAAGGCATTTCGCTCAACCAAAAGTTTCGGTTCATCAACCAGCTTTTCAACGGCAGTGCCGATGCCTACAACGAAGCCATTGCCGACCTGGACCAACTGACCAACTACGGCCAGGCCCTGGACCTGATTTCGTACCGCTACGCCAACCAGTTTATGTGGAACATGAACAGCGACGAGGTGACGGAACTGGTTGAGATTTTGAAACGTCGGTTCTGAGTCACGGCCTCAAAGCAAACCCGCTATAACATTGATACTCAAGGCCACAATGAGCGTGTTGAACCCAAAAGCAAGAACGCTATGGGTCAGGATAAGGCCCCGAAACCGGGTGGAAACCGGCCCCACGTCGGCCACCTGACTGGCCATGCCCACCCCAAAAGCCACGTAGGCAAAATCGATGTAGCCGGGCTGGTTGGTGTCGGGAAATTTGAGACCGCCCGGCGGGTGGTGCTCGTAATAAAGGTGGGCGTAGCGGAGGGTGAATAGCGTGTGCAGGAGCGTCCAGGAGCTTATCACGGTCAGGGCCGAGAGCAGCAGGTACATTTTCAGGTGGAACGGATCGAGTTGTTTCACCACGTCGAGGAGCATAATGACGGCGAACAGACTGGCCACGGCGGCAGCAATGGCCAGGCCAAAAATGAGGAGGCGGCTCGAATCCTGGATGCGGTAGGTTTGGCGGGTTTTGTGAGGCGGCAGGTACGTCATAGTCGCCCAAGCCAACACGTTGATGGTGAGGGCGTAAGCCACGTAGGTAAGCAGTATTCGGGAGGGCCAGTTCAACAGCCGGAGACTGCCGGTATAAACCAACAGGGCCACGCCCAGACCAATGCCGAGGCGGTGGTGGGCATCCAGAAGGGCAATTCGATAGAGCATACTGTAGGTGAGGCATGGTTCGTTGACTAGCTTTGCTTGTCCGCTGCCCAGCCCATGAATGTACGCCGCATGAACCAAATTTGTTTGACCCTCGCCGCACTTTTCCTTTTGGTTGCCTGCGAACGCGACACCAACGTGGTCTTTACCGACATAAGCGACATTGCCGACGGGCGGTGGTTTGTGAAAAACACGCCCGTGTTCCGGTTCACCATTGCCGACGCTGCCCAGCCCTACGATCTCTATTACACCCTGCGGTACAGCCTCACCTACCCCTACTATAATCTCTATTTGACTCGCTACCTCACCAACGGGCAGGGCCGCATGATTGAATCGCGCCTGGACGAACTGTTGCTGCTGGATGCCAAAACGGGCCAACCACGCGGCAACGGCCTGGGCGACATTTATGACTATAAAGTGCAAATGAAACGTGCCTACCGGTTCCCCGCGCCAGGTACGTATACCCTGAAAATTAAACAGTATATGCGGCAAGACCCCCTGCCAGACATCGTGAGCGTGGGCATCAGTGTAGAGCAAAGTAGCCAGTAACGGCAATTAACTATCTGGCTTAGACCCTTATGGAACAACTACCCCTTTTCCCCCTCAGCCTGGTGGTGTACCCCGGCGAGGCCCTCAACCTGCACATTTTTGAACCCCGCTACCGCCAACTGGTCAACGAATGTTTGGAGGCCGAGAAACCCTTTGGTATTCCGGTCTTTATTGATGGCAAGTTGCCCGGTTTCGGCACCGAAGTACACGTAACGGCTCTGCACAAACGCTACGACGACGGGCAACTGGACATCAAGACCCAGGGATTACGGGTATTCAAACTGCTTGATTTTCAGAACCCTGTATCTGGCAAACTTTATGCCGGGGGCAAGGTAGACCTGCTGGAACCCGAAGAGCCTCCCCGCAAAAGCCGCCACCTCAGCCCGCTCCTCGACCGGCTGGCGCGGCTCTATACCCTCTTGCAGATCGAGACCGACTACCACTACGACCCGAAACGATGGCCGTTGTTTTCCTACCGCGTAGCCCACAAGGTGGGGCTGGCCGTGGAACAGGAGTACGAACTGCTTATGATACCCGCCGAAACCGACCGGCAGGCGTTTCTGGTAGCCCACCTGGACCGGGTGCTGCCCGTGGTAGCCGACATGGAACGCACTAAAGAGCGCATTAAACTCAACGGCCATTTCAAAAACCTTGACCCGCTCAGTTTCTGATTCGGGGAACAGTATCTTTACAGCAACGTACCTGCGCCCGCTCATGCCCATAACCCTGCCCATCTCGCCCGAACCCGGCGTTGATTTTCTTGACCGGCTGCGGCACATGACCGACGAAGAGTTCTTCTTCTTCTGCCAGGAAAACGCTGACTACACCTTTGAGCGTCAGGCCGATGGACGCATTATCACACAGATGGGCCAAACAGGCGGCGAGACAGGCCGAAGAAACAGCGAACTAATTGCCGAACTCATTTTCTGGAATCGGCAAACCCGAAGCGGCATCGTTTTCGATTCATCAACCGGGTTCCGGTTGCCCAACGGAGCCACCCGTGGCCCCGACGCGGCTTGGGTTAGCAATGCCCAATGGGCTACGCTTTCTGCCGAACAACGGAAACGATTCCCGCCGCTTTGCCCCGACTTTGTGGTAGAACTCCTGAGCGAATCCGATACGGTATCGCTGATTGACACCAAACTGCTGGAATACAGGGCCAACGGGTGCCGGTTGGGCTGGCTCATTGACCCCCGCACGGAAGAAGCCCGCGTGTACCGCGCCGACGGTTCGGTGGAAATCATTCACGGTTTCGACCAGCTATTGACCGGTGAAGACGTGCTGCCGGGCTTTTCGGTGAGCCTTACGCTGTTTCGGTAAGGTCAAATCAGCCTAGCTTACGTACCTGCTTTCCGACCTCGGCGCGGGAGTTGGTCGGCCAGGGCGCGGAGGTCTTTGATGGGCGGGCGGGGTTTGCCGGTTTCACCCAGCAAAAAACCGTAGGCTTTAAGGTCGTCCAGTGAATCGAAAATTACTTTGACGATGGCCGTCAGGGGCAGGGCCAGAATGAGGCCGGGCAAGCCCCAGAGTTTTTCCCAAATCAGCAGCGACACAATGGCCGCCAACGGGTTGATGCTCACTTTCGACCCCACAATGTAGGGCGTGATGAAATTGCCTTCAATGGCCTGGACGAACAAAAAGAGGCCAATTACGGCCAGGGCTTTCAGGGGGTTATCTTGCGTGACGAGGGTGTAGGCGGCGGGCAACAATGAGCCGAGCGAGATGCCGAAATACGGGATGAGGACAAGACAAGCCCCGAAAAAACCGAAAAACACGGCGTATTCAACCCCCAAAATCAGCAACCCAACGGTCATCAACGTACCTGTAACGAGGATAACCAGCACCAGCCCCACCAGGTAATCTTTCACCACGCCATAAATCCGGCCCAGCACAGTATCTATTTTGGTGCGGTGAGTATGGCCAAACGCCTTGTAGAAAAATGAGCGGAAAAAGTCGCGGTAGAGCAGAAAAAAGAACACAAACAGCAGCACGATAAACACACTAGCCAGGGTGCTGGTGGTGGCCAGCAGCGTGGAGGTGAGCAACGCGCCCCCCGTAGCCAATGCCGTGTTGAGGTACTTGCGGGCTTCGGTCAACTGCCGTTGGCGGTTGATGTTAAACTGTTCGGCGGCGTAGCGTTGCAGGCTGGCAAACCAGTCGTTACCTTTCTTAATTAGTTGCGGAAAAACCTCTGTAAAGTTGCTCACCTGAGTAGAAACGGCGTAGAGCAACCCCACAATGACGGTCAGCATCAGCACCAAACAGAGCAAAATGGCCACCACACGAGGCAACCCCCAGCGTTCCAGACGGTAGCAGAGCGGAAAGAGCAAAACGGCAAACAAAATGGCAAACACCAGCGGAATGAGCAGGGCCTGGAGTTCGTAGAGACCGTAGACCAGAATAAGAAGGGAAGTGAGCGTGGCCGCCAGCCGAATGGCAAACGATTGTTGAACGTCAGTAGCGCGGGTGGTCATGATTGGGTAGGGAATTCGTTACGCAATTAACACGCCGGGGCGGTCATTGTTGTTCCCGGCCACAGGTACGTTATTGGAATAAGTTTCTGTATCGGCGTAGCCCCCAACCCCCTGAAGCAGGGCTACGCCGATACAAACAACATACAATACAACTATGCTTCCGTGGATATTTTCGATCCTGCTTAGTTTGAAAGTCAGCGTTTGTTCGTGCGGGCCAGAGGTGCGGCGGCTGGGTGTGGCGCGGGTACAGGCACAGTACCGCGTGGAGCACCTTGGCCGCTTGCCCCCTGTGCTGCGCGAGAGTTCGGGACTGGCCCGCCGCACCGCCGATGGCCGCAGCGTCTGGACCCACAACGACGGCGGAAACCCCGCCATGCTCTACGGGATCTCGGTAGCCGACCCCACGCTGCCCGGTACGTTGCTCGACTCCATTTCTTTGCCCCATTTGCCCAACGTAGACTGGGAAGACCTGGCCCAACAAGACACCGCCCGCCTGTTCATTGCCGACGTGGGCAACAACACCAACGCCCGGCAAGACCTCACCATCTACCCCGTCCGGGTGCAGCGAGGCGGGGCAACAGACACGGCCAATGCCCGGCCCATTCGCCTCCGCTACACCGACCAGAAGACTTTTCCACCACCGCCAAACCAGCGAAATTTCGACTGCGAAGCCGTTTTTTACCGAAGTGACAGCCTGTTCTTATTGTCGAAAAACCGAAGCGGCCACCAGGTACGTCTCTACGGTCTGCCCGCCCGTTCAACCGGCAGTTTGCGCCAACCCCACCGGCTGGCTCCGCTCGATTCGGTCCATATCCGGGGCATGGTAACGGGCGCGGCCCTCAGCCCTGCCGGGCGAACGCTGGCCGTGCTGACCTACGGGAAAATCCTGTTTTTCGACCTCTCGGCCTCCCCCGCCACCCGCCTGCGGCACCCCACCGGCTGCTTGCGGGTGCCACGGGGCCAAACCGAGGCCATCACGTTTTTGACCGAAACCACCCTGCTCTTCACCAACGAACGCGGGCACCTCTACCGCCTCCGGCCCCGCCCCTAGTCCGTGGCCAGTCTCACCCAACACGTTATCATTGTGTTAAGTGTTGGCCCACGGGCATAACTTGCCCACAATGCCCGTTAACTTTCGGCACAAAGCACGATGCTGCGACCTACATGAGCACAGAAAAGGCCCACCGCGTACTGGTTGTTGACGACGACCCCGACATTGTTGAACTCCTGGAATATAACCTCCAAAAGGAAGGATACGAGGTCAGAACCGCCCCCGATGGCCGCAAAGCCGTCGAGATTGCCCGTACCTTCCAGCCCGAACTGGTGCTGCTCGACATTATGATGCCCCACCTTGACGGCATCGAGGCGGGTCGGCAACTCCGCGCCCTGCCCGACCTACGGCAAACCTATATTCTCTACCTCACGGCCCGTTCGGAAGAATATTCGGAGGTGGCCGCTTTTGATGTGGGGGCCGACGACTACATCACCAAGCCCATTAAGCCCCGCGCCCTGATGAGCCGCATCAACGCGCTCTTCCGCCGCGAAGCTCAAAAAGCCGACACCGGCGACATGATTCAGATTGCCGACCTGAACATCAACCGGCAGAATTATTCGGTGAACCGGGGCGAAGTGAGTATTATTCTGCCAAAAAAAGAGTTCGAACTCTTCTTCCATCTCGCCCAAACGCCCAACAAAGTATTTTCGCGCGAAGAACTGCTGCAAAAGATTTGGGGTGCCGATATTTACGTCCTCGAACGCACCGTTGACGTGCATATCCGTAAACTCCGTGAGAAAATCGGTGAGGGCTACATCCGCACGCTGAAAGGAGTTGGGTATATGTTCGAGGTTCAATGAGCGGATGAGTGAAGGAGCGAATGAGTGAATAGTATTCCGGCAACAACCCATTCACTCATTCACCAATTCACTCATTAAAAAAAATGTCCCTCTCGCCGCGTGTAATTGCCCTGCTGTTATCCTCGTTCATTGCGGGCATCACGCTGGCATTTTTGGCGTTTGTGCCCGGTGTAACGGGCAGCATGCTCTTTGTGGCGGGCACGGCCTCGTTCCTGACCGCGTTTTTCCTGATCCTGTATACCATCGACATTTTGGTCTACCGCGAGATCACCAAACTCTACGAAGCTATTCGTAAACTGAAAGTCCGCGACTTTTCCATTTCCAGAAAGTCTATTCTGAAAACGGGCAACCCGTTCAAGAAACTCAACGACGAGATTTTCGTGTACGTGGCCCGCAAGCAGAAGGAAATCGATGAGCTGAAAAAGATGGAACAGTTTCGGCGCGAGTTTCTGGCCGACGTGTCGCACGAACTGAAAACGCCCATTTTCGCCGCCCAGGGCTTTATTCACACCCTGATTGACGGGGCCGTTGACGACGAATTTGTACGCGATAAATTTCTGGCAAAGGCCGCCCGCTCCCTCGATGGCCTCGACGCGCTGGTGCAGGACCTGGTGGCCCTCTCCCAGTTGGAAACCGGCGAGCTGAAAATGCACTTCGACCGGGTGGACATCCGGCACCTGACGGAAGAGATTTTTGAGCAACTGGAAAGCATAGCCACGCCCCGCCAAACATCGCTCCGGCTGCGGGCCTATCTGCCCGGCCCCATCTGGGTGAAAGCCGACAAACAACGGCTTATGCAAGTACTGATTAACCTGGTTCAGAACGCCATCAAATACGGCAATGACAACGGGCGGGTGCTGGTTTCGGTGGAAGAAGACGGCAAAAAGCACGTGCAGGTGTCCATCAAAGACGACGGCCCCGGCATTCCGCCCGAACACCTGAGCCGCATTTTCGAGCGGTTCTACCGGGTGGAAAAGAGCCGTTCCAAAGAGCAGGGCGGCACGGGGCTGGGTTTGGCCATTGTGAAGCACATCCTCAACGCCCACAAATCGAAAATCACCGTGCGCAGCCGCCTGGAAAAAGGTACCGAGTTCAGTTTCAAACTCGACCGGGAACTGGGGTAGGTTTTGGCGTGGTGCTTCGCGCTGGTCTGAGACGCGATGTATCGGGTCTCTACACAAGGCAACCTTTGCGGCTACACCTCAACGTTGTTTGGGTTCACAACCCGCCCTGCGTATGTGTAGAGACGCGATACATCGCGTCTCAGACCAGCGCGAAGCAACACGCCCAAAACCAACGCACACGCATTGCTCACATGCATCACCCAGACGCAAGGATGCGTCTCTACCTGGCGTACCTTTGCGGCATGAAATTGACCTTCTCAGACCTCATTCTTTTTGAGGACGATGACTATATACTCATCAACAAGCCCCCCTACGTGGCGGCACTGGATGAGCGCACCCCCGACCGGCTGGGGCAGAGCATTTTGCGGCTGGCCAAAGCCTATGCCGACGATGCCCAACTGGCCCACCGGCTCGACAAAGAAACGTCGGGCGTGTTGGCCATTGCCAAACACCCGGAGGCGTACCGGCATTTGGCCATGCAGTTTGAGCACCGCGAAGTGACCAAACGCTACCATGCCGTGACCAACGGCGTACACAACCTGGAAGGCATTTCGGTGTTTTTGCCCATTGCCCAAAGCCGCGACGGCACGTTCGTAAAAATTGACCGCGAAAAGGGCAAAGTCGCCGAAACCATTTTCAATACCCTGCGGGCCTACCGCATCAACACGCTCATGGAGTGTATGCCCGTCACGGGCCGGATGCACCAGATTCGGGTGCATTTGCAGTGCCTGAAAGCCCCCATCGTGAATGACCCTACCTACGGCGGCAAACCGGTTTTCCTTTCGCAAATCAAGCGCGATTTCAACCTCAAGATGGACACCGACGAGCAACCCCTCATTCAGCGGGTGGCCCTCCACGCCCATTCACTGACGTTTGCGCAGCTCAACGGCGAGCCGCTGACGGTGGAAGCCCCCTACCCCAAAGATTTCGGGGCGTTGATTAAACAACTCGAAAAAAACGACTAAACTGCCCCCCCATGTTCCTTCACTCCGTTTATTTCTGGCTCGCCAACCCCACCTCCGCCCCCGACCAGGCCGCTTTGCTGACCGGGCTGGAAAGCCTGCGGGGCGTAGAAGCCATTCAGCAGGTGCAGATTGGCGAACCCGGCCCCACGCGCCGCCCCGTCATTGAGCATACGTATAGCGTGGCCCTGCTGCTCACCTTTGCCAACCAAACCGACCACGACACGTACCAGAACCACCCCATTCACTTAGAGTTTGTGGCCCAATGCGCCCACCTCTGGAGCCGGGTGCAGATCTACGACATAGTAACAGACTGAGGCTCAGCCCAGCCGCCGCGCCCGCCATTGGCTACCGGTTTGGGCAGGGTTGGCCACGGGCAGGGCCGTTGGCCGTTGGGTGTTCAGCAAGTACGTGGCCAGCACCGCCGCCAGGTCGGTTTCTGCCGCGTCGGGTTGGGCGGTCAGCATGTCTGCCGGTGCGGTGAAATGGTTAGCCACAAAGCCCGTGTCGAACTGACCGGAGCGGAATGCGGCGTGCTCCATCACGAACCGGCAGAACGGCAGCGTGGTCTGTACACCCGTGATCTGGTACTCGTCAATGGCCCGAATCATCTTCTGGATGGCCCCCTCGCGGGTATCGGCGTAGGTGATGAGTTTGGCAATCATGGGGTCGTAGTAAATCGGGATAGCCATGCCCTGCTCGAACCCATCGTCTACCCGAACGCCGTTGCCTTGTGGCCGCACGTAAGTATCCAACGTACCCACGTCGGGCAGAAAATTGTTGGCCGGGTCTTCGGCATACACCCGCACCTCCACGGCATGCCCCTTGATTTTTAAGTCCTCCTGCCCAAACGTCAGTGCCCGGCCTTCGGCCACGTAAATCATTTGCTCGACCAGATCTATACCCGTAATCAGCTCAGAGACAGGGTGTTCCACCTGGAGGCGGGTGTTCATTTCGAGGAAATAAAAGTTTAGGTCGGCATCCACGATGAACTCTACCGTGCCCGCGCCGTAGTAGCCACAGGCCCGCGCCACGTCTACTGCTGCCCGGCCCATCGCCTCCCGAATGGCCGGAGTCAGAATGGCCGACGGGGCTTCTTCCACCACTTTCTGGTGCCGCCGCTGAATGGAACATTCCCGCTCAAACAGGTGAACGATGGTACCGTGCTGGTCGCCCAGCACCTGAATTTCGACGTGCCGGGGCGAGGTGACGTACTTTTCGATAAACACCGACCCATCACCGAACGACGAGAGGGCTTCGCTCACGGCGCGGTCCATTTGTTCGTCAAAATTGGCTTCCCGCTCCACAATCCGCATCCCTTTTCCGCCGCCGCCCGCGCTGGCTTTTATCAGGATGGGGTAGCCTATTTTGGCCGAAATGGCTTTGGCTTCCTGGCGGTCAGTGATGGCATCGGGCGTGCCGGGTACCATCGGGATGTTATAGGTCGAAACGGTGGCTTTGGCGGCAAGTTTGCTGCCCATCACCTCAATGCTTTCGGGCGACGGGCCGATGAAAATCAACCCGGCGGCACGTACCTGACGGGCAAAATCGGCATTTTCCGACAAAAAACCGTAACCGGGATGGATGGCCTCGGCCCCCAGCCGGAGGCAAATCTCGATAATCACATCGCCCCGCAAATACGACTGCGCCGAGGGGGCCGGCCCCACGCAAACGGCCTCGTCGGCATAGCGGACGTGCAGCGCATGGCGGTCGGCTTCGGAGTAGATAGCCACCGTTTTGATGCCCATTTCCCGCGCTGTGCGCATGACCCGCAACGCAATTTCGCCCCGGTTTGCGACAAGGATTTTCGTAATTTTCATGGAAGTGGGGTTGGGGGTTATGCTTTCGATAGTTCGGTGGCACGTACCTGGGCGGCTCCAATACCGGCCTTCAAGGTGTTGGCCAGGTGGCCCGCCTCGAAGGTGGCCAACGCAGCTTCGGTGGTGCCGCCTTTGCTGGCCACGGCCTTAATCAACTCATCGAGCGATTTGTCGGCGTTGTTCATCAGGTGGTACGAGCCGAGCATGGTTTGTTTCACCAGCAACGCGGCCGTTCCCTCATCGAACCCCATCTGCTTACCGGCTTCCACCATCGCTTTCACCACGTAGTAAAAATACGCCGGGCCGCTGCCGCTGAGGGCCGTAACGGCATCGAGCATGGCTTCGTTTTCGAGAAAAATAGACCGGCCCGTGGCGTTAATCAGGTTCTCGACCCGGCGCAAACTGACCGCGTCTACTTCGGGCGAGGCCGTGAAACCGGTGATGCCCATGCCGAGCATCGCGGGCGTGTTGGGCATGGCCCGAATCACCATCCGGTGACTGAGGCGTTCCTGAATGAGGCTGATCGGAATTCCCGCCATAATCGACAAAACGACCTGCCGGGGCTGAATCACGGCGCGTAGTTCATCCTGCGCCGAGGCGAAATCCTGGGGTTTTACCGACAAGATAATCAGGTCGGCCTGGCCCACGCGGGGGCCGATTGTGTCGACCACCACGCCCGCTTTTTCGGCCCGCAACGCCTGGGTACGTTCCGCGCTTTTTTCAATCAGCAGGAGGTCATTTTTCTGAACAAGGTCGTACTGCAAGAAAGATTTGGCGAAGGCCATACCCATGTTACCGCACCCAAGAATAGCTATCTTCATACACTGAAGCCCCCTAGCCCCCGAAGGGGGAACTGAGTTCGTTCGCGTAGCTCCGCATGCCGAAGGCTACGTGGGCAAACTCAGTTCCCCCCTTCGGGGGTTAGGGGGCTGCTATTTATTTATTTTAGTACTTCGGTTAATTTGGCTTCCAGGGCTTCGCCGCGCAGGTTTTTGGCGATGATCTTGCCCGACGGGTCGAGCAGGAACGTGGCCGGGATGCCGCTTACGCCGTACTGCTGCGCCGCCTGCGACTGCCAGCCTTTCAGATCCGAAACGTGGGTCCAGGTCAGGTTGTCGTTGCGGATGGCCCGTACCCAGGCTTCGCGTTTGCCGGGGTTGTCGAGCGAAACGCTGTAGATGGCGAAGCCTTTGTCTTTGAATTTTTCGTACATCCTGACCACGTTGGGGTTCTCGTTGCGGCAGGGGCCACACCAGCTTGCCCAAAAGTCAATCAGCACGTATTTACCCCGCAGCGACGTGAGCGGAACTTCCGTGCCGTTGGTGTCGGCCAATGAGATGTTGGGGGCTTCGTTGCCCACCGTCACGCCCCGAATCCGGGCAATGTTGCCCATGAAGGCTTTGGCGTGGATGCTGGTGGGGTTCTCTTTCTCGAACCGGCGGGCCAGGGTATCCAGCGTGGGGAAATCGGTTTCGGTGCTGAGGAAATTGGTGGCGTAGAGGGCCGCCATCGACGTACCCAAGTCGGGCAGCATGGCCTTCACGCGCTGGGTGTTTTGCCGCGTAGCCTCGTCGAACGAGGCTTCGATCTGGCTCATGGCTTTGGCATCATTGCGGGTCTGAGCTTCCTGGTAGGTCTTCATCAACGCCTGCCCTTTGGTCTGCAACTCAGCCTGCATCAGAAACAGTTGCCGAAACTGGTCGTTGGTTTTGGCCCCGCTCATGCTGACGCGGGGTTTGGGGGCGGGCGCGTTTTTGGCGGTGGCTTTTTCGCCCGGCTCCACCAGCACCTCAATGGTTTCGCCGCCTTCCAGCATCAGGGGGGCTTTGGCCGTGCCGCCCATGTTCAGGATGTAGATGTTTCCGCCCTCAGGTACGTTGGTTTTGAGCGAAAACCGCCGGTCGGCCCCCACCGTGGCCGAGTCGAGCCGGAGGGTGGGCGTGTTGTTGCTTTCCAGGTACACGGTGGTGCCGGGGGCAGTGGTCTTGAGCAAGCCCGACACGGTGGCCGGTTTGGGTTGGGCCTGGGCGGTGGCGGCAAAAGCCAGCAAGCAGGCAAGGGTACTGAAGGGTTGTTTCATCGGTTATTTGATTGACCAGTTCGACGGTCGTTTAATCGGTGTGCAGTTGCGGCGTAACCCCCAAACCCCCTGAAGGGGGCTTTTGCTCCGAGAGAGGTACGCTTGCGTCAGCTTTCAGCCCCCTTCAGGGGGTTTGGGGGTTACGCCGTGACCGGGTTACGCCGAGCCAAGGCTACGCTGACTCCAGTCCATCAAAAATCAGCCCAGGGTTTCCATCACTAATTTGTTTACGAGTTTGGGGTCTGCCGCGCCTTTCGATTTTTTCATG
>JAYUKZ010000024.1:0-20244 GCA_043763995.1 Fibrella sp.
CGCCGACCAGTTGCCGCATCATTTTGCGAGTTGGGCCATGTTTGGCCACCCGTTTATGCTGCCCATTCCCGACATTGACCACACCGACCACTGGCTCATCATGGGCGCAAATCCAATTGCTTCCAACGGCAGCATCATGACCGCCCCCGACGTGAGCACCCGCCTCCGGGCCATTCAGCAGCGCGGCGGGCGGGTGGTGGTTATTGACCCCCGCCACACCGAAACCGCCCAACGCGCCGACGAGCACTTGTTTATCCGTCCCGGCACGGATGTGTTTTTTCTGCTGGCGATGGCGCAGGTGCTTTTTGCCGAAAACCTGCTCAACCCCGGCCCCCTTGTCCCCATTCTGGACAATTTGGAGGCCCTGGAACAGGCCGTGGCCCCCTACACGCCCGAACGTGTGGCCACCCTCACGGGCATAGAGCCTGGTACGTTACGGCGGCTCACGCGGGCCTTTGCCCAAACGCCCCGCGCCGTGCTCTACGGCCGCGTGGGCGTATCTACGCAGGCATTTGGCGGGCTGTGCCTCTGGCTCATCAACGGCCTGAACCTGCTCACGGGCCACCTCGACACCCCCGGCGGACTGATGTTCACCTCGCCCGCCCTCGACCCCCTGGCCACCCGCCCCGGTGCGCCCGTGCCGGTCTACAACAAATACAACCGGTTTCAGAGCCGCGTTGGCCACAAACCCGAATTTATGGGCGAATTGCCCGTGGCGTGTTTGGCCGAAGAAATTGAAACAACCGGCGACGGGCAATTGCGGGCCGTAGTGACCAGTTGTGGCAACCCCGTGCTGTCGGCCCCTAACGGTACCCGGCTCGAAACGGCCCTAGCCGGGTTGGAGTTTATGGTTTCTATCGATATTTATTTGAACGAAACCACCCGCCACGCCCACTACATTTTGCCCCCGCTCACGGGCCTGGAAACGGCCAACTACGACCTCACCTTCCACCTGCTGGCCATCCGAAACACGGCCCGCTACTCGGAACCGATGGTGCCCCGGCCCGCAGGTACGTTGTACGACTGGGAGATTTTCGAGCACCTGCGTCTGCGCCTTTCGGGCACCCCCCGCGCCGACTGGGCATTGCAAGACCCCGCCACCACGCTGGATCGGGGCCTACGCCACGGCCCTTACGCCCACACCGGCCTCAGCCTGGAGCATCTTCGGCAGTACCCCCACGGCGTTGATTTGGGGCCGTTGCAGCCCCGCTTGCCGGGTCGGCTACAAACGCCCAATGGCCGCATAAACATTGCCCCGGCCCTGTTTCTGGCCGATTTAGCCCGCTCCGAAACCACTCTCGCCGATGCCGAAACCGCCGCCCCCCTGCCCGATCAACTGCTGCTCATCAGCCGCCGCCACCTGCGCGACAACAACTCCTGGATGCACAACGCCCCGGTGCTGGTGAAGGGCCGCAACCGTTGCACCCTCTACCTGCACCCCACCGACGCGGCTCATTTGGGCATTGCTACGGGGCAGTCGGTACGGGTGCGGTCGCGGGTGGGGGTGGTGGAGTTGCCCGCCGAGGTTACGCCCAACATTATGCCCGGCGTGGTTTGTATGCCCCACGGCTACGGCCACCACCGCCCCGGCACCCGCCAACCCGTGGCTAGCCAACACGCCGGGGTCAGCATCAACGACCTCACCGACGATGCCTTTGCCGACACCCTCACCGGCAACGCCGCGCTTTCGGGGGTGCCGGTCTGGGTAGAAGGCGTTCGCTGAACGTACCTGAGCCGCCACAATAAGTTTTTGGTATGTATGTTGCGATACTTAGCCGAAAGGGCCAATTTGCCCCCCAAAAACACATCCGCATGTTTACCCCCCAAGACCTCGATCAGATTGCCCGCCGGGGCATGACCCGCCAACTGGTCGATGAACAGATTCAGCATTTCGTAAACGGCTTCCCGTTTCTGACCGTGATTCGGGCCGCTACCGTGGGCGATGGTATTATCCGGGTGCCCGAAACCGACCTGACGCGCTACATCCGGCAGTTCGACGAACAGGCTCCCGACCTGTCGCTGCTGAAATTTGTGCCCGCCTCCGGGGCGGCTACCCGGATGTTCAAATCGCTTTTTGCCGCCCTGGACGGGAAACCCAACCCGGAAACCGACGCTTTTTTTGCCCGCCTGGACGATTTTGCCTTTTACGAAGACCTAAAAACCGAGATGGCCCGCGACGGCCTCAGCCTGGAAGAAGCCCTTTCGGAAGGCCACCAACAGCCCGTGCTGACGTACCTGCTGACGGAAAAGGGCCTCGACTACGGCAACCTGCCCAAAGGCTTGCTTAAATTCCACAACTACGCCGACGGGCCGCGCACGCCCCTGGAAGAACACCTGGTGGAAGGAGCCGCCTACGCCAACAGCGACGGAGCGGTGCGCCTCCACGTCACGGTTTCGCCCGAACACCGCAGCCGGTTCGATGCGCTGGTACAGCAAGAACTGGCCGACTATGAATCGTGGCTGGGCGTGAGCATGGAGGTCACGTTTTCGGAACAAAAAAAGGCCACCGACACCATCTCCGTCAACCCCGACAATACGCCTTTCCGCAACGCCGACCAAACGTTGCTCTTCCGCCCTGCCGGGCACGGGGCACTCATCGAAAACCTCAACGACATCGCTGCCGACCTGGTGTTTATCAAAAACATTGATAATGTGGTGCCCGACGAGTTGAAGCAGACCACCATCACCTACAAAAAAGTGCTGGCCACGGTGCTGCTCGACACCCAAAAGCAACTCTTCCGCCTCCAGGAACGGCTGGCTTCCGAGGTCGTCAGCGCGGGCTACCTGGCCGAAGCCGGTGCCTTCCTGCACGATACCCTCTGCGTGGAACCGCCCCCCGGTTTTGCCCAACTGAACGTACCTGAGCAGCTTGCGTATTACCGCCAAAAACTGGACCGGCCCATTCGGGTGTGTGGCATGGTGCCCAACGTGGGCGAACCCGGCGGCGGGCCATTCTGGGCCAAAAACCGCGACGGGTCGGTGTCGTTGCAGGTGGTGGAATCGGCGCAGATCGACATGGACGATGCCGAACAACGGGCGTTTTTCGAGCAAGCCACGCATTTCAACCCCGTAGACCTGGTGTGTAGCCTGAAAGACCGGCACGGCAAACGCTATCACCTGCCCGACTTCCGCGACCCGCTGACGGGGTTCATCACGGCCAAATCGAAGGATGGCAAAGAGTTGAAAGCGCAGGAACTGCCCGGCCTCTGGAACGGGGCTATGGCCAACTGGAACACGCTGTTTGTGGAAGTGCCGTTGCTGACGTTCAACCCCGTAAAAACCGTAAACGACCTGCTGCGCCCCCAACACCAACCGGTAGACCCGTTGGCGGAGTAGGTTTCGCGAGTTGACGTATTTACATTCGGCGTAGCTTCGCGAATCGGCGTAGGGCGGAGCGGTCCCGCGTCCGGGCAAGCCCCGCCCCTACAATGCCGTCATTCAAACCAATGGCCATTTTGTGATGGTTCCTGTGTAGGGGCGGGGCTTGCCCGGACGCGGGACCGCTCCGCCCTCCGCCGATTCCGATACGCCAACGCAAATACGACGCACGTTACGCTGTCATCAAACCCGATTCGGGCGTGGCGGGGGCGGGGGTGCCGATGGTAATTTCTTTGGTGGCCAGCAACGCCATGTTCTGAAACGTGAGCAGCGTGGTGTTTTCGTACACGCCCAGATTGGCATCCCGAACGCGCTCCATGATGGGTTTCAGGGCGCAGGTAACTTCGTCCTGGCAATCGTCGCACTTTACGTAGAAATTGAGCGACACGCAGGGCGTGGGGGCAATTGGCCCGTCAATGACCCGCAACACCTGCGCCAGGTTCACGCGCCCCGGCTCGACCCGGAGCAGGTAGCCGCCACCCTTGCCTTTTTGGCTTTGCAAAATGCCGTGGTTGCGCAGTTCGAGCAGAATGGCTTCCAGAAATTTCTTCGGTATGTTCTCTTTGGCCGAAATGTAGGAGATAAGAATGGGGCCTTTGCCGAACTCTTCGGTCAACACCTTCAGGGCTTTGATGGCGTACTTGGCTTTTTTGGAGATCATTTAGTTACGGTAGAACAGCCCCGTTTGTGGCGGATAGGTGAGAGGAAGGTGGGCAAAAGAAGGCTTAACAAGAGGCCAAGTTAGTAATCAACGCAATATTAATCAACGTTTTAGAGGTTGGTTCGCTATTTCGGTCATATATCGGGCCAAAAATCTTTATGATCTATGGGCAAACCGTTTCATCTCAGCCTCCAGCGTCTGTTTATACGGATGAAAATCAACCTGAAGCGTGTGCCGGGCCGATGCCTTGTAGCGGGTTTTGTTGCGGGCCGCCTCCCGCGCAGTGGCCTCGCGCATGGCGGCGGCGGGCGGCAGGTGGCATGTACCGGCAATGAGGCGGGCAATCCACCGGGCTTGTTGTTCGGCTAGTGGCATCACGGCCCCCAACGGTTGCACCAATCCCTGAAAATACAGACCGGGAAAATCGGGGTGAACCACGCGGTGGTACAGTTGCAGGTCGTTGTGGGTCTCCACGTCGATAAAATCGGGCGCAAAAAACGGGAACGTCACCTTGTATCCCGTGGCATAGACCAGCAGATCGAACCGTTGGCGGGAGCCGTCGGCAAAGAGCACGTCGTGCCCGTCAAACGCCTTAATGTCGGGTTTGATACGTACCAGGCCGCGCCCGGCAATGTTAAGCAGATCCTGCGAGATCGTGGGGTGCTCGCTTAGGATGGGGCGGTTGGGTACCGGCACACCAAAATCCTGCTGCCGCCCCCGCGCCAAAAATAACGAGGCCCGTAACAACAGCCGTTGCAGGGTCAACGGCAAACGGGTCAGCAGGGGGTGGGCCAACGAATCGAAGGGCATACTGAGTAACCAGTTGGGAATGATGTAAGCCCCGCTGCGGGTTGAAATCACGACGCGGTTGCCCGTGCTCTGCCGCGCCGCCTCGCAGGCAATATCGACCGCCGAATTGCCGATGCCCACAATCAGCAGGTCTTTCCCCTGAATTTGATCGGGTACCCGGTAGTGGTGCGAGTGGAGCACCTCGCCCGCAAACGTACCGGGGAAGGGCGGGTCGGGGAAGCGGGGGTTCCAGTGGTGGCCGTTCGAGACAATGACGTGGCGGTACACCTGCTCGTGGCCCGTGGCGGTGCAGACGCGGTAGCCCCCGCCCTCGGCCCGCGCCACCGATGTGACGGCAGTGTTGTAGGTAATTTTATCAGCAATGCCGAAGTGCCGGGCGTAGTTGTCGAAATACGTAATGATCTGACTATGATGCGGAAACATGGGGTAATCCGTCGGCATCGGAAAGTCGCTGTAGGCCATCAGATTCCGGTTGGTATTGATGTGCAGCGACCGGTAGGCCGACGACAGGCCGTTGTCGTTGCCGTACCGCCAGTTGCCCCCCAGGGCCGACCCTTTCTCGAAACAATGGAACGAAATGCCCTGCTCGTGCAGAATTTTCGCCGCCGAAATGCCCGACGAACCGGCTCCTATAATGCAAACATCGGGCGTGTTCATGAGTGAAGTATGGGTTGAGGTAACAAATTGGTTTCCAGGTACGTAGCCACGGCATCGGCAATAAAATCGGCTCCGGCGGTGTTCAGGTGCAGCATATCGTGCGTGAGCTGATTGCCCCGGTGCTGGGTAAGCGCATCCCACGATTGGCCCAGCAACTGGAACCGGGCCACGTTCAGGGTCATCAGCCGTTGTTTGGCCTCGTAGCGGTGGGGCCGTTGCGCCGGAAAACCCGCCAGGTACGTTGTCATGGCCTCCCGAACGGGCAAATACATCAGCCTTTCTTCCTGGCAAAGTTCCCGGATAAATGCGCTGTACGCCTCGGCCCGGTGGTTGGCTTCGTGGGTCAGGTCTTCGCTCATAACGGGCAGCGAAGCCAGGGCGATGCGCCGAATCCCCGCGCTTTTTAGCCGACTAACCACCTGCCGGTAATTGGCCTGGAACGTGGCGAAGGTTGGCATAATGCCCGCGTCAATGCGCCCAAGTTTCTGGTAATGAGACCGTTCCTGTTCGTTGAGCGATGCGTTTACATCGTTGGTGCCAATCAGAATCGTCACCACGTCGGGCTTGGCCGCAATCACGTTGTCTAGCCGGTCGAGGAGGGAGTAGGTCAGATCGGCGTTGCGGCCTGCGTTCAGGAATTGGATGGGCTGACCCGCAAACCGGTTGGCCAGCCGGTCAACGTAATTGACGCTGATGTTGCCATGGGTGAGGCTGTCGCCCGCGCAGACCACTACGGCGTTGTTGGCCTGAAGGAGTACCCGACCGGGGTAGTTCTCTGGTATGTGGCTGACTACCTTGTGCCGAAGCCACACATACACCCCAACGGGCGCAAGCAACAGCACAAACAGCCCTATGAACCCCATTTTATAGCCCGATTTCAAGAATAAAATTGACCTTTTGACGATCAAAGATACACGTTTTCGGCAGGTAAAAATACCTGTTTCGGCATTGGCCTACACCGTCACGTCGGCGAGTTCTTCTTCGCGGATGGGCTGACCCAACAGGGTGGCAAACCGGTTTACGTTGAAGGTGGGTTCAAACCAGACCTGCCCCAGCACGGGGTGTTTCACGGGCACGTCGGGGTTTTGCAGTTCAGCCAGCAACACGCCCGTCTCGCCGGTGGTGTGCTGTTTCACCTGCCGGATGGTGTAGAGCGTGTCGCGGGTGGGCGTTTTCACCCCAAATTCGGCATAAAAAGCCAGCACCGGAGCCGGAAATTTATCATTCGTGCAGATGACTTCCATCGAAAATAAATAGGATTTGTTACCCCGAAAAACGGCGCGTACCGGGCTAAAGTTCAGCCCGGTACGTTGCCCGCCACCTGCTGGCACACCTGAATAAACCGCTCTACGACCGGGTTGGCCGTGCCCCGGAGGTGAATGGTGTAGAGCCGGATAACCGCCGGGAGGGGCAAGAAACGCAGGTCGAGCGAGGTGCCCCGTTGGTAAGAAATGGGCATCACGGCCAGGCCAAGCCCTTTTTCAACCAGGCGCAGGAGCGTGGCCCCGTAGTTTGATTCGTAGCTCACTCTGGGTTCATACCCGTGGGCCGTAAACACGCTCCGTAGCTGCTGAAGGTAGTAGATGCCCGCCGTTGCCACGGGCAGCACAAAGGGTTCATCCCGGCATTGGGCCATGCTGCTGAACGTGGCCGGGGTGAGCCAATGCGAGCCGGGCACCACCAGAGCCAGGGTTTCTTCGGAGAGCAACTGCGTGACGAAGGCCGGATTGGCAGAGAGTTCGCGGGTGAAACCCACGTCAATTTTTTGCAGCACCAAAGCGTCTTCCACTTCCTGCTCGTTGGCCTCGCGCAGGCACGGCACCACGTCGGGGCACTCGTGGGCGAAGCGGGCCAACACGTCGGGCAGAATGGAATACAGGGCCGAGCCGGGGTGGCCAATGCAGAGGTCTCCCAGTTCGCCCTCGTGGATGCGCCTGGTTCTGGCCGCAAGGTGATCCAGCGTATCGAGCCAGGGGCCAAGTTGCTCGTTCAGGTACGTGCCGGCGTGGGTAAGCCGAACGGTGCGTTTGGTGCGGGCAAAAAGCACCACGCCCAGGTCGGCCTCCAGTTGCTGAATCTGGCGGGTCAGGGCGGGCTGGGCCACAAACAGCTTCTCTGCCGCCCGCGAGTAGTTCAGGTCGCGGGCCAACTGCCGGAAGGAGCGAAGTAATCGGAGTTCCATATGGTGCGGGGGTAGTTATGCTGAATAGACATTATTTCATGCAAAAATAGTATTTCCAGGCATAACTAAAAAAGCGGTGCTTTACATCCGCTTCGGGAACACCATAAACCATTTCACCCGAAGGCCCGGTTTGCTATGAAAAATGTACTTACACCATCTATACTGCTTCTTTTTTCCCTGCTCGTTTGCGACACAGGGTTTGGTCAGTATGCCCACAAATATGTCCTGAGCAGTTCATCGGCGGTGGTAGAAGAGGCGGCCTTCCGGCTCATTGTCACCCCCGCAGGCGGCACGCTGCTCGACCTGAGCATTGAAAAACTGCCCGACACGCCCATTGAGGTACGCCTTCGGGATGAGCACCGCCGGGTATTGCTGACCCACAAGTCGCGCACGGATGCCCCGCTGCACGTGCTTCGGCTAGACCTGAAAGAACTTGACAACGGCCCCTACCAACTGGAGGTCTGGGTGGGACGCAGGTACGTGTCCCGTCCAATCCGGTTGCTGACCATCTCGGCCACCGAGCAACTGATTCGATTTGATTAAGGGAGACCTACTCAATCAGTCTGCCCAACTGCCCCAGCACCGAGCCGCTTTCTTTGTTAGCTTGCCCGCCCCCGGCAGAGAGGCGTTGCACCAGCTTGGAGATGGGCATCGACTGAATCCAGACGCGGCCCGTGCCGCGCAGGGTAGCCAGAAAGATACCCTCGCCGCCAAACACCATGCTCCGCAACCCACCCGACCGCTCGATGCTGAAATCGATCTGCGGCTCGAACGCCACCACGCAGCCCGTATCTACCCGCAGGGTTTCGTTGTTGAGTTGCTTTTCCATCACCACGCCGCCCGCATGGACAAACGCCAGCCCGTCGCCCGTGATTTTGGCCAGAATGAACCCTTCGCCACCGAACAGGCCGGAACCAAATTTTTGGTTGAAATGAATACCCAGCCGGGTGCCCATGGCGGCGCACAAAAACCCGTCTTTCTGCACAATGAGCGTATTTTGGTAGATTTTGCTCAGGTTAATGGGCATCACCGTGCCGGGGTAGGGCGCGGCAAAGGCCACTTTCCGCTTGCCGGAACCCCGATTGGTGAAGTGCGTCATAAACAGCGATTCGCCCGTGATCAGGCGGCTGCCGGCCTGCAACAGTTTGCCCATGAAGCCCTGATCGGGCTGGGAACCGTCGCCCATTTTGGTCTCGAACACCACACCGTCTTCCATGAACAACATGCTGCCCGCTTCGGCAATGACGGTTTCGTTGGGGTCAAGTTCAATCTCGACCACCTGAATATCTTCGCCAATAATCTTGTAATCAATCTCGTGGGAGGTCATTGTGTAGCAATGTTTGGTTTAGCCCCCGAAAACTACCGGACTTCTCCCGAAAGCAGGTTTGTTTTTTGTACAAACGGACAAAAAACACCCGCAATGGTCGTCAGGGGGCGGCTGTAGCGAAACCAACCAACGGGCAGTTTGGGCGTAGTGCTTACTTGCCCGCCGCCCGATGCGCAGTCAGTACGTCGCTGATCGTGGTCCAGTGCATGGCGGGGTACCGGTCGTTGTCGAGTTTAGCCATATCCGAACGGTTGTCGGTCATGTTACGCATGTACTGCATACCCTGCCAGGCGGGATACAACTCCTCTTTTCCGGGAGCTAACGTCTTGGTTATCCGAATAATAACGCCAAGTAATCCCGAACCGCCCGCCCGAATCAGCCGGAATTTTTCGCCGTGAACACCACTCACAACGTCCCTTATTTGGCGGGGGCTGATCCGGTCGCCGGCCACCCGGAGGTAGCGGGGTGTGGCCGAATCGAGGGCCACATTCGCGGTATAGTGGGCGGTGTCGTTCATGGTGGTGAAGCCCATTTTGTGGTCTGCTTCGCCCCAATACAGCACAATTTTTTGGTTGAACAGCACCAGCGGCATATCACCGGTGATGAGTTCGGCAAAAGCACCGACGAAAACGGTTGTGGCGGCAATGGGTGCTTGGTCCAGGTACGTATGAAACTCGCGCCGAAGGTCCAGATTGCGGTTTTCGCCGGTCGAAAACTTGGTAAAATCCAGCGAATAATCGGACGGGATGAACCGGGGAACCCCCGCTTTAACGGCCGCATCGAGCAACACTTTTTGGGTATCGATCACCGTGTTGCGAAGGCCCGCCAACACCGACACCACGCACGAAACGCCCTGACAAGCCACCGTCATGTCGGCCACGTTATCCATATCTGCCCGCACCACGGCCACGCCAAGCGTTTCCAGTGCCTGCACTTTTGCGGGGTCACTGCTTGCCCGCACCACCGCCCGCACGTTGGCTCCTTTGGCCCGTAATGCCGTCACGATCCGCCCACCCAAATCGCCCGTTGCGCCCGCAACCAGGATCGTGTTGTTCATTTTTTTATTAACAGCTAGTGGCCTGTTACGCTATCCCGCTCATTTCTCCGAATCGGGCAGGGTGTCGTTGGTCTCGTCGAAGAGTTTTTCTTCGTCGGGCGGGGCAGAAACAGCATCGGGTGCTTCGCCTTTGAGGGCTTTGAGGTCGTCGCGGTGGCGCAGTTTTTTGTCGTCCACAGTGCGGTTCAGAAACTGATTGATCTTATCAATCTCGAAGCTGGTCACGATCTCGCCGAAGGAGTTTATTTCGATGTTGAACCCTTCGAGTTCTTTGTGAACGCGCGGTTTTTCCTGCTCGTCGGTGGGGGCGGGGGTTGGTTTTTTCTTGGCCAAAATAGGGGTGTTTTTTTGGAATGAAGGGGCCGTTGGTAGCCCGCTAAGGGGGTCAACAAAGCCGGGGGATAAATGGTTATGGTCAGTGCAGCAGGGGCCACGCCAGGGGGGTACCAGCGGAAATAGGCTGGGCGGCAGTTTTGGTCAGCACCTCGTCGTAATGCCGGGTGTGCAGGCCGTTGGCGGGCCGGATACTGCGCACATTTTGGGGCGTAAACGCCTGGCCCGCCGCCATGTCCTGCACCACATACAACGACCGCTTGAACGGCTGACTTTTCATCTCTTTCGCCGTAGGTACGTAGCTGACCTGCCCCAACGCCAAAAACGCCCGTTCCGACTCCGTAACGAGGCTTTTCAGTTCATCGGGTTCCAGCGAGAACGCCGAATCCACCCCGCCATCGGCCCGGCGGAGGGTAAAATGTTTTTCCAGCACCACCGCCCCCAGGGCCGTGGCGGCAAGGGCCGCGCCAATGCCCATGGTATGGTCGGAAAGGCCCACGGGCAGGTTGAACAACTGGCTCAGGTGCGGCATGGTGAGCAGGTTGGTACTTTCGGGGGTGGCGGGGTAGGTGCTGGTGCATTTCAGCAGAATCAACTCCGTGCAGCCGTGGTCGCGCAGCACCTTCACCGACTCGGCCAGGTCGCCCACGGTAGCCACGCCGGTGCTCATAATCACGGGCTTACCCGTTTGGGCCACCTTTTTCAGTAGGATATGATCGGTGTTTTCAAACGACGCGATCTTGTACGCAGGTACGTTCAGCGATTCCAAAAAATCGACGGCGGTGGTGTCGAATGGCGAACTGAACGCCACCATGCCGTGCTGTTTGGCGCGGTCGAAAATGGGGCAGTGCCATTCCCAGGGTGTGTAGGCGTTTTGGTAGAGGGCGTACAAGTTTTTATCGGCCCAAAGCGATTGGTCATCTCGAATAAAAAACTCGTCGGTGGTGCCGTTGAAGGTGATGGTATCGGGCGTGTAGGTCTGGAGTTTCAGGGCATGAACACCGGCCTCGGCGGCAGCATCGACCAACGCCAACGCCCGCTCCAGCGACTGGTTGTGGTTGCCCGACATTTCGGCAATCACAAACGGTTTGTGGTTTGGCGAAAGGGTGTGCTGGCCAATCTGAATGGGTAAGAAAGACATCAAAACAAGTTTGTAGTCAGGCAGTTACCTGATTATTGGAAGGTATACGTACCAGGCGAAGCGCGGCATTCACAAAGGTAAGGCTTTCGCCCGAAGGCGTAAACCCCGCCCGCTCAAACGCCCGGATCGAGGCTTGATTTTCGGGCTTGATATAGGCCGTAATAGGTACGTTGCCCCAGTGCTCCCCACACACCCGGCAGGCTTCGGCAACGAGTTGGGTAGCCAGCCCGCGCCCACGAAAAGCGTTATCTACCGAAATTCCGATAATCACTTCACCCTCAGTCTGTTTCTCGAAACGTACCTGCCCAACAGGTACGTTGTTGTCCGTTTCAAAAACCAGCAACAGGGCGTTGGGGTCGGCCACTTTCCGGGCAAACCACGCTTCATGATTTTCCCAGCTTATCGGCTCAGAGTTGAATGATTGCTGCCGGGTTTCGGGGTCGTTGGCCCAATCGAAATACAGCCGAATGTCAGAGGGGGTAGCGGGGCGGAGTGTCAACATAGTTGGGGTTATTATCTCACCCCCGGCCGGGACGGGGGTGAGGTCACGGTCATTTCCCCACTTGCACGGTGAGGTACTGGAATTTGGCGGCTTCGGCGAAAGTGATGAACCCCACGCCGTTGCCTTTGAAGGGTTTGAAGGGGTGCGGGCTGTCTTCTACTTCATTGCCGTTCACGTAAAAATGGAGTTGACTGCCCGTGCGCCGGATGGTGAGCGTGTTGCGGGTGGGCGAGATGGCCACTTTGGCAGCGGTGGGTTTGCCACTCATGTAGCTGGCCTGGGCCTGGCCATTCACGCGGGTGTAGAGCACCACTTTCGACGTACCCAGCAGCCGGAACTGGCAGTAGTTGCTGGTGTCTTTCACGCCAACGAGCAGCCCCCCGTCGGCCTCCACTCCCGCCGGAAACGACATTTCGACGCTCACCGTGAAGGTATCGGCTTTGTTGAGGTTCAGCCCGTCGGGGAGTTTAATGTAGCTCCTGCCGGGCCGAACGGGCGCGTCGGCCTCGCGCCGGATGTAGTAGCTGTCTTTGGCAATTTCCAGTTCAAAACCGTTCCGTTTGCCAATGAGCCAGCCGTTGGTGTTGTCGGCGAAGGGTTCCAGAAACGACCGCACGGCGGGTTTGGCAGGTACTTTAGCGGTCACTTTGGCGGACGGCGGGCTGACTACCACCGCGCTGCTACTGGCCGGAGCCGGGGTTGCCGCCACTACTTCCGGCTTAGGCTTGCGGGGAGCAGGTTTGGTTTTGGCCAAAACGGCAACAGTGGCCACGGTATCGGTGGCCCCCACCCTGAGCGTGAGCCAGTTACTGGCCGACGACACCACGGCGGGTTGCTGGGCCAGCAGCAGGCCAGGCCAAACAAAGCAAAAAAAGCAAAGCAGAACGCGCATAGGTACGTTGGATTAAAACGAATAGCGTACCACGGCCACGGGGGTGTTGGCCTGGTAATTCAGGTGAAATGAAACAGGTTTGGCCTCCTGCCGGTCGGCGCGTTGGTTCCGAAACCCGCGAATGAGTGTTAGCGTTACGTCGGTAATCCAGATGGCGGCGGCGGCTCTGGAAGCCACATAATAGCGTTGGTGGGCAGCGTTGGCTTTTTGGTAGAAGGGTTCGGCGGCGGCTTCGTTACCGGCGGTTTCGTATGCTTGGTAGGCCTGGTCGGCTTCGCCTTGTTGCCCGGCTCCGTAGATGAGCAAGCCGTAGGCGGCTACCGTCACCAATGGGCGCAACCCCAGCCGGGGGCGGGGGGTTTGCACAAAAATGTTGCCCACGCCCGGTGCCAGCACCGACAGTAACGCCCACGCCGGGCCACGGTAGGGTTTTTCCTGGCCAGCCGCTACCGGTTCGGGTGGGGCGGGGGTGGCAATGGGCGTGTCGGTGGGGGCGTGTGTTGGCGGGGTTTTCGCTGGCCCGCTGTTTCCCGGTAGGGTTGGTTTTAGCAACACCACTGCCCGCACTTCTTCGCGGAGCAACAAGTTGTTTTGCCGCAGGTTCCAGACTACGCGGCGGTCGCGGCCATCGGCTTGGTTTGTGCCCAGATCGCCGCTGAGGCTGGTGGCGTTGGGCGAGATAAACTTGCCATTGCGCCGTTGCAGCCGCACGTACAAAGAATCGGTCGGGCGGCTGTTGCGCAGGTCGTAGCGGATTTCAACAGACTGCTGATCGAGGCTGCGCAGCCGCACGTTGCTGATTCGCCCCTGGGCATGGCCCCACTGGCACCACCCGGTCAGAAACAGCACCAAAAGGCAGAAAAAAGTACGGGGCATAGGGGCGGTTTGGTTAATGGAAAAAAAGCCAGGTACGTCGGTTAGTTGGTCAGGATGAGGGTGCGTTTCACAGTGAGGGTCTGGTTACAGCGATTCACCAGCGTCATGGTCACGGTGTAGGTACCGGCCCTGTCGAAGGTGTAGAGCACCCGTTCGCCGGTTTGGGGCAGCCCGCGCCCATCGCCGAAGGCCCAACTGATGGTGCCCACGTCGCCGGTGGGTTTGTCGATGAACAGTTCGGCTTGTAGCTGGGTTAGGGTGGCCCCCACTGCCGCCGAGGGGGGCACACAGTTGGTGAAGTCAATTCGGACCAGATTGACCGGTTCGCAGCCACAGAGCAGGAGTAAAAGCAGGGCAACGGGCAACCAAAAGCGGGCAGGTGTCATACGGGTCGGGATTGTTGGCAAAGTACAGCTTTAACGTGAAATACGCTTACTCAGTGTCTGAAAGTTGAGGTCGGGTCTGAGGGTGGGGACGTTGCAAACGCGCTGTTATCGGGTTCGGGCCAGATCGTCGGATTGTTATAAATCCTGAACAGCATCGACAGTCTGGTTTTGGGGGATAAATGTAAGTACACGGGACGCAGGATAAAATAACGAAGTTTTCACGCCCGTTCGTGGGCTATACCTTAACTTTGTCGGTTAAACAGCGCGATGTTTTCTCAGATGGATCAATATTCATATATAGCCAATTCAGACGCGGCTTATATCGACCAACTTTACCAGTCATATAAGCAGGATTCGGCCTCGGTAGATGCCAGTTGGCAGCAGTTTTTTCGCGGGTTCGAGTTCTCGCAGACCTACGGCGACGTACCTGGCGCGGGGCAACCCACCAACGGAAACGGCACCGCCAACGGCCCGGCCAAGCCCGCCCCGCCCGATTCTGAACGGAGCGAAAAAGAAGTGTCGGTGGCCAGCCTCATCAAAGCCTACCGCTCCAGGGGGCACCTGCTCTCCAACACCAACCCCATCGGCCACCGCAAAGACCGCAACCCCCGCCTCGAACTGGCCGACTACGCCCTGACCGAAGCCGATCTGGACACAGTTTTTGACGCGGGCAAGCTGCTGGGCATTGGCGCGGCCACGTTGCGCAAAATCATGGAATCGCTGGAGACCATCTACGCGGGCCGCATTGGCTTCGAGTACATGTACATCCGCGAGATCGATGTAAAGAACTGGCTTCGCAACAAAATCGAGAAGGAAGCCCTCACCTTCACGCCCACGCCCGACGAAAAAAAGCGCATTCTGGAGAAACTCAACGAGGCCAGTATTTTCGAGAACTTCCTGCATACCAAGTACTTAGGCCAAAAACGATTTTCGCTCGAAGGCGGCGAGACGACCATTCCGGCCCTGGATGCCATTATTACCCGCGCCGCCGACATGGGCGTGCAGGAGGTGATGATTGGCATGGCCCACCGGGGGCGGCTCAATGTGCTGACCAACATTCTGGGTAAATCCTACGAAGCTATTTTCGACGGGTTCGAGGGTAGCGTACCTACGCAGGTACACGGCGACGGCGACGTGAAATACCACCTGGGCTACACCAGCCTGACAAAGACACCGAGCGGCAAAGAAATCAGCGTGAAACTGGCCCCCAACCCCTCGCACCTTGAAGCGGTGAACCCCGTGGTGGAAGGTTTTGTGCGGGCGCAGGCCGACGAAGAATACAAGGGTGATTTCGCCAAAATTATGCCCATCCTCATCCACGGCGACGCGGCGGTGGCCGGGCAGGGCATTGTGTATGAAGTGACCCAAATGGCCAAACTGCCCGGTTACCAAACCGGCGGTACGCTCCATTTCGTGATAAACAATCAGGTGGGGTTCACCACCGATTTCGACGATGCGCGGTCGTCGATTTACTGCTCCGATATTGCCAAAATTATTGACGCGCCCATTTTTCATGTCAACGGCGACGACCCCGAAGCGGTGATTTTTTGCGCCAAACTGGCCGTGGAATTCCGCGAAATGTTTAAGCGCGATGTGTTTATCGACATGGTGTGCTACCGCCGCTACGGCCACAACGAAAGCGACGAGCCGAAATTTACGCAGCCCACCATGTATTCGGTCATTGAAAAGCACAGCAACCCCCGCGAACTGTATAGCAAACTGCTGATTGAGCGCGGCGACGTGGATGCCGAACTGGCCGCCCGGATGGATGCCGAATTCAAGAAAGTGTTGCAGGACCGCCTGGATCAGATTAAGCAAAAGCCCGGCTTGCCCTACAAACCCCTGCGCCTGGATCAGCAGTGGGCCGAACTTCGGTATTCCGAACCCGATGATTTCGACCAGTCGCCGCAAACGGGTGTGCCGCTGGAAACGCTCGAAAAAATTGGCAATGCCCTGGCCAGCATCCCCGAAGGCTTTAAACCCCTGAAACAGATCGACAAGTTGCTGGCCGACCGCCGGAAGATGGTTTTCGAGACCCGGATGGTGAACTGGTCGGTGGCCGAACAGATGGCCTACGGGTCGCTTTCGCTGGAGAAAAAAGTGGTGCGGCTTAGTGGGCAGGATGTGCAGCGGGGTACGTTCTCGCACCGCCACGCCGTGTTGCACGACGTAACGACGAACGAACTCTACACGCCCTTGAACAACATTGAGGCCGGGCAGTTGCCGGTGCAGATGTACAACTCGCTGCTGTCGGAATATGGTGTGCTGGGCTTCGAATACGGTTACGCGATGGCCGCGCCCCACGCGCTGGTGATTTGGGAGGCGCAGTTTGGTGATTTCGCCAACGGCGCACAAGTCATTATTGACCAGTTTGTGGCCGCCGGCGAATCGAAATGGGGCATCCAGAACAGCCTCGTGATGCTGCTGCCCCACGGCTACGAAGGGCAGGGGCCAGAACATTCCAACGCCCGCCCGGAGCGGTATTTGCAACTTTGCGCCGAGAATAACCTGGTGGTGGCCAACATCACTACACCCGCCAACATTTTCCACGCCCTGCGCCGCCAACTGACCTGGGCGTTTCGTAAGCCGCTCATTATTATGTCGCCCAAATCGTTGTTGCGGCACCCGCAGGCCATTTCGTCGCTCGATGAACTGGCCACAGGTACGTTCCGCGAGGTGATTGGCGATGCTTATGCCGAGCCGAAAAAGGTGAAGCGGGTGTTGCTTTGCACGGGCAAGGTGTATTACGATTTGCTGGAAAAACAGCAGGCCGACCAGCGTACCGACGTGGCCATTGTCAGGATGGAGCAGATTTACCCCCTGCCGCTGAAACAACTCGACGCGGCCCTTTCGGGTTACAAAAAACCGGAGATGGTGTGGGTGCAGGAGGAGCCGGAAAACATGGGCTGCTACTCGTTTTTGCTCCGTCGTTTGCGCGAAAAATTCACCGGCACGCAGTCGCTCCGGTACGTTGGGCGGGAGTCGGCCTCGTCGCCCGCCACGGGGTTTGCCAAGCTGCACACCCAGGAACAGGCCGAATTGGTACAAAAAGCATTTGAATAACTCGAAGATGACCGCAATCGAAGTAAAAGTCCCCGCCGTGGGCGAGTCGATCACCGAAGTGACGGTGGGCGAATGGATGAAAAAAGAAGGCGATGCCGTGACGCTCGATGAAGTGCTCTGCACCCTCGATTCGGACAAGGCCTCGTTTGAGTTGCCCGCCGAAGCGGCAGGTACGTTGCACATCATGGCTCAGGCGGGCGATGTGCTCCCCATCGGAGCCACCATCTGCACGATTGAAGCAGTGGGAACTGCCCCAGCGGATGCTGCTGCTAGTCCGGCTCCGGTTGTGGCCCCCGCCCCGGCCCAGGCCCCTGCGGCTCCGGTTCTGGCCAGCCAGGTAGCCGTAGAAGCCCCCGCACCAACGCCCCCTGCACCCGCCCCGTCTGCCTTGCCTTCGGCCAGTGTTATCGACGTAAAAATTCCCGCCGTGGGCGAATCTATTACGGAAGTGACCCTTGCGGCCTGGAATAAAAAAGACGGCGACACCGTGGCCATGGACGAAACGCTGTGCGAACTGGAGTCGGACAAGGCCACATTTGAACTGCCCGCCGAAGCCGCCGGTACGTTGCGGATTGTGGCGCAAGCCGGTGATACCCTGGCCATTGGAGCTACCATTGCCCGGATTGAAACGGGGCAGCCCGCCGCTATTTCTGCTCCGCAGCCAGGTACGTTGGCACCCGCTTCGGCGCAACCGGCCCCGGCTACGGCCCCCGCCACCAACGGCAAAGACAGCTACGCAGCCAATTTCCCCTCGCCCGCTGCGGCGAAGATTTTGGCCGAAAAAGGCGTTGACCCCGCCCAGGTGCAGGGCACGGGCGTAGACGGGCGCATCACGAAAGCTGATGCCCTGACGGCCAGCCCGGCCCCGGCGCAACCCGCTCCGCAACCTGCCGTTGTTCCCGCCGCGCCGGCTGCTGCCAAACCGGCTCCCGCCCCGCAACCCGCCGCGCCGGTGGTGGTTTCGGTGCCCGGCCAACGTACCCAACGGCGCGAAAAAATGACCTCGCTCCGCAAAACCATTGCCCGGCGGCTGGTGGCCGTGAAAAACGAAACGGCCATGCTCACTACCTTCAACGAGGTAGACATGAAGCCCATTATGGACCTGCGGGGCAAATACAAAGACAAATTCAAGGAGAAGCACACCGTGGGGTTGGGTTTCATGTCGTTTTTCACCAAAGCCATTTGCATGGCCCTGCGCGAATTCCCGGCGGTGAACGCCATGATCGACGGCGACCAGATGGTGTTCAACGACTATTGCGACATCTCGATTGCCGTGTCGTCGGAGCGGGGGCTGGTGGTGCCCGTCATTCGCAACGCCGATCAGATGAGTTTTTCGCAGATCGAGAAAGAAGTGGTGCGGCTGGCGGGTTTGGCGCGGGATAACAAACTGACCATCGAGCAGATGCAGGGCGGTACCTTCACCATCACCAACGGCGGCACCTTCGGCTCCATGCTTTCGACCCCCATCATCAACGCGCCGCAATCGGCCATTTTGGGGATGCATAACATTGTGGAACGGGCGGTGGTGGTTGGCGGCGAAATTGTGGTTCGCCCTATCATGTACGTGGCCCTGAGCTACGACCACCGGATCATTGACGGGAAAGAGTCGGTCAGTTTCCTGGTACGGGTGAAACAACTGCTGGAAGACCCCACCCGGATTTTATTGGACGTTTAGTGTTGAAGTGAAGAGTTAAAAGTTAAGCGTTATGTCACTCAGGTACGTTCTGCTCTTGTTCAACCCAACCCTTAACTTTTAACCCTTCACTCTTAACTATTTTCGATATGCCCTGGGAATATAAGACGCTGAAAACGAAGGTAATGGCTCAGTCGCAGTCGATGTTTCGGCAGAGCGACGAGGCCGAAAGCCCCATGATCCCCTCGGAGGTGGTGGAAGATATTCTGAACGAACAGGGCGAACAGGACTGGGAGCTGGTGTCGTGTGTGCAACTGGGCAACAGCACGGTGGGTATTGAACTGCTGTATTTCTTTAAACGCTACTACGCCAATGACTAAGTGGGAATACCTTTCGTTGAATTTCCGGCCCGACGAACTGCCGAATTTCCAGCACAAACTGAATGAATTCGGCGAGTTGGGTTGGGAACTGGTGAGCATGTCGGCGGTGAAAACCGGCATTACCGGCTGGCTCGATATGGGGGCCAACACGTCGGGGCTTGTTGTGGTTTTTAAACGGCCAAAAGAATGACGAAAGCCGCCGAAGAGAACCCACGGGCGGGTTGGGACGCTCAGTTTCAACGGGCAGAAGAAGCCGGTGAAAACCCCGATGCTGATCTGTTCGAGGGTATTTCCAACAAATTTGACCACTCAGCGTGGACATGGCAGTTGATCAGTCCTGAAATCGTACCCGATCTGCCTCGACTGCAAGAAAGTGCGGCTTCGTAAATACCTGGGGCAGTTGCCGGACGATACAGCCCAAGCGGTTTCCGACTTGCTGGTTGCCCTATTTACGTATTAATGTTGGCGAAATTTTCTGCCATTTATCCACGTAAATCCTGCATCTCGTGGGGAATTTACATGGATAATCGGCGAGAGCACCCGACAAGGCACTGCGCCTCAACTGGTGGCTTTGCAGTGTGGCCACGCTACCCGCCCACCTCCGGAGGTTTGGTGTGTATGGAGACTGAGCACTCCGGCAAAGCGGACACGTACCTGGGCAGGAGAACTGTGCCAGGGAAATAATTACCCGTATCCAGACTTTTAACCAACAATCCGACCCATTTCCAGTTACTACCGGAACAATATCTTTTTATAACGTTTCTATGAAAAGTCTGCTCACCAGCCTGTTAATGATCCTTGCTTGTGGGTCGTTCGCGCAGACAAAAATCATGGGCGTAACACTTCAGGTCAATGTAGGTGTTGGAATAATATACTGCGCCCCTAGAACCGGACCACTTTGTCGAATAACGAAGTTGTTAGTTATTGTTTTTGTCCACTTGGTTTATACTGCTTTTTGCTCCCTTT